>JBJEQV010000102.1:0-37912 GCA_051881915.1 Porcipelethomonas sp. | reverse complement strand
TATGACCCTCTGCTTGTAAGGCAGATGCTCTCCCAGCTGAGCTATGCTCCCACTTTTTAGTATTTTCATCACTGTTCCCCAGCGACTTTATTATTTTACCACGAGTATCGCCAAATGTCAACACTTTTTTTGAAAAAAATCTTGTTTTGGCGTTTTGCATAGTATAGTCAGCTTGCATTTGTGCATTTTTAACATCAATTAAGCCCGTTTTGTCCATTAACGGAAAAAAGACGTATCACATCAAGCTTCAAAGCACGGTTTTCACTGTGATTCAGTCCGGGATCAGCAGCGAGAATTCTTTCGGCAGCCTCCTTTGTCAGATTGATCATATCCATATTTCCTGCAATATCCGCTATTTTTATAGGCGGCAGTCCATGCTGTCTGCGTCCGAAAAAGTCCCCCGGACCCCTCATTTTCAGATCCTCCTCGGATATTTTGAACCCGTCCGAGGTATTGCTCATGATCTTCATGCGTCTCACACATTCTTCTCCTGTGTTGTCCGTTATAAGTATACAATGGCTCTGAACATTTCCCCTGCCCACTCGTCCCCTCAGCTGGTGAAGCTGAGAAAGACCGAATCTCTCTGCATTTTCTATGAGCATGATGGAAGCGTTGGGAACATCGACCCCGACCTCCACAACAGTAGTACACACAAGCAGATCAATTTTCCTTTCCTTGAAATCATTCATTACCGCATCCTTTTCAGCTGTTTTCATTTTGCCGTGAAGCAGACCTACCTCATAATCCGCAAAGGCGCCCTGTCTGAGCTGATCTGCGTAGGAGGTCACCGCCAGAAGCTCATCTCCGTTTTCTTCTATAACAGGGCACACAGCATAAGCCTGATGCCCCTCCTCAAGCTCTTTTTTTATAAAATCGTAAACACGGCGGCGCATTTTTCCTGTAACGGCATAGGTTTTCACAGGAAGCCTTCCCTGCGGCATCTGATCTATCACAGTAATGTCAAGGTCGCCGTAAATTATAAGCGCCAGTGTCCTGGGAATGGGAGTCGCTGACATAACAAGCCTGTGGGGACTTTTCCCCTTGTCAGCAAGGGCAGCTCTCTGTGCGACCCCGAAACGGTGCTGTTCATCAGTGATAACAAGCCCGAGATTTTTAAATTCAACATCCTTCTGGATTATTGCGTGAGTCCCTGCAACGACCTGTATCTCACCCGACGAAAGCTTTTTTCTCACCTCATTTTTCTGCTTTGCGGTCATAGAACCGGTAAGCAGAGCGGTCTTTATCCCGGCAGGCTCCAGAAAACCGCTGAGGGTTCTGTAATGCTGATTTGCAAGAATTTCAGTAGGCGCCATAAGTGCGCACTGATAACCGTTTTTTCCCGCATATGCACACGCCGCCGCAGCAACAGCCGTCTTTCCGCTTCCCACATCCCCCTGAAGCAGCCTGTTCATGGGAAATCCGGTGGAAAAATCAGAAGTGATCTCCTCAACTGCTTTTTTCTGGGCATCAGTCATTTCAAACGGAAGCTTTTCAAAAAAATCACTTATATCCGTATCAGAAGACATAACACAGGAGGTGCTTTTCCTGCTTTTCTTTTTAAGCAAAGACATCCCCAGCTGCAAAACCAGCATTTCATCAAAGGCAAGTCTGCGCCTTGCTTCCTCGGCTTCCTCAAGAGACCCCGGAAAGTGTACGCTCCTTAAAGCGCGTGGAAGACTCATAAGTCCGTTTTCAATGAGAAGATACGGCGGCATGCTGTCAAACGGCTCTTTTTCCAGTATGGACACCGCTTCACGGACATTCATCTGAATGGATGCTGAGGTAAGTCCCGTAGTAAGAGGATAAACCGGCTGAAACTTTTCAGCTCCCCTTTTTATAATTTTAGGCGAACTTATCTCACGGCGCAGACCCGTACCCGTGACCTTGCCGTAAAAGCAGTACTCACAGCCGATCTGAAGTGCCCTGAATCCGTAAACATTATTGTATATCACAACAATAAAATCCTGCATGCCGTCCGAAACAGCCGCCTTGAAAATACTGAGTCCTTTCCTTATATGCTGTTCAGGGAATTTTTTCACAACCGTTCCCTGAAGTACACAGTACCCGTTCAGCGGTGCTTCAAGAGGAGAGACAGGACAGCTGAAATCAACGTAATCCCGGGGGAAATGATACAGCAGGTCATAGACCGTGGAAACGCCAAGTTTTTCGTAGGCTTTTGATTTTTTCTCGCCCACTCCTTTCAGTCTGCTGACCGGCAAAAAAAGCTCATTCATCTCTTTCTCTCCTTTTTATGGAACAAAGGACGGCAAAAGCCGTCCGTAAAATTATTCTGCGGATATAATATAGTAATACACCGGCTGTCCGCCGTTCATGAGCATTATTTCTGCTTTTCCTCCGAACTTAGACTGAAGCGTTTCGTAAACTCTTTCTGCCTGTTCACGGGTTACATCAGCACCGTAAATTACGCTCACATAGGACGTGTCATTCTTTATCATGCGTTTTGCAAGCTTTACAGCTGCCTTTGATACATCCTTTTCCGTATAAACAAGTCTGCCGTCCTCAAAGGCAAGTATCTCATTCTTTTTAATATTATGGCCTTCATATTCGGAATCCCTTGCCGCAAAGGTTATCTGACCTGTTGAAACCTTTTCGACCGCTCTGGTCATTTCAAGACGGTTATCCGCAAAATCAGCAGACGGATCGAATGCCATAAGCGCAGATATCCCCTGAGGAATCGTCCTTGTCTGGAGAACACATACATTACGGTCGGCAAGATTTATAGCCTGTTCTGCAGCCATAATGATATTCTTGTTGTTCGGGAGGACAAATACATTTTTTGCCGGGGTGGAATGTATCGCACCTAAAATATCATCAGTGGACGGATTCATTGTCTGACCGCCTCTGATAACGCAGTCTGCACCCAGGTCCCGGAAGATAGATTCAAGCCCCCGTCCTGCCGCAACAGCAACGAATCCGTATTCGTTTTCCGGTTCAACAGGAACAAATTCCTGACGGTTTGATATTTTTTTCTCCTTCACCTTGTTTTCATGCTGTATGCGCATATTTTCTATTTTCGGTTTCGGGTCGTTTATAAATCTTCCGAATTCCAGTCCCTTTTGCAGAGCAAGCCCCGGATTGTCCGTGTGAACATGAACCTTTATGATCTCTTCATCGTCAACAACTACCACACAGTCACCGATCGTTTCCAGATATGCTCTCAGCATGAACGGGTCCCGGCAGTTTTCTTTCTTTTCAACGATATATTCTGTACAATATGAAAAATTGATTTCCTCTTCTGCCTCAGCCGCTGCATTCTTTATCTCAAAGGTTCTTGCGGCATTTTCATTCCCTTCCGGCATTTCAGGAGCATTTCCGCTGAAAACGCTGAGCATAGCTTTGAAAATTATAACAAGACCCTGTCCCCCTGCGTCTACAACCCCTGCTTTTTTCAGTACGGGAAGCTGATCGGGGGTTTTATCAAGCGCCTCCTGTGCCGCATTGCATACTCCGCTCCAGAAAGACTGTATGCTTTCTGCCGACTGAGCTGTCTCCTTTGCCTTTTCAGCCGCTGCGCGGGATACAGTAAGGACAGTTCCCTCGGTCGGGTTCATAACGGACTTGTACGCAGCCTCAACGCCGATCTCCAGTGCTTTTGCGAGATGAATGCACTCTGCCGTCTGAAGTCCGCTGAGTCCTCTTGAAAAACCTCTGAACAGAAGCGAAAGGATAACGCCCGAATTGCCTCTTGCACCTCTGAGCAAGGCGGAAGCAGCGGCGTCAGCCACCTGTGAAACAGTGACATTGTCATCCATAAGCTCCAGTTCCCTTACAGCCGCACTCATAGTAAGGGATATATTTGTACCCGTATCGCCGTCAGGAACGGGATATACGTTAAGTTCATCAACTTTTCTTCTGTTATTCTGAATGCTGTTTCCGCCGGAAATCAGCGCATCTCTCAACACATTACCTTTTAGCAAAAAACTTACCGCCTTTCAGTTATGATACTATTTCATCGACAAAAATGTCCACGCGCTCAAGTTCAACACCGACCGACTCGGAAAGCGCGAATCTCAGCTTATTTCTCAGGCTTTCTGCAACAGCGGGAATATTCGTCCCGAACGTAACGGAAATATGGATTCTGACAGCCAGCCTGTCGTCACGAATCCTTACGCTTATGCCTGAATTTCTGTCAGATCCCGTGATTTTAGCTTCGATCGCTTCATCGAGCCCCGTGCTCACAAGACCGGCAACGCCGAAACAGTCGGAAACCGTATTTTTTATTATATTTGTTATATATTCATCCGATATACTTATTTTTCCCATATAATTTTCTTTACTGATCAAAATACTCACCTCTTAATAATTTAACCGGTATCATTACATTATAGCATAATACAGTTATTATTACAAGTCAAAAAATATTCCGTGTGTTTTTGGCGGGTGTTCCTGTCGCAAATGCCAAAATGGTCCTCAAAACGGCAGAATGCGACCATATTGTGCACTCAGATCCTATTGACAGTGCTGTTTATTTAAGCTATAATTTAAGCAGTCATAAAATGCACAGGACGGAGGTTCTCATGAAAAATCTGCTGTTTATCGGTGACGTAGTCGGAAAAAGCGGCTGTGATTTTCTTGCCGGCAAAATATTTGGTATAAAGAAAAAATACAATATAGATATAACCGTTGTAAACGGGGAAAATTCTGCTCAGGGAAACGGCATCACAAGGTTTTCTGCCGAATCTCTCCTGCACTGCGGAGCAGACGTGATAACGACCGGAAACCACTGCTACAAGCGCCGCGACTCGCTGGCGATTTTCGATGAGGAAAATATTATCCGTCCGCTTAATTTCCCGTCAGGCTGCTGCGGAAAAGGAATATGCGTTCTTGATTTCGGTTCGTATACCGCATGCATTGTCAACCTTATGGGAACAGTATACATGGAGCCGCTTGACAATCCCTTTACTGTTATGGAGAAACTGCTTCCGGAAATCAGCACACCGAATATTTTCGTTGATTTTCATGCAGAAGCCACAGCCGAAAAAAAAGCTATGGGGCATTTCCTCACAGGCAAGGTCACGGCGGTCATGGGAACGCACACTCATGTGCAGACGTCTGATGAGACAATCCTCGGAGAGCATACAGGATACATAACAGATGCCGGCATGACAGGTCCCGAACTTTCCGTACTCGGAGTTGACATAACCCCTGCCGTAGACAAGCTGCGGTTTAAATTTCCCGTCAGATTTAAAGAAGCCGACTCCCCCTGTTTTATAAACGGTGTTGTCATAAGCTTTGATGAAAAATCGGGTAAATGCACAAAAATTGAGCGTTTAATTATAAGATAATGCACAATTTTTCATTATAACTATTGCATTTGCATTTTGCATATTGTATAATGTTCTTAGTTAATAAAACATTTTATAGCAAAAGCAGAAAATAAACAGAATATCAAATTAAATGGAGGCCAAAACAATGGAAATTTTAAAAGTTTCATCACACTCATCACCAAATTCAGTAGCAGGAGCTATCGCCGGTGTGATTCGTGAACAGAAAGCAGTTGAAGTTCAGGCGGTCGGCGCAGGTGCGGCAAATCAGGCGATCAAATCCATCGCTATCGCAAGAGGTTACCTTGCTCCTATCGGTGTTGATCTTATCTGCATTCCGGCATTTGCAAACATCGTTATCGACGGTGAGGAAAGAACAGCTATAAAGCTTATCTGCGAACAGAGATAACATAAATTTATAACTAAAATGGTAAAGCAGTGAACATAGTTCACTGCTTTTTTGTTTATTCAGCACCTGTAGCACAGCATAAAAATGTACTACTTTCTCCCAAGAACAATGTCCCAGGCTTTATCCGTATCCGGTTCGCCGCATACTGTAAATTTTGCAATAGAAACTGCATCAAACACATCAAGACTTCCGTCTTCATTGACGTTTCCGGCAAATTCGCCTATTGAACCTTCAAAATTCTTTATATCAAGAGTTCCGACTGTATATCTTGCAACCGCAATGGCGTCAAATACATCAGTAGCATTATCCGAATTCGCATCGCCTCTCAGACAGATCCCCACGGGCAGAGTGTCAATAATTTCACCGCCGGCACTGATCCCCACCTGCTTGTCAGTATCATCATTACTGATCACATAATTCTCTCCCACACGAACGGAAAGAAGCGAATTTCCCCGGGACGGAACAGCTGCCATGCCAAAAACAATGAATGCTGACACCGCTGATGCAAATATTTTTGAAACAGATTTTATTTTCATAAAGCTTCACAATCCTAAATCAAATAATGATATTATAATAACATTATTTTTGTTTTCTGTCAATCATGAAAAAACAGGGCTGAATTTCAGCCCTGTTTTAATTTACTGCACTTCATCCTGAGATGCTTCGACCCTGAATACGGCAAATCCGTACGGCGGAAGAATAAGCTTTTCTCCCTCAATATAATTTCCGTAAACTGTACGGAAATAATTGAGCCTGATATTAACCTTGCTGCTGTCAATGATCTGTTCGTACTGTGAACGGTTAAGAAAGATTATCACAGCCTTTTTAAGAGATGATCTCGTTCTTGAAAAGGCAATTACATTATCGTCGATGTAAAGGAATTTAAGTGTTCCGTCAACAAAAAGATCTGTGTCTTTTCTGATAGAAGCAAGCAGCTTTGTAAATTCAATAAGCTCCTTGTCCTCCTTGCCCCAGGGATAGCATCTTCTGTTGAACGGGTCCTTATAGCCCTGCTGTCCTGCCTCGTCGCCATAGTAGATACACGGAACGCCGGGAAGGAAATACTGAAGGACCATAGCACATTTCATTCTGTTTCTGCCAAGCTCATACTCCTCATTTGTGAGCCATCTGCTGCACATCCAGTCCTTGTCCCTGCCCTCACAGCTTTCGCCGCCAAGTACATTTATCGCTCTTTCGATATCATGAGTTGAAATGCTGTTCATAAGCACATCAACGGACGGCTTGGGATAATTCTCCACGATTGTCATGATGCTGTTTCTGAAATCATACGGACTTCCGCCGAGAATATAGTTCATGATCGCCGTGCGGAAAGGATAGTTCATTACCGAATCAAGCTGGTGACCGATAAGATATTTTCTTTTGACTCCGTAGCTTTCCTTATTTGAAGCGTCCTCCCAGACCTCTCCGATAATAATCTTCTCCTTGCCGTGCTTTTTAACGCATTTATTGAGATTGTCAAGAAATTCATCGGGAAGCTCATCCGCAACATCAAGACGGTATCCTGCCGCGCCAAGACTTATCCAGTAGTCAAGAACACCGCCATCACCGCAGATATATTCAGTATATTCCTTGTTTGTTTCTTTTACATTCGGAAGAGTGTCGATTCCCCACCATGCTTCGTACTTGTCGGGGAATTCCTGGAATGTATACCATGGAAAGAACTCGCTGTCCTTTGAATTATATGCACCCAGGCTGTCATATCTGTTAAATTTATTGAAATAGATACTGTCTGCTCCCGTATGTGAAAAAACACCGTCGAGAATAATTGAAATGCCGTATTTTTCCGCTTCTGCACAAAGAATCCTGAAATCCTCATTTGTGCCGAGGAGCGGATCCACCCTGCGGTAATTTGCCGTATTGTATCGGTGATTCTCGTGGGATTCAAAAATCGGATTCAGATAAATGCAGGTAACACCTATGCTCTGAAGGTAAGGAAGCTTTTCCTTTATACCCTCAAGATCTCCGCCGAAATAGTCGTTGTTCCATACATGACCCTTTTCGTCAGGTTTGTAAAAAGGCGTATCCTCCCAGTTTTCACGGATGACCCTGTCTTCCGGAACATTTTCATGCACAGTAGTACTCTTATAAAATCTGTCCGGAAAAATCTGATACATAATACCGCCCTTGAGAAAATCCGGAGTCTGGAAATTTTCATCATATACAGTCAGCTGATAGAGATCGCCGTTGTCAATCGAGCTTTCATGGCAGGCGGTTTTCTTTATATAGTGCCTTGTGCCGTTCTGTTTGTATGAGAAATAGTAATAGTGCACTCCCTCATGCTTCGGAGAATATGTCGTCTGGTAAACATTGTAATTCTCTTCCTCTGATTCGAGATTCATGGAAAGAAATGTTTCTTTATAGCCTGTTCTGAAGACAACAAGGACCGGTACAGGAGGATAATCCAGCACAACATCCTTTGGCAGTCTTATACGGAATTCACATTCCTCTCCTCTTTTAACTGCTCCGAAAGGTTTTTTGTATTTCAGATCCCAGCTGTCGAATATTTTTTTCATGCTTATGTTCACTCTCCATTTAAAAATAGCAGGGGCTTTTACTACCTAAAAAGCCCCTGCAAGTAAAAATCTTCAGTTAATTAAAGACCCCAGATATCCTTTGCATATTCAGTTACCGCTCTGTCAGCAGAGAAGATTCCTGCGCCTGCGATGTTATTCAGAGACATCTTAGCCCACTTCTTTGAATCCTTATAGCATTCAGAAGCATATGCCTGTGCCTTTCTGTAAGAATCAAAGTCAGCAAGAACCATATACGGATCCTGATCCTTGAGGGAATTTGCCACCTCGTTAAAGCTGCATCCGTTGATTCCGCTGTAAAGTCTGTCGATACAGCTCTTGATAACAGGGTTGGAATCATAGTATGAACCAGGATTGTAGCCCATTCTCTTGAGATTGTCAACCTCTTCTGTCTTCATACCGAAGATGATGATGTTTTCATCACCGACAGCTTCCTTGATCTCAATGTTAGCACCGTCAAGAGTACCCATTGTAATAGCGCCGTTGAGCATGAGCTTCATGTTTCCTGTACCGGAAGCCTCTGTACCTGCCAGAGAAATCTGCTCGGAAATATCACTTGCCGGCATAAGGAGCTCGGAAAGAGTTACTCTGTAATCCTCAAGGAAATAAACAGAAAGCTTCTTGCTGATCTTAGGATTCTTTCTGATTTCCTCGGAAATAGCCCAGATAAGCTTGATGATCTGCTTTGCAAGGTAATATCCCGGAGCTGCCTTTGCTGCAAATATATATGTCTTGGGGATAAAATCTGCGTCAGGATTGTTAAGCAGATAACTGTAATCCGCAAGAATATTCATTACGTTAAGGTGCTGACGCTTATATTCGTGAAGTCTCTTTACCTGTACATCAAAAATACTGTCTGTATCTATAACAAATCCGCTGTTCTGCTTTACATACTTTGCAAAACGCTCCTTGTTCTGCTTCTTGATCTTCATAAGCTGGTCAAGAACTGCACTGTCATTCTCAAATACGCAGAGCTTTCTGAGCTCGCTGCCGTCGTTCAGGAACTTGTCGCCGATCTTCTCTTTAAGGAGATCTGTAAGTCCCGGGTTGGACTGATAGAGCCATCTTCTGTATGCGATACCGTTTGTTACGTTCTTGAACTTTCTCGGAGTATCAACATACTCATCATGGAATACCGACTGCTTGATGATCTCTGAATGAAGCTTTGAAACACCGTTAATGCTGTGTGAAGCAACAACACAGAGAGTAGCCATGTGCACCTGATTGTCCTTGATAATGGACATGCGTGTAGTCTTGGCGCTGTCTCCGCCGTTTCTTTCCATAAGGGAAGCACAGTAGCGGTTATTGATCTCAACAATAATAGAGAAGATTCTCGGAACGATCCTCTTGATAAGGTTTACATCCCACTTTTCAAGAGCTTCAGCCATAACTGTGTGGTTTGTATATGCAAATGTATTTGTAACGATATGCCATGCCTTTTCCCATGTATAGCCGCAGTCGTCAAGAAGAACTCTCATAAGCTCAGGGATAGCAAGTGTAGGGTGAGTATCGTTTATATGGATAGCAACCTTTTCATGAAGGTTGTCAAGAGTGCCGTAAACGGACATATGACTGTTTACGATATCGCCTATCGAAGCCGCACAGAGGAAGTACTGCTGACGAAGTCTGAGTGACTTGCCCTCAAGATGGTTATCGTTAGGATAAAGCACCTTTGAAATAGCGTTTGCTGCGGCATTCTGTCCGAGAGCCTTTTCATAATCGCCCTGATTGAACATTGACATATCAAAATTCGGAGCCTTTGCAGCCCAGAGTCTTAAAACAGAAACACCCTCGCTGTCATGGCCGGAAACGTACATATCGTAAGGGATAGCACAGACTGTTGAATAGTTGACATGTGAAATATGGTGATACTGATTATCCCAGTATTCATGGAGCTCACCCTCGAAATGTACGTCAATAGCCATTTCCGGACGTGCATCAAGCCATACGGAACCTCCGGGGAGCCAGTTGTCAGGAAGCTCAGTCTGCCATCCGTCTTCAAGCTTCTGCTTAAAAATACCGTATTCATAGCATATAGAATATCCCATTGCAGGATAGTTTGTTGTTGCAAGTGCGTCAAGATAACATGCAGCAAGACGTCCGAGACCGCCGTTTCCGAGTCCGGCATCGGGCTCATACTCATAAATATTGTCAAGCTTTATGTCATATTCCATGAGCATTTTCTCTA
Organism: Porcipelethomonas sp.; assembly: GCA_051881915.1. GTDB lineage: Bacteria > Bacillota > Clostridia > Oscillospirales > Ruminococcaceae > Porcipelethomonas. The sequence goes on along the minus strand of JBJEQV010000102.1, from coordinate 27,478 downwards.
CATCCCTGACGATCTCCAGGTTGTAAAGACTTGTTTTAAGTGAACGGCCCATGAGGAATTCCATTGACAGATAATAGATCTGCTTTCTTCCCTCTGAATGAACCTTGTTTATAAATTTCTGACGCTTAGCTTTAAGCTCTTCAGAAACAATAGCCGAAAGTGCCTGATAAATCTGCTTGTCAGACGCTTCATTAGGCGTTACATTAAACTGAAGTTCAAGTTTTTCTATAAACTTCTCTTTGATTTTAGCAATATCCGGTTTCTGTACCATTTCTCTCTCCAATCTTCGTCATGCCAGAATACATGACCACATTTTCTTACAATGCATTTAACCATAATATAGTATGGTATAATTATACTATATTACTGTCTGATTTTCAATAGATGTTACTGTTTTTTAATAAAAACCTAAAATTTTGCTAACGCACAGGGTAAGATTATGTGATGTTTTTATACGCATTGCAAAAAAACAGCATCAAAACAGCAAAAATCATAAGGGGAGGACATAAAAGTCCTCCCATGCAGAATTTATTTTACAGTATCAACCTTCATAAGATTTGTTGTGCCCGAAACCCCCAGCGGAACGCCTGCTGTGATTACAACGGTATCCCCGGTTTCGACCAGTCCGTTTTCCTTTGCCGCTGCAACAGCGTGTTCAAAAAGTGCGTCGGTACTGGTTTCCTCATTTATAACAAGCGGAGTGACGCCCCAGGACATATTCATCTGACGGCATACTGTTTCACTGGTCGTACAGCTTATTATCGGACAGAGCGGACGGTATTTTGAAATAAGTCTTGCGGTCCCGCCGCCCTTTGTAACGGTAATAATAGCCTTGACATCAAGATCATGGGCCGTTGTAACGCTGGCATGGGAGATTGCATTGGCAACATTTGTATCGCTGTCTGTTCCCCTTTTGTAAAATCTCGATTTATAGTCAATATTTTTTTCGGTAGTCTCGGCAATAAGGGACATTGTACGGACTGCTTCGATGGGATAATCTCCGGCAGCCGTTTCTCCCGAGAGCATAATGGCGCTTGTTCCGTCATAAATTGCATTGGCAACATCCGTTATTTCCGCACGTGTGGGACGGGGATTGGAGATCATTGATTCCAGCATCTGAGTAGCAGTAATGACCTGCTTACCTGCGTTATAGCCCTTGTGAATAAGATCCTTCTGAATAGCCGGGATCTGCTCAAACGGGATCTCAACGCCCATATCTCCGCGTGCTACCATTATTCCGTCAGCCGCTTCGAGAATTTCGTCTATATTGTCAACACCCTCAAGGTTTTCGATTTTTGCGATAATTCTTACATCAAACCAGCCAAGGCTCTGGGTATATCTCCTCAGATAATTTATATCGGCAGCATTTCTCACAAAGCTCGCCGCAATAAAGTCATATTTCATTTTTGCACCGAACTCAAGATCGCTCATATCCGCATCGCTTAAATACGGCATGGAAAGGCGCACTCCGGGAACATTTATCCCTTTATTGTTTGACAGCCTGCCTCCGTGGATCACACGGCACTGTATCTCCGTTGCATTGACGCTTTCTGCCTCAAGCTCTATAACACCGTCATTTATAAGGATCCTTGTACCCGCCGAAACGTCTGACGGAAGATTTTTAAAGGTCACGCTTCCGACTTTGTTGTCACACAGCACGTCTCTGGTGGTAAGAGTATATACATCGCCGTTTTTGATCTCTACCGGTATGTCATCCACGAATCTTCCGAGCCTTACCTCAGGCCCCTTAGTATCCATCATGGACGCCACAGGAAGTCCCAGTTCCTTTGCAGTTTTACGCACAAGCTTCAGGCATTCCTCATGATAAGCATAATCCCCGTGAGAAAAATTAAATCTGGCAACATTCATGCCGCTGAGCATAAGCTCGCGCATCATTGCTTCTGTTTTTGTCGCAGGACCGATCGTACAAACAATTTTTGTTTTTCTCATTTTTTTCTCCATTCCGTCTTACAGCTTACGTTTACAGTGTTACTCCGACTATCCACATCAGAGTTTCCGATTTGTATTTAGCAGGAAGTCTTTCATATATCCCCGCCCCGGTATTTACAAGATAACAGAGTCTGAAGCCGTTTTCCTCCAGCTCTCTTACAAGCTGATTTTTTGTCCAGAGCGCCTCATACATTTCAAAGCCTTTCCAGCCTTCAGCCGCCCTTAGTTTTATTCCTGTTCTTGAGCTTTTTGCGCTGAAGATGAACACACCTTCCTCCGAAAGCATGCCCTTTACCCTTTCATAAAGTTTCTTTCTTTCGGAATATTTAAGATGGTTCACATATCCGAATCCGGTGACAACATCATATTTTTCATTTTCTTCAGAAGCAACTGTTCCCTGCCTTATGCTTCTGCCCGGAAATCTGCCTGAACATACGGCTGAAACCGTTCCCTTTTCGGCAGCTGACAAGCACTCATGCTCAAAAGAAACAGAAATCCCGGGATTTTCCGAATAAAACTTTCTGAGTTCTTCAAAACCCATGGACGGATCCAGCCCGGCACCCAAAGCTTTTTCACGGAAAAGCCCAAAGGAAACAGCTCCCTCGGGAACAGCATTCTCAACTGCATTTTCAACAAGCCCGATAATCCCAGTTCCCGAAAGGAAATCAGGATGTTCAGGTCTGACATTTCTGAATCCTGCCTTTTTCATTATCCCGAGAGCACCGGCACTCATAACAACATACTCATGCAGACCGCAGTCATTGAGAAAAAGAAGATTTTCCACATCACTGTCCGTAAGTCCCAAAAGAGGGTCGTCCCCGCTTATGACCACAAGTCCCGATTTAAAGCTTACCGATTCCGGAAAGTTCAGGGTCTCACAGCAGCAGACAAAATATTTGCCGTCGGTCTGTTCGCTTTCAGAGCGGCTTACTCTGTAAACGCTTCCAAGATCAAGATTCTTAAAAAGACTTTCTGCAAAAGCGCCCTTCCCGAAGAAAATAATGTTTATCTCGTCATATGCGTCCAGCGCAGAAAATTCTTTTACGGCTGTTCCGGCGCAGCTCCTCTCCAGCTTTTTCAGAAGCTCCGGTCTCTCATCATCGGCAGCACTGCGCAGCTCCTCTGTTTTTTCATAAAAGCTGCGGTTTGCGGCAAGATCGGCTTCACGGCATCCCTTGAGATGAACGCTGTGGCGGGAACCGGGATTCGTTTCAAGAATAAAATTTTCCATTCTCTCGCTGCTTTTTACAAGAGCCGAGTCCAGTTTTTCTATCTGGTTGGTATTCAGCGTGGAACGAAGCCTTACTCCGTCAAGCTCTTTTTTTACCGCCGAAAGTGCAGCCGCCGTTTTGCGGCATGCCTCCCGCTCCGTTTCAAGCTTTTTTTCGAGCTGTCTGCAATATTCAAGCAGTTCCTTCAAGGCTTCCGCCGCCGCCCTGTTGAATCCGTTCTGCCTTTCCCCGAATCCGTCAAGGGATTCGCTTACGCTTTCAATTCTGCGGATAGCCTTCTTTCCGAACCGGCTTTCTTCCTCTGCCTCAACCGCTTCATAGCTTGCCGCCGAGTCAGCAAGACTGTCAATATTATTTAAAATATCTTCCAAAATATTCACCGCCCAACAAACAACATCCACGCAAACTTCTATTTTTTCTTATTCGATTTCGACTTTTCGTTTGTCTCTCCCGGGAAAATCATAGTCTTTATTGTCATAAGAATAATTCTCAGGTCAAGTACCATCGAATATTTTTCTATATACATAAGATCCATTTTCAGCTTATCGTAAGGCGTCGTATCATAAACGCCGGTGACCTGTGCATAACCTGTGAGTCCTGCTTTTACCTTCAGCCTGAATCTGAATTCGGGCATGAATCTTTCATACTGCTGAGTAAGCTCCGGTCGCTCCGGTCTCGGACCCACAACCGACATGTCCCCTTTAAGAATATTCAGAAGCTGAGGGATCTCATCGAGCCTGCACTTTCTCAGAAACGCCCCCACCCTGGTGATCCTGGAATCCGAATCGGTAGCCAGCCTCGGTATCCCGTCCTTTTCTGCGTCCTCAACCATGCTCCTGAATTTATACACATAAAATTCCTTTGAATCAATGGTGAGACGCTTCTGCTTGTAAAGTATCTTTCCGCCGTCGTCCAGCTTTATGGCAGCCGCTATTATCAGCATCAGCGGAAGAGATACCACAAATCCGAGAGATGCAAAAACAATGTCAAACAGCCTTTTCAGAAAACGCTGTTCAAAGCCGAGTCCGCTGTTGCGGCAGAGAAGCAGAGGTGAGTCAAAGAGCTTTATATCCTCTCCGCCTCTTATAATTATATCAGAAATTTTTGGCGAAATATAGATTCTCTGGGAATTTTCAAAACAATATTTTATTATATCGTTCCTGAGCTGACCGCTTACATCACAGAGGATAACGCCCTCAAAACGCGATATTTCTTCCTTAATCTTTGCAAATCCTGCCTCAACATTTATGGACTCGCAAATCATATATTTATCCTCCCGCTCGCTCATTTTATTAGTGAGCGTGGCAGCGTTTTTGCTTCCGTATACAATAATAAGCTTTTTCGGCGGATAAAGCCGCAGATAAAGCCGGTTGTTTATAAAGATCCATCCGGCTATGATCAGCATATCTATGGCGGTCATTATGAAAACAGGGATAATATTCATAAACCGTCTGCCTATAACGCTTATCTGGAAATAGGTTATGATGTTTACAGCCACCATGGATATTGCCTGGGAATAAAGCATATCCGATCTTCTGAGGTACCCCACCTTCAGCCCGCCGTAAGCTTTGAAAAACAGCAGCGTAAGTACCATATAAATCAGGATCACGACCCAGTTTCCGCGTCTGTAAAACGGAAGCACGATCGCATCGCTGTAATACTCATACCATATGTATATGAAAGAAGCGGCAAGAGCCATAATCAGAATAAGACTTGAAAAGAACGAGATAATTCTCTTATACTGTTCATTTTTATTGTTCATACAGTTTTCCTTATATTAATAGTGATTTGAATTCAGCTCTGGATACATATGTCCATGCTTAGGTTTATTATAGCAAAAACACTCTTAATAGTCAATAGCCGAAGAACTCACTTCACAAAGCTCATAACTGCAAGGATTATAAGAAAGACTCCCGATATCCACGCCACACCCGGACGCTGTGCACCTGTCTTTCTGCCTGCTGCCGCCCCGGCTTCAACTGCTGCCAGACCTGCTGCAAGACTCATTATGCCTACTGCAAATATATCTGCACCCCCAAGCCCCGCTCCGAATCCGCTTCCAAGCGAATCGGCGGAAAGCGCTGCGGCAAGTGCAAGCGCCTCTCCGGGAGAAAGTGTTTTGGATTTATCCGCATCGGCGCAGGTTTCATCGAGAAATACCGAAATCACAAAGCCGACTCCTGAAATGCTGAAGCTCAGCTTCCTTCGCTGTCTTTTTCTGAGCATCGACTTCAAAGCATTCTGAAAAAGTGTCAGCGTTCCCATTCCCGAAAGAATAAGAAATCCCAGCCATCTGCAGACTCCGTGCGGGACCGCCGCACCTGCAAGCTCTGAAAGGAGCATTGAAATCACAAGCGCCGCTGTTCCTACTCCGCTGATTATTACCGCAGAAAAAAAGGGTATTTTTATCCTGCCCGCTCCGTAGACAAAGGCTGCCAGAAACGCATCGACCGAAACGGCCGTCACGAGCAAAATCTCCTCCGTCATCTTTACGCCTCCTACTTGTTATTTGCCGTTTAATATGCTATATTAATAATATGAATAACGTTATGAAAGGGTGATTGCTGTGACTGTAAAGGAAAAGGTCGCATACGAGCTTTCCTGCTCGGGAGAATACATTTCGGGGGAAAGTCTTGCAGGCAAGCTGGGAGTAAGCCGCAATACCATATGGAAAGCAGTGAAAAGTCTGCGCGAAGACGGTTTTGACATTGAAGCGGTCTCAAACAAGGGTTATGCTCTGAAAAAAACTCCTTATATCATAACTGAAAGCTCCATAAGGAAATTCCTGCCCGGAAATGACAGCAGAAGGCTGTACGTTTTTGACAGCATCGACTCCACCAACAACTGTGCAAAAGAACTTGCAAGACAGGGTGCTCCCAACGGAACAGCCGTAATATCAGATATGCAGACGGCAGGAAGGGGGCGCATGGGCAGAACATTCTGTTCCCCTCCCGGAAAAAGCATTTACATGAGCGTCGTTCTTCGCCCCGATACAAGCATGGAGGAAAGCCAGCTTATAACCTCCTGTGTAGCTGCTGCTGCGGCAGACGCCGTTGACAGGATATGCGGAACCGATATAAAAATAAAGTGGGTAAATGATCTGTTCCTTGGCGGAAAAAAAATCTGCGGGATACTCACAGAAGCCTCAGTAAGCTTTGAATCCGGAACCCTTGACTTCGCTGTTGTGGGTATAGGCATAAACGTCAGATCGGTAAGGGATGTATTTGACAGTGAGCTTCTGAAAACCGCTTCATCCCTGGAGGATGAAACAGGCAGGATCTTTGACCGTTCTCAGATCATTGCGGCAGTTCTGGAAAATATCGATATATATATGTGCAATATGTCCTCAGGCAGCTTTCTGAATGAATACCGAAGACGTTCATTTATAATCGGAAACCATGTATCCGTTACAAAGAACGGAAATGAAAGAGAGGCTCTTGCGGTGGGGATAAGCGCAAATGCCGGTCTTGAGGTTGAATATTCCGACGGCACAAGGGAAATACTTAATTCGGGAGAAGCACGCATTATACCTAAATAAAATACGACTGTATACAGCGGCCCGAGCCGCTGTTTTTTGTGCATTATGCTGAAATTGCATATTCCTCTTGACAATCGCCGATAATAGTGTTAAATTATATTTAGCACTCGGAGAGCATGAGTGCTAACACTCACGAAGATTCCTGCTAAAATATATGAGGGAGGTTTTGATTTGGACGACAGAAAACTGAAAATTCTTGCGGCAGTTGTTGATGAATACATCACAAGCGGCGAACCTGTCGGCTCAAAAATAATCGCTTCCCTTCCGCATATTAACGTTTCGGCTGCAACGGTCAGAAACGATATGGCGGTACTGGAGCAGCTGGGTTACCTTGAACAGCCGCACACATCTGCAGGAAGAATCCCGACATTCAGCGGTTATCGCGTCTACATTGACCAGATAATGCAGAAAAATCCTCTTTCGCCCGAAGAAATAAACAGACTGGACGAAATGCTGGGAGAAACGGAAAATCTCACCGAGGATCTGATAATTGAAAGTGCTTCAAAGGCTCTGGCAGAGATCACTCAGTGCGCGGCGATAGTTTCAAGCTCGGCTCCGAAATATTCGGTCATCTCAAAGGTGGAGGTCATCCCGACCGGCAAGAGACTTTACGTAATACTTCTTATCACTTCAAACGGAAGCATAAAAAACAAGGCATGCCGGCTTGAATTTGATCTGAGTCACGAACAGCTTGACTACTTTTCACAGTTCATTGAAGAAAATCTTCAGGGTGTTTCCGTTGAGGAGCTTTCCGACGATCTGCTCAATAAGCTTGTGGAGGCGATGGGAGCTTATATGATAACCCTTTCACCTCTTGTTCAGGGGATCTACGAGCTTTCAAAAGGTCTTCTCCAGGAACAGCTGACAGTAAGCGGTGAGAGAAATCTTCTTTCATGCAGCGAGCTTGACAAAATGGATGTCATCCGATTCATGGAACATAAGAGTGAGCTTGAGGAGATCCTTGATGACTCATTCAGCGGCATCAATGTAATGTTCAGCGAGGAAAATGACAGGTTTGTGATCGGAAACTCAAGCATGATAGTTTCAAGCTACCGCAAGGACAACAGAAAGGCCGGTTCGCTGGGAATCATCGGACCCATGCGCCTTGACTACGCAAAAATTATTCCTTATATAGAATATTTTTCAAATAAGATTTCCGACCTCATTTCAGATGGCAAGGAAACGGACAGAAAGGACGATGACAATGAGTGAAGAAGAAAAGATAGAAAACACATCTCCTGCAGATGAGGAAAAAACTTCCGCTGAAGAAGAAACAGAAAAAACGGCAGAAGTCTCCGCAGAAGATGAACTCAACCAGAAGCTTGAGGAAATAAATGACAAATATCTGCGTCTTATGGCAGAATACGACAATTACCGCAAGCGGACCACAAAGGAAAAGATCGAAACATACGGCAACGCCACTTCACAGTGTGTTTCAGATATTCTGCCCGTGCTTGACAGCTTTGAGCTTGCGCTGAAAACAGAATGTGCCGACGAAGCCTTCAAAAGCGGAATGCAGATGATCTACAATCAGTTCGGCGAAGCGCTGAAAAAACTCGGAGTTTCGGAAATGGAAGCTCTGGGCTGTGAATTTGACCCCAATCTCCACAATGCAATAAAGCAGACGGAGGATGAAAACTTCGGAGAAAACACAGTATGCGAGGTTTTCCAGAAGGGTTATATGTTAAACGACAAAGTTATCCGTCACGCCGTTGTGGCTGTGGCTAACTGATTTTCTTATATACAGAAAGGAAGATTAATCATGGGAAAAATTATTGGTATTGACCTGGGTACAACAAACTCATGCGTAGCAGTTATGGAGGGCGGAAACGCCGTTGTAATCCCTAACTCCGAGGGCGCAAGAACAACTCCTTCCGTTGTTGCTTTCTCCAAGACAGGCGAAAGACTGGTAGGTCAGGTTGCTAAGCGTCAGGCAGTTACAAACCCCGACAAAACAGTTATTTCAATCAAGCGTCACATGGGCTCTGATCATAAGGTAAACATTGACGGCAAATCATACACACCTCAGGAGATTTCAGCTATGATCCTTCAGAAGCTCAAATCCGATGCTGAGGCTTATCTGGGCGAAACAGTAACAGAAGCAGTTATTACTGTTCCGGCTTACTTTACAGACTCCCAGAGACAGGCAACAAAGGATGCAGGTCAGATCGCAGGTCTTACAGTAAAGAGAATCATCAACGAACCGACAGCCGCTGCTCTTTCCTACGGTGTTGACAAGGAAGAAGACCAGAAGATCATGGTATATGACCTTGGCGGCGGTACATTCGACGTTTCGATCATCGAAATGGGCGACGGTGTAACAGAAGTTCTCGCAACAGCTGGTAACAACCACTTAGGCGGTGACGACTTCGACCAGAGAATCATCGACTGGATGGCTTCAGAATTCAAGAAAGCTGAAGGAATCGACCTTACAGCTGACAGAATGGCTATGCAGAGGCTCAAGGAAGCTGCTGAAAAGTCCAAGATCGAGCTTTCATCGACTCCGACTTCACAGATCAACCTCCCGTTCATCACAGCTGATGCAACAGGTCCGAAGCATCTTGATCTCACTCTTACACAGGCTAAGTTCAACGAACTTACAGCTGATCTTGTACAGTCCACAATGGGTCCTGTAAAACAGGCTCTCTCCGACAGCGGTCTTTCACCAAGCGACCTTAACAAGGTCCTCATGGTAGGCGGTTCTTCAAGAATCCCGGCTGTTCAGGAAGCAGTAAAGAGCTTTATGGGCAAGGATCCTTTCAAGGGAATCAATCCTGATGAATGTGTTGCACTGGGTGCTGCATATCAGGGCGGCGTACTCGGCGGCGACGTTGACGGCGCTCTCCTCCTTCTCGATGTAACACCGCTTACACTCGGTATCGAAACAGCAGGCGGCGTAAGCACTCCTATGATCAAGAGAAATACAACTATCCCTGCAAAGCAGACACAGATCTTCTCAACATATGCCGATAACCAGACAGCCGTTGATATCAACGTTCTCCAGGGTGAACGTGAATTCGCAAGAGACAACAAGCAGCTGGGAACCTTCCGTCTTGACGGTATTGCACCGGCTCCGAGAGGAATCCCTCAGATCGAAGTTACTTTTGATATAGACGCAAACGGTATCGTTCATGTTTCAGCCAAGGATAAGGGCACAGGCAAGGAACAGAACATCACAATCACTTCTTCCACAAACATGTCCAAGGAGGATATCGACAAGGCTGTCAAGGAAGCTGAGATGTTCGCTGAAGAAGACAAGAAGAAGAGAGAAGAAGTTGACACAAAAAACAATGCTGAAAACCTTGTATTCCAGTGTGAAAAGGCTCTTACAGACTTCGGCGACAAGGTAAGTGCTGAGGATAAGGCTCCTATCGAAAGCAAATGTGCTGCTCTCAAGGAAGCTATAAACGGCGGAAATACTGAAGATATCAAGGCTAAGACTGACGACCTTCAGAAGGCTTTCTATGATCTCTCAACAAAGGTATACCAGAATGCAAGCCCTGAGGAACAGGCAGCTGCACAGCAGGCTGCGGCAGAAGCAGCAGCTTCAGCTTCCGGTTCAGGCGATGACGGTGTTGTTGACGCTGACTTCACAGAAGCATAAAAAGTAAATTAAAGCTTATTTTGGGCGGACAGTCATCCGCCCGAAATCTGTTTACTGAGATTTTCTATCCAAAGGATTATAAAGATCCGGAAAGGCGTATCATTTATGGCTGATCAAAGAGACTATTATGAAGTACTTGGCATTCAGAAAGGTGCTTCTGATGATGAAATAAAAAAAGCCTTCAAAAAGATGGCAAGAAAATACCACCCTGACCTGCATCCGGATGACAAGGAATGTGAGGAAAAATTCAAGGAGCTTAACCAGGCCTATGAAGTTCTGTCCGACCCGGAAAAAAGGCAGAGATATGACCAGTTCGGTCATGCAGGCGTAGATCCGAATTACGGCGCCGGAGGATTCTCCGGAGGCTTTTCCGGCGGCGGCTTCGGGGATATCGGAGATATTTTCGAGGATCTGTTCGGCGGCGCATTCGGCGGCGGAAGATCGCGTTCACAGCGTTCAAACGCAAATGCACCCAGAAGGGGGCAGGATGTAACTGCAAATGTAAATATAAGTTTCATGGAGGCCTGCGAGGGCATAAAGAAAGAGATCAAGGTAACGCATATGGAAACCTGCGACGCTTGTCACGGTTCAGGTGCGGAAAATGGTTCTTCCCCGCAGACATGTCCGGACTGTAACGGAATGGGATCTGTAAAAATCAATCAGAGAACTCCTTTCGGCATGATCTCCACTTCAAGAACATGTCCGAAATGCGGCGGTAAGGGAACGATCATTACTAATCCATGCAAGAAGTGTAACGGAACATCCAGGATCCGCATGCAGAAGACCATTAATGTGGATATTCCGGCAGGTATTGATGACGGTCAGGTGCTGCGCGTAGGAGGGCAGGGAGACAGCGGTCTTAACGGCGGTCCTTCGGGCGATCTCCATGTTGTAATTTCCGTCAGACCTCATCCGATCTTCACAAGAGACGGCTACGATGTGCACTGTGATATCCCGATTACTTATACTCAGGCTGTTCTCGGAGATGAAATAACAGTTCCTACTATTGACGGCAATGTAAAATATACCATTGCTGAAGGCACTCAGACCGGAACAGTATTCCGTCTCAAGGGCAAGGGCATTAAAAAGCTGAAAAGAACCGAGCGCGGCGACCAGTATGTTACTGTAAGCATTGAAGTTCCCAAAAATCTCACTCAGAAGCAGAAGGATCTGCTGCGTGAATATGAAGCTTCAATGGGCGAAACTGAAAAGCATTATGCCAAAAGACAGGGCTTCTTCCAGAAATTCAAAGACCTGTTCAGCTGAATAAATCCACTTGCATTTGCTTATATATAAAGAAAAAGAACCGGATAATCCATCCGGTTCTTTTTTATAGTATTCATATTTTAAGCGTCAAGATAAGACTTAACCAGCACCTGCAGAAGCTCATCCCTGTCAATATGCCGGATTATGCTCCTTGCATTGTTGTACGTGGTTATGTATGTCGGATCCTCTGAAAGAATATAACCTACGATCTGATTTATGGGGTTGTAGCCTTTCTGAATCAAAGCATCATAAATAATAGTAAGATTTCTTTTTAATTCAAGCTCCTTTTCATCATTAACGGAAAATGTCATTGTCTTATCACACATTTAACTTCAGCCCCCTTTGTAATAATATTATTATAACCTAATTTCAGAAAATAAACAAGGAATTTTAAAATTTTTTCTGTTTTGTAACGCTTTAACACGCATAATTTAGTAAACATGAACAAATAAATCTCATATGATCATGCTTTCAGCGAGGTTCAGGACGTATTATTCCTGAACCCTGCCTATATGCCAGATGTTTTCAGCATAATCCTTTATAGTTCTGTCAGAGCTGAATTTGCCTGCATTACACATATTGAGCCACATTTTCTTTCCGATGACCTTTTTGCTGCTGAAATCGCTTATACACTGAAGCTTGACCTCCATGTAATTTTCCAGATCCCCAAGAAGATAGTAATTATCCGGTGAATGCCATGAAGCGCCGTCTGTAAGAGAAAAGTAAAGCTCTCTGAAATAGCCTGTTCCGCCGTCGGAAACAGTTCCGTCAATAAGAGTTGAAACAACACGTCTGATCTTTTCATTTTCAGAAATGAGCTTGCGGCTGTTATATTCAGGCATTATCTCCCTGAGTTCCTCAACTCTTGCGCCGAAGATGTAATTGTTTTCCTCGCCGGCTTCCTCTGTTATTTCTATATTTGCACCGTCGTATGTTCCAAGCGTTACCGCACCGTTGAGCATAAGCTTCATGTTGCCCGTTCCTGAAGCTTCAGTACCTGCTGTTGAGATCTGCTCTGAAATATCTGCTGCCGGAATAAGCTTTTCGGCATAGGAAACATTGTAGTTTGAAACAAATACGACCTTTATATATCTGCTTACCTCTTCATCCGACTCAATAAGCTTTGCGATCTCATTGATATACTTGATTATGCCCTTTGCCCTGCGGTAACCCGGAGCAGACTTTGCACCGAAAATAAAGGTTACAGGGTTCATATTCTTTATTTCCCCGGACTTTATTCCGAAGTAGATCCACAGTATGGAGAAAGCGTTGAGCAGCTGGCGCTTGTACTCATGAAGTCTCTTGATCTGGATATCGAACACTGAATCGGGATTGATCTCGATCCCCTCAGCTTTTCTGATATATTCTGCAAGCGCAGCCTTATTGTCCTTCTTGATCTCAAGGAAACGATCAATAACCGCTTCATCGTCAGCATACTTTTCAAGCTCTTTGAGCATATCAAGATCAGTCACCCACTTGTCAGTGCCAAGGAGTTCTGTAATAAGCGCAGACAGATTTTTGTTGCATAGAGCAAGCCAGCGGCGCTGTGTGATGCCGTTTGTCTTGTTCTGGAATCTTTCGGGATAAATGCCGTACCAGTCTGCAAGCACAGTCTCCTTGAGGATTTCAGTGTGGATCTCGGCAACACCGTTTACATAGGAAGAACAGTAAACAGCCATATCAGCCATATTAACAAGATTGTTTCTGACGATCTTGATTTTTTCGATCGTTTCTCCCTTTACGGATTCAGCGTACATATCCGAAATAAGCTTTTCATTGATCTGTAAAATTATGACGTAGATCTCGGGGAGCAGCTCCTCAACAAGCGAGCATTCCCACTTTTCAAGTGCTTCCGGCATAACCGTGTGATTTGTATAGTTGAACACCTTTCTGGAAACGGCAAAAGCCTTGTCAAAGCTCATTCCGTCCTTTACAAGGAGGCGGATAAGCTCCGGAATAGAGATAACCGGATGTGTATCGTTAAGCTGCACGGTAATGCTGTCAGCAATATTTTCAAGTGTGCCGAAGCGTTCCAGATGTTTCTTCACAATATCCTGAAGTGAAGCTGAGCAGAAGAAATACTGCTGTTTAAGTCTCAGCTTTTTGCCTTCTCTTGTGTCATCGTTCGGATAAAGAACCCTTGAAATATCCTCGGCACTTATCTTTTCGCGGCTTGCTTCCATATACTTCTGATCGTTGAAAAGATAGAAGTCAAATTCATTTACAGCTTCCGCCTGCCAGAGTCTGAGAGTGCTGATATGGTTTGTCTTGCATCCGAAGATCGGCATATCATAAGGGACGGCCCTTACTGTCTGACCGTTATAGTGTACCTCAACAGCGTCCTCATCGCATCTTACAGACCACGGATCTCCGTATCTTGTCCAGTCGTCAGCAGTTTCTGTCTGGAAGCCGTTTTCGATTCCCTGTCTGAAAAGACCATACTTGTATCTTATTCCATAGCCGTCAAGAGGAAGATTCATAGAAGCGGCACTGTCAAGGAAGCAGGCAGCAAGACGTCCGAGACCACCGTTTCCGAGAGCCGCATCCTCAATTTCCTCAAGCTCGGAAAGGCTCCTGCCCATTTCATTGAGAACCTTTTCCGTTTCATCGTAAAGACCTGTACACAGGAGATTGTTGAAAACGCTTCTTCCAACGAGAAATTCCATTGAAAAATAGCAGGCTCTGCGGCTGTTGTTATGCGCTGTCTTTGATTCCTGCCAGCTGTCCGCCGCATACTCCATTACAGCCTTACCCACTGCTGTATGGACCTCCTGAGGTGTCTTTGCAGCCGCAAGAGCCGCCTTTAAAGAATTTTTATACTGTTCCATATTCCGTCTCCTTTATCTGTTATACATTTTATTAAGCTTTAAAATTTTCTTTGCAAGCTTTTCGCTGAAATCAGATTCCCTGGTTCTGAACTGCCAGTTTCCGCCCAGTACCGAAGGGGTATTCATTCTGTCAGACGGGTCTGAATTGAGAAAATCCTGCATCTGGGCTACCGAGATCTCAGCAACGCTTTTCCATGCCTCCCGGATCATGCCCTTTGGAATATCCTTTTTCTTCTTGACCCCAAGATACGCCATGCAGTGTTTAAGCCCGTCGGAGGAAAGAGAATTTACCCAGCCTCTGAGAGTTTCATTGTCATGAGTGCCTGTATACGCAATGCAGTTTGAGGTCGTGAAATTATGAGGAAGATGTTCATTGCCGCTTCCGCTTCCGAATGCAAACTGCATTACCTTCATACCCGGGTATCCGACTTCTCTGAGCATTTCGTGAACATCCTCAGTAATAAAGCCCAGATCCTCCGCAATAATATTGAGCTTTCCCAGCTCCTTTTCAGCAGCTTTGAAAAGAGCAGCACCCGGACCTTTTCTCCATTCACCGTTTTCAGCAGTCTCGCTGCCGTAAGGAATGGCGTAATAGCTTTCAAATCCTCTGAAGTGGTCGATTCTGATTATATCGTAGACTGACGCGGAAAATTCCAGACGGTTTATCCACCACTGATAATTCTGCTTTTTGTGATACTCCCAGTCATAAATAGGATTGCCCCAAAGCTGACCGGTAACTGCATAGTCATCTGGAGGACAGCCTGCAACATCGACAGGCTTTTTGTTTTTGTCAAACAGAAACAGCTCCGGTGAGACCCACGCCTCAACACTGTCATACGAAACATAGATCGGCATATCGCCTATAATCTCTATACCTTTGTCATTTGCATATTTCTTGAGATTTTTCCACTGTCTGAAAAACTTATACTGTATAAACTTAAAAAATTCAATATCCTTTTTCAGTTCCTCGGAAGCCTTCTTTATCGCCTTGGGATCACGCTGAGCAAGCTTTTCGTCCCATTCATACCATGGCTTGCCGTCGTTTTTGAACTTCAGTGCCATGAACAGAGCATAGTCATTCAGCCAGTAGCTGTTTTCATCCACAAAATCCCTGTATTTATGCGACAGATCACGCTTATAGGTCTTATAGGCTGCCTTGAGCACCTTATAGCAGTTGTTGTAAATACGGCTGTAATTCACCTGTTTTTCATTGTCCTGCCACTTTATATCCGCATAGTCGCTTTTTTTGAGAAGCCCCTCCTGTTTGAGCGTATCAAAGTCAATGAAGTACGGATTTCCCGCATAAACGGAAAATGACTGATACGGCGAATCTCCGTAGCTTGTGGGAGAAAGGGGAAGAATCTGCCAGCACTTGATTCCTGCTTTCACGAGAAAGTCAATGAAATCATACGCAGATTTTCCCATTTTGCCTATTCCGTATTCTGACGGAAGGCTCGAGACATGCATAAGAATACCGCTTTTTCTCATAATAAATCTCCATTCTGCCGCTTGGGTTCATGCGAGCGGCGCGCAGAAAGTACATAATATATAATGCCCGTTTTTCTCCATGGTTATCATGTATAACGGCCGGATTTGAATGTATAATAAAAGTAAACTCAAAAAAGGAGGAACATTATGCAGAAGCTTTCACCGGTGATCCTTGCGTTTTTGACCGGCTGCTTTATATACAGCTTTACGGAAATCGCCGCAAGAGGATTCACACACTGGACAATGACACTTACAGGAGGAACTGCTCTGGCTGTATTATATCTGATGCAGACGCATCTCACAAACGTTCCCATGTGGGAAAAGTGCATGATAGGCTCGCTTGTTATAACGTCCCTTGAATTCACAGTAGGAATATTTGACAATATTATCATGGGGTGGCACGTATGGGATTACTCGGACATGCCTCTGAATATTCTCGGACAGATCTGTCTGCCCTTTTCCGTACTGTGGTTTTTTATCTGCATTCCCGCATTTTTTGTATGCAGTCTGATAAGCAGACGCTTTGAACCGGCAAAGTAAAATTATGCCTTATGCATTATATTATAACATTAAAATCAGCATTTTATCAAGTATATTTGCAATTTTTTATAAGAAGCACACTCAATTGTAATTAAAATAGTTTTTCATCCAAAAAAACGGATCAATAATGTTAAAAATGATAAATGAATAAGGTTTTTGCCGCTGCTGTAACTTTATGAAAAAAAATGTCTGTAATACTTGAAAAAGGCGAGTTTATCTGGTATAATAGATTGTGTATGTTTTATATGCATAAATTATTATGATTGAAAAGAGGTAATAAAATGCCTGCAAATATTGTTATCGGAACTCAGTGGGGAGACGAGGGAAAAGGTAAAATAATCGATATTCTCGCTTCAAGAGCCGAAGTTGTCGTACGTTCACAGGGCGGAAACAACGCCGGACACACTGTTGTAAACAACGGCGAAACCTACAAGCTTCACCTTATTCCATCCGGTATTCTTTATCCGGACAAGCTCTGTCTTATCGGTGCCGGTGTGGTTCTTGACCCCAAGGACTTTATCGGAGAGCTGAATTCCCTTGCCGGCAGAGGCGTTTCAACTGCAAATCTCAAGATCGACCCGAGAGCTCATGTTGTCATGCCATGGCATATAGTACTGGACGGTCTTTCCGAGGAATTCAGAGGAAATTCCGACATCGGTACCACAAAAAGAGGTATCGGTCCTACATATATGGACAAGTATGAACGCTGCGGAATCAGGGTTTATGACCTTGTTCATCCGGAGATTTTTGCTCAGAAGGCAAGATCCACAGGCAAGCTCAAGAACAAGATCATAACAGAGGTTTACGGCGGAAAGGCATTTGACCTTGAAGAAGTCATAAAGGAATACACGGAATACGGCAGGATCCTTGCTCCTTATGTAGCTGATGTTTCCGTTCTCACATATGAGGCTGCCAAAGCCGGAAAGACCATCATGTTTGAGGGTGCGCAGGCTACTCTTCTTGACATAGATTTCGGTACATATCCTTATGTCACATCATCACATCCCCTTTCAGCAGGCGTCTGCGTAGGTACAGGCGTAGGTCCTAAGGTCATCACAAATATCATCGGCGTTGCCAAGGCATATACAACAAGAGTCGGAAAGGGTCCTTTCCCGACAGAGCTTGACGATGAAACCGGCGATAAGATCAGAAACGTGGGCGGAGAATTCGGCACTACAACAGGACGTCCCAGAAGAACAGGCTGGTTTGATGCTGTTATCGTAAGACATTCAGTAAGAGTAAATGGTCTTGACGGACTTGCTATCAACAAGCTTGATACGCTCTGCGGTCTGGGCACGCTCAAGGTCTGCACAGGCTACAAAATGCCAGACGGAAGCGTTCTTGAAAACTTCCCGGCAGCTCTTGAGGAACTCAGCGGCTGTCAGCCGATCTACGAAGAATTCGAGGGCTTTACAGAGGATATAAGCGGCTGCCGCAGCTTTGACGAGCTTCCGGAAGCATGCAGAAAATATATTCTCAGGCTTGAAGAGCTTTGCGACTGCAAGGTTGCAATGATAGGCGTGGGCCCGGACAGATCACAGATAATTGAGAGATAAAATATAAAAATCGGAGAAGACACTCATGTCTTCTCCTTTTTGTTTTATGTAAAAGTAAAATCATTCAGACAATCGATCATTTCCTGAGGGGTCATTCCCGCCATACACATGTAAACCGAATTGCTTTCGCCGATCATAGCGTGTACTGTATATTCCACAGGATTTGTAAGCGGAACAGTCTGAATAAGTACCGGAGTATCTCCCCATACTACGGCTTCGGAATTTTCAACATCAAAAACAAGATTTGCATTCTTTGATTCCACCATTTCTTCAAAGGTGTGGTAATAAGTGCCAAAGCTTATATGCATAGTATAGTTTCTTCCGGTTTCAGGCTCTTCAAAGAAATATATATAGCCTGTGTTGCGGAATTTCACACCGTGTTCCTTATATTTATTTTCATCATACTGCGGAACCAGCGGGATAAATCTGTCGTTTTCCACTCCGGTGCTGCGTGCCTGTATCTGCAGAACTTCCGGATATTCTTCATTAAGCTGCCCAGACGAAGCATATTCCTCAAAATCACTGATGCTGTCGAACATTTTGTAATCATCACTATTTAAACATTCATTACCTGAACTTTCATATCTTTCTATGTAGATAACATCATCCTCAGCTTCTGAAGTGCTTTCGCTTTCCGCTGCCGTTTCGGAAATATTATCTGCTTTACGGCTTTCCAGGGAAGATCCGTCACTTCCGCAGGCTGTGAGAAGCAGAGCGGAGAAAATAAAAGGTAAAATTCTTTTCATGTATTGTTTCATCCTTTCTATTAACTTATTGGAGTATGGTTATATTTGTATTTATTTGCATTTAACGTTTGTTGGCAATCCGAGCATATTTTTAATTTCGAGTAAATTTCATAGTCAAAACGATTTATACCCCATATACAATTATCCTTATCTTCTCCATAAGATCTGTCATAATGATCTCCAACTCCAAATAAATGACCTATCTCATGTACCATATTATAACGTCCATATTCCGTTCTACTTTTCGAAAATGTTTCCGCATAATCCTTAAAATGCACATAATCCATATCACTTACTATTAATCTATTCGATGCAGACCAGGTTGCACCTATTATATTTTTATGAGTAGTAGATTTTCTACTACATAATCTGTTCGGAGTAAGCAGCATAACTGCATAATTTGAAGTAGCATTTGGTATTTGATTCATTACATTATATACATTAGTATGATGCTTTATTGATGGCATACTTGGTGAACTATTATTACATTCAGAATTACTCCAATGATCACATATAAGGTTCATCCTGTTCACATTATAATTAGAACAATCCTCTAAAATTGTTGTTTTTATATATTCATTGCTAAGACCAGAATGTAAATCAACATTTATACCTGCTACTACATAAAAAAAAGAGTTAACTGTTGAATCTATCATTTGAAAACGAGTATTGTATGCATAAGGCAAATCATAAACAGTAAACTCATTTGAAGCCAAAAAAACCTTAATATTCAAATAATTAGAATAAGCAGAAGCTCTTGCTGGCAGAAGATTAACAGCTATTGCGGCAGACAATAAAATACTTAAAGCCTTTTCTTTAAAAAATCTCATATTAACTCTCCTCCTTTTGGTTAGTATAAATTACCAAGCAATATTTGTCAATACGTCTCTGCATAATTTGGCAGTATCAGTCATATATTCGCTTTGATTTTGTCAATAATCACCAAAAGGAGATTTTTTACTGTTCCTGTTCCTCCTCGTCCTCAGCGGAAAGTATCTCAACCCTGACTTTAATTATCTTCTGATCGTCAGTTTCGAGCACAGTAAGCCTGAATATGCCGCTCTGAGCGGTTTCTCCCTCCTTTGCAATATGTCCCAGCAGCTCCATTACCCAGCCGCCCACAGTATTGCCCGCGCTCTCTATGCTGTCCTCATCAAGACCTAAGTTTTCAAGCATATCATCTATGTTGAGCTCGCCCGACACTTCGTATTCATTATCGCCTGTCTTTACGAAGTTTGCAACTATCTCATCCTCTTCGTCGTAGATCTCGCCCACAAGCTCCTCTATGATATCCTCCATGGTGATAATGCCCTTGGTGCCGCCGTACTGATCCATGACGACTGCCATGTGCATTTTGTTTTTCTGCATTTCTTTAAGCGCAGCGCTGATAAGCTTTAAATCTGAAATATGTATGATATCCTGGATTATATCTCCTATATCCTCTTTTCCTTCTATCATCAGACGGAAAAAGCCCTTATTTGTTATAAAGCCGATTATGTTATCAATGTTTTTTTCGTATACCGGCAGTCTTGAATAGGTTTCGCTGAGAAATTTCTCCTTTATTTCGTCAAAAGGCGTATTTCTCTCGATCGCGATAACATTGACTCTTGGAATAAGAATCTCATCGACAGTTATTTCATCAAATTCAAGGGCAGAACGGACAAGGTCGCTTTCCTGCTCCTCAAGAACGCCCTGCTCCTGTATCTCATCAATGATGTATTTCAGCTCATCCTCCGTAACACTCGGCTGCTCCTCTTTTGCCGAAAACAGCTTCTGAAGCTTACGGAAAAGGAACGTCACAGGAGTCATTATCCAGATAAGCGCGGAAAGAGGCGCCGCAAAAAGCAGAGCACACTTTTCTGCATTGTTTTTTGCATAGGATTTAGGGGTTATCTCGCCGAAAATAAGCACAAGGACCGTCATAACAGCCGTTGCGACCCCTACTCCCCCGCTGCCTAAGATCTGAGTAAAAAGGACCGTACTGATGGAAGTTGAAAGTATATTTACAATGTTATTGCCGATAAGGATCACCGTCAGCGCATTCTCAAATGAATTTGCTATTTCAAGCGCTTTCTGCGCATTTTTGTTTCCCTGACCGGCATAATTTTTCAGCCTTATTTTGTTTACGCTTGAAAATGCTGTTTCACAGCCGGAAAAAAGTGCAGAAAAAATCAGGAGCAATATAATTAAAATTATATTCCGATACATATAGTCCTCCGAATGTTTACATATATAATGATATCGCCGCTGCGACGGTACTTACCTTTTTATTTTAACATAACATATATCAATAATCAAGTATGTCAAAAGTAAAATATTGCTTTATTATATATCAGATTTTTCTTTACTTCTGCTTTTATGACATTTTTTTGCATTGAATAAAAGTTCATAACGCAGTTAAAATTGGCTAAAACCCATAAAAAAAAGGATATTCATTGCATTGCAAAGTGAAATATGATAAAATAATAATTGTGTATATGAATTTTGGAGGATGAATTTTATGAGCGAATCAGTTTTATGGTATCAGCAGCCGGCAGAGGATTTCAACAGCGCATTGCCGGTGGGAAACGGAAGAATAGGCGGTATGGTTTACGGAAGACCGGAAAATGAGCTGATTCAGCTTAATGAGGATTCAGTCTGGTCCGGGGGCAGAAGAAACAGGAATAACCCGGACGCTCTCGAAGGTCTTGCACAGGTCAGAAAGCTTATAAAGGAAGAAAAGATCACCGAAGCAGAGGAACTGGTTTTCAGAAAAATGCAGGGGGTCACACCTAACTGCCGCCATTATATGCCTCTTGGTAATCTTGATATACATATGGATCTTGACAGGCAGAAAGCCAAAAATTACAGACGGGGACTGGATCTTGAAAGCGCCGTTGCATTTACGGAATTCACCGCCGGAGAAGCTTCGTTCAGAAGAGAGGTTTTTGTATCGGAGCCTGATTCGGTAATGGTCATTCATATCAGCGCTGAAAACGGTGTTATAAACGCAAGCGCCGGAATCGACGGCAGAGATGACTACTACGATGACAACAGACCTGTAAAAAAGAATATGATACTTTTTTCAGGAGGCTCGGGAGGAAAAAACGGGATACTCTTTGCAGCAGCTCTGACAGCCGTTTCAGAGGACGGAGAAATATTCACAGAGGGAGGCAGACTCTGTATAAAAAATGCCACAGACGCTGCATTTATTCTGAGTGCAAGAACAAGCTACTACACAGATGAAGCATTTGAGGACGCTGCCATAATGGATGCGGAATATGCGGCAGAGTGCAGCTGTGATGAGCTGAGATACCGCCATATCTGCGATTACAGAGAGCTTTACAGCCGCGTGAAGCTTGAGCTCTGCGACAACAGTGACGGCGGCAGCGAGCTTCCTACCGATGAAAGAATACTTCGCATGCGCGGAAATGATTTTGACGACAAGGAATGCGACAGACATATCCACGACAACGGACTCATGGTCCTTTACTATAACTTTTCGCGGTACCTGATGATCTCAGGAAGCCGTCCGGGAACTCTTCCTCTCAATCTCCAGGGTATATGGAACCAGGATATGTGGCCTGCCTGGGGAAGCAGATTCACTATTAACATCAATACAGAAATGAACTACTGGAACGCTGAAAGCGGAAATCTTTCCGAATGCCATACTCCGCTTTTTGATCTTATAGAAAAAATAAGAGTTTCGGGACGGGAAACAGCCCGTCAGATGTACGGCTGCAAAGGCTTTGTATGCCATCACAATACCGATCTCTGGGGCGATACTGCGCCGCAGGATCTCTGGATGCCTGCCACTATATGGCCGATGGGTGCAGCATGGCTCTGTCTGCATATTTTTGAACACTATGAATACACGCTTGACAAGGATTTCCTTGCAGAGAAATACGATACCATGAAGGAAGCGGCAGAATTCTTCACAGAATATCTGACTGAGGACAACGAAGGCAGACTTGTGACCTGCCCGTCCGTTTCACCGGAAAACACCTACCTTACGGAAAGCGGCGTAAAGGGAAGCCTTTGCATGGGACCATCCATGGACAGCCAGATCATTACGGTTCTGTTCAATGATGTTATCAAAGCGTCGGAGATACTTGGCAGGGATCACGAATTTGCAGATAAGCTGAAAACCATGCTCGGGAGAATCCCCGTACCCGAGATCGGAAAATACGGTCAGATAAAGGAATGGGCTGTTGACTATGACGAAGTGGAAATAGGTCACAGACACATTTCCCAGCTTTTTGCCCTGCACCCTGCCGACCTGATAACTCCGGAAAAGACGCCGAAGCTTGCAGATGCAGCCAGAGCGACTCTTATCAGACGTCTTGTTCACGGCGGAGGACATACAGGCTGGAGCCGTGCATGGATAACCAATATGTGGGGAAGACTTCTTGACAGCAACATGGTCTACGAAAATCTTCAGAAGCTTCTTGCATATTCAACAAACCCGAATCTGTTTGACAGTCATCCGCCTTTCCAGATCGACGGCAACTTCGGCGGTGCTTCAGGAATAACAGAAGCTCTGCTGCAAAGCCACAGCGGAGAAATAAATATTCTCCCTGCTCTTCCCGAGCAGTGGAGCAACGGCAGCGTTACAGGACTTAAAGCCAAGGGTAATTTTGAGGTCTCAATTAAGTGGGAGGACGGAAAGCTCACTGAAGCTGAAATCCTGTCCCTTTCAGGAAGCCGGTGCAGACTTCGTGCCAATACAGTTGTGAGCGTATCAAGCAACGGCGAAAACGTAAACTCCAAGCTGGAAAACGATGTTGTTATTTTTGATACCGAACCCGGCAAAACATATATTATAAGGAGCTGACAGTCTGTCCCATGAAAAAGAACAGAATTATAACGGTGCTTTTTGCAGCGGCATTGCTTCTGACAGCATGTGAACCGATCTCGCAGCTTCCTCTGGATTATCCTGATACGACATTGAATACCCAGGAGGAAACCCTGGAAACCACCGAGGAGGCTGTGGAATATACGGAATATGAAGCAGAAGTTCCGGAGATCACAAACTATGATACCTCTTTTCTTCTTGAAGCGGAGGAATGTGAACTGGGCGGAAGCCTTTATATATCCGATGAGAGAAAGGGATTTTCCGGAGAGGGCTATGTTACCGGATTTTACGGAGGATCAGCAGATTATCTTGTATTCAAAGCAGACATACCCTCAACACAGCATTATGACATTACGATCTGCGCAGCCGCAGATGAAAACACAGAAAATTTCCTTACCGTAGATTCCCTTGATCTTGCTCCTTTCAGCATAAACGGAGACGGAAATTTCGTCCGGATCACCATTCACGGCGTGTTTATGGAAGAGGGCGAAACTCAGATCAGGGTAAACCACGGAGATACGAATTTCGATGTGGACTATATTGAAATTTCCAATAATCAGGATGTGTACGAGGATTCCTTTGAAATCGAAAGCACTCCGGTAACAGAAAATGCCTCACTTGAAGCAAAGGCTCTGCTGAGATTCATGCAGGAAAGCTTCGGGGAAAAGATCATTACGGGGCAGTACGCTTCAGGACCGGATAACAAGGAGCTTGACCTGATTTACAGGACAACAGGCAAATATCCCGCTATAAGATTCAGTGATATCGGCGAATATACCAAAGGTACAGCCCCCTCACAAACGGAAATTGACGCCGCAAAGGAGTGGGACAGCAGAGGCGGCATTGTCGGCTTTATGTGGTACTGGAACGCCCCCCTGGAAAAGCCGTCGGTTTATGCAAAGGATACTGATTTCAGTCTTAAATCAGCAGTTACCGACATGGAAATATGGGATAAAAACATCGCTGAGCTTACCGAGCTTTACAATCAGGGGCAGATAACTTTGGAGTGCCTGTCTCTTATAAAGGACATTGACAAGGTTTCGGAGGCATTCGACCAGCTTTCCCAGGACGGAATACCTGTGCTGTGGCGTCCCCTTCACGAGGCAGGCGGCGACTGGTACTGGTGGGGAGCTGACGGTCCCGAAGCATACAAGTGGCTTTACAGTCTTATGTACAGACGCATGACCGATTACCATAATCTTGACAACCTGATATGGATATGGAACGGTCAGAGCGAGGAATATCTGGTAAGCAGCGACGAGTATGACATTGCAGCTCTCGACATATACCTTTCCCCGAATACGGTTTACGGCAGCCGCTCGGAACAGTTCCGCTGGCTCCGGAGCATTACAGACGGAGAAAAGCTCCTTGCGATCGGCGAATGCAGTACGATTCCGGGAATCGATGAAATGTGCAGGGACAACTCCCTGTGGTCATTCTTCGGTCTGTGGTTCGGTGAATATATAGAGGATAAGAACGGAGAGCTTTCAGAGGTTTATAACACCAAAGAAAATTTAATAAAGGTCTATAATGCCCAGAACTCTGTTACCCTTGACAGCTATGCAGGCACTTACGGAGTCGGCTGACGTTCTGTTTTTTTCTTTTCACAATAATGTTTCCGGTCAGGAAGGAGAAAATCAGATAAACTGCACCTCCGGAGGCAACAGAAACAGGAAGTGCCAGAAGATTGTCAAAGGGCAGATTGTCATAGACAAGTCTTGCAGCAGCAGCACACATCAGACCTGAAAATACAGGCGGCAGGAGAAGTCGGGATATTTTTATTCTGACCCCTGCCGCCTTGCTGTATACCGACCACGAAAGAAGGAATATTACAATATAACAGGCAAGAGTAGATATGGCGGCGCCGGAAACATTTATCTCCGGGATCTGTATGAGCAGAAGATTACCGATTAATTTTACAGCGACGCCTGCAAGCATTATCTTTACAGGGGCATCAGCCCTTCCAATTGCCTGAAGCATGCTGAAGACCGGAAAAGACAGCGCAAGGAATATCACCGCGAATCCGAGATAAAACATGCTTTCCGAGGAAACTTTGCATTCTGTTTCACCCGACGGGAAAAGAAACCTCAGAACAGGTCCGGAAAGAAAGCTTATCCCGAGTCCTGACGGGACTGCAAGAAATGCCGTTGCCTTTATGACGTTTCCCGAAAGAGATGATACAAGCACAGAGTTTTTCTGAGTCCATGCCCCAGCAATATTCGGCAGAATCCCCTTGCCGAACATGTTTGTCACCGAAGGAATCAGGTTGAAAACCGTTACAGCCAGACCGGTAAAGGAACCGTAAATAAAATTTGAGATTTCATTCCTTTCCAGGGCGTAAAGACCGAATTTTTTTACTATGTAACCGGAATTTGCAGCAAGCGCTCTGTCAAGGCAGCGGATTATTGTTGCAAGATCTATGAGTGATGTAAGATTTGTAATGACCGAGCCCAGCGCCACAGGGACAAGCACTGCAAAAAGGGAACTTATTATTTTTTTCGTGCTTTCCTCATGTCCAAAATCGCAGGAGCTGTTTTCGCATGGTCCCACGCCTAGAATCATC
Source organism: Porcipelethomonas sp. (assembly GCA_051881915.1). Taxonomy (GTDB): domain Bacteria; phylum Bacillota; class Clostridia; order Oscillospirales; family Ruminococcaceae; genus Porcipelethomonas. Next base: position 1,333 of record JBJEQV010000102.1, on the reverse strand, counting down.
AGAAAGAGCGTTCCTGCGGCAGTGGATATTGTTATTCCGAGTACAGCAGCTGCTGCTGCGGCTGCAATTATATCCGTGCCCTCAGGCAGAAACGGAAGCACCTTTTCGGGATGCTTCAGCACATAGGTGCAGAGAGCAAGCCCTGCCAGAAGACGCATAACAGATTCGATCACCTGTGAAACCGCTGTGGGATACATATTCCTCATGCCCTCCCAGCAGCCCCGGTAAACGGCAGTCACGCAGCCGAAAAGAACTGACGGAGCGATCATTATAACAGAAAGCAGAGCTTCCGGACAGGCTGCGATCTTCGCGGAAAACGGCCCTGCAAGCAGCGCAGCCAGGGCAGTACCTGCCAGTCCTATGGCAGTAAAAAGCATGAGAGAAACTCTGTATATCTTACGGGCATTCCTGAAATTCCCCTTTGCACAGCTGTCTGCTGTCAGCTTTGCCGCAGCTGTTGTAAGACCATTGGCTGTAAGGGCGTAAACAGGCAGGAACAGGCCGTATGCACAGCTGAAATATCCCATCCCCGTACCGCCCAGCATATTGGTAAGCGGTATCTTGAATAAGGCTCCTGCTGCTTTGGCAATAACCGCCGAAACGATCAGGATAACCGAGCCCTTTATAAAACTCTGCTTTTTCAAATAAAACATCCTTTCTTTATTGTTTTATTGCTTAATTATATATGCTGTGCTTTGTCTATTTTGCATAATGATTTAATAGTTTTTGGTATTTAATATTGCTCATTGAGAAAATATATGTTATAATTATATGCGGATATCTCAGTTTGTATGAAATGGAGTTGTACTTAAATAATATGAAGTATAAATTTTCTGAAAAGGTAGCGGGGCTTCAGGCGTCTGCTATCAGAGAAATTCTTAAATTCACATCGGAACCGGGAGTTATATCCTTTGCGGCAGGCAACCCTGCACCGGAATCGTTTCCGACTGAAAAAATTGCTGAGATCTCAGCGGATATTTTAAAAAAAGATCCCGTTCTTGCTTTGCAGTACAGCATTTCCGAGGGCTATCCGCCTTTGCGTGAGCTTCTCAAAAAGAGAATGGCAATGCAGGGCTGTTTTGATCCTGATGCAGACGATCTTATTATAACTTCGGGAGCACAGCAGGCAAATGAACTTTCCTGCAAGGTGCTTTGCAACGAGGGAGATACGCTTATCTGTGAATCCCCGAGCTTTATCGGATCTCTCAACGCTTTCCGGTCCTACAATGTAAACCTCATTGGAATTGAACAGGAAGAGGGCGGAATAAGGCTTGATCTGCTTGAAAAAACTCTTTCCGAAAGCAGCGGTCAGAAGCTTATCTATGTAATCCCG
>JBJEQV010000101.1:0-8184 GCA_051881915.1 Porcipelethomonas sp. | reverse complement strand
TAATGGGCGGAATTGACGAAATTGAAAATCACCTTTTCAGTTTTATTATATCATAAATTTTCTCAGATTATTTGTTGAAATAAATGTTAAGTTATGGTATTATGAGGATATAGAGGTGATGAGATGGTTAAGGTTGCGATTGTTGATGATGAAAAAATAATATGTACGGAATTGACAAAATTACTCAAAAAGTATGAAAATGAACATAAGACGGTTTTAGAAATACAAAATTTTAACAGTGGTGAAGATTTAATAGATGATATAAAAGAAAACTCTTCATATGATTTGATTTTGTTAGATATAGAATTAGCAGAAATTAACGGAGTTGAAGTAGGTTGTTTTATCAGAAATACTGAAAATGATCATACTTGTCAGATAATTTACATATCTTCAAAGGCAGGATATGCAATGGAACTTTTTCAGGTAAGACCATTTAATTTTCTTATAAAGCCAATTGAAGAAAATAAACTTTTTAGTTGTCTTGATGATTATATGAAATTATTTTCGAATGAAATGTATTTTGAGTATGTAAATAAAAAAATGAGAAAACTAATTCCTGTAAGTAAAATCTATTATTTTGAAAGCTGTGGTCGAAAAATAATTATACACTTTTCAAATGGACAAAAATGTGAAAAATATGAGTATTACGGCAAGATGCAGGAATTAATCGACAATAAGTGTCTGACAAATTTTGTTTTAATCCATAAATCTTTTTTTGTAAATATATTTCATATTTTGTCTTACAGCTATGAAGAAATCACTGTTACAGATGGAGCTATTCTGACAGTAAGTAAACCTAATCGAAAAGAAGTACGGCGCAGAATATTGGAATGCAGTGCTGATAAATTTTAAGTAGTAACTGGTTTAATTATATGTGTGTAAGCCATGAATGGCATTTAATGAGTCATTAAATTTGTTATAGTGGGTGAATTGATGAAAGAAAATATTATATACATGATATCAAATGCGTTCAGAATATATATTTACTGGAAATTGATAAATACTTTATTTAATAATCCTAAATATAAAAATATATGGGTATTTATTGGCTTTTTCCTTTACTATTTAATTAACAGCACGGTTTCTTTGATATTTGTTAATTTCACTTTAAATGTAATTACGAATATTGTCCCATTGATTATACTTACTTTTCTTTATGAATCGAAACTTTCAAGTAAAATTGTTGTTTCTCTGGCTTTCTATGCAGTAAATATGATGGCTGACGGAATGATGTATGCTATAACTTTAGTAACGGGAATAAATTCAGTAATTGTAAGCAGTGGAATTGCTACAGTATTGTTTACGTTCCTACTTGAATTACTATTTGAATATGTTTTGAGAAAGAGGGCACATCATGAGTTGGGAATAATGTATTTTATAACAATTCTTGTTGTACCATTAGGAAGTATCTTAATAGGTATTATGACCATGTCTGAATATGATGTCAAGGTTATTGCTGTTTCTGTAATACTGATTTTATTCAACATTATGGTTTTCTATTTGTATGACAGGCTTCAGAAAAGTTATGAAGCAATATATGAAAAGCGTATTCTTGAACAAGCGATAATGGCTAAAAATACAGAACTGGAAATAATGAAAGAGTCACAGGAAAAAATATCTATTATCAGGCATGATTTTAAAAATCATCTTATTAGTATTGAAAAATATGCTGAAAACAATGACTGCAAAGGTGTTACAAAATATATACAAAGTGCATTTGATTTTTTAAAAATTGATAGTCAGCTTGTGGATACAGGAAATTCAAATATTGACAGCATAATTAATTATAAACTTCAGGAAATGCAGCAGAAAAATATAGAAACAGAATATTCTGTAGTAATACCTGATAAATTAAAGATCAGGGACTTTGATATAAATATTGTTTTGGGAAATCTTTTAAATAATGATATGGAAGCAATGGAAAAGATAAAGCATAAAAAGTTTTTTCTTGATATTTCATTTGAAAAGAATATACTGTTTATCCATATGGAAAACACTTATGATGGAAAGGAAAAGAAAAAAGGTGAAATATTTCTCACAACTAAATCAAACAAAAAAATTCACGGCATAGGTCTTAAAAGTATTGAAAATGTTCTTGAGAAATATGATGGGGATATAATATATTGTCCTGATAAAACCAAGGGGGTTTTTAAAGTAGATGTAATGCTTTGCAATAAGGAAATCAATTAAAAATAATAGAAAAAGGTCGAATTATTACAAAATCATGGTCGAGTTTTGACAAGAGCCGCACAAGCGGCTCTTTTTATGTTAGAATGAAAACGCAGGCTAATAAAATAAAGAATGGGGTGAACTAAAATGAAAAAAATTCTTATGAAATACAGCGGAATTTTGGCAGCAATGGCACTTGTTTTTACAACAATGACTGTAAATTCTACATGTACATGGGTGACTTATCAGGAAAAGCTTCCTGAAGCAGCGAAAAAGCTTCGTAAGTTCTGAAATAACTGAATTAATGCTAAATATGTGTTAATATTGAAAACTGTATAAATCAAGTCTGTGTCTAAACAAAATATGTTTATGACAATTTGTATTTTTTTATATTAGCACTTCTTTTTAAAAAAATTGCAGGTAATGTTGTTTTACTACAAACAGCATTACCTCAATATTTATTAAAAATCAGGAGGAATACATGAATAAAAGAATAAGAAAGCTTTTGTCCGGTGTACTTGCTGTCATGTTCGTAGGTCAGGTAATGGTCTACGGTGACGGCAGTTCGCAGGGCATTGCTCATGCGGAAACAATTGCAGGAATAAAGGAATCACTGCAGCTTTCCGAAAACGCAGACGAATTGCAGCAGGACTTTGAAAGTGCTGTTGACGGACTGGGTGAAGTAGAATATTTTGCTTCGCCGGAATCGGGAATCATGATGATGAACGAAGCCGAAATAAGTACTAATGCAAACTTTGCGGATAAACTGACTATAACTGGAAATGTGGTAACAGAGGGCAACGAAAATACGCCTATTTATGTACGTATTTTTAATGGTGACTGGGCGGAAGTAGCATCAAAAAAAGTTGCCGATTTTGGTGGCGGTAATTTCACGGTAAGTGCAAGCGGCTCGGACGTGTATCACATCAAGTTTGAGTGCGACGGATATCTGCCATTTTACCTCAAAGATTTCGGTACAGGTTCGTATCAGGTAGGTTCGGGAGATTCATGGAATACCGTAACGCTCGTTCCCGGCGATACCACATACAATGCCGACAATGACGATCAGTGGAGCGATGATGTAATAGACGCCAACGACGCTGCGTATGTAAGGCGGTTTATCGGCAAGCGCAAAGCTTGCGGAGATTACGAAGCTGATTTCGATATGAACGGCGACGGCAGCATTGACGCTGAAGATTTAGAAATCATCGACCGTGATCACTACGAAAAGAAACAGGGCGAGACAGGCTACGTTGCCGAACTCGATATAAATGGCAACGGAGAAATTGACGCTGACGATTACAATTACATTCTTGAAAATCACAGCGGTTCATATGTGGGCGATCCCGATTACAAGGAATATATGGACAGGAATAATGATGGAGAAATCAAACAGGAGGATGCAGACTGGTTCTCAAATGCGTATAAGTCATATCATGGAGACTGGGATCACGCATTCAAGAGAAATATGAAGGTTCTTGCAAGCGGAGAGTTCCCCTACAGCTTCAATCTTCACGACACCAATCTTGACCTTAATGGTAAGACCATAAGCGTAGCAGATTGCATGTCTTTCACAACTGATATGCCGCAGTTCTGGTCTGGTAATGGAGCTACTCTGGACATTAACGGCGGCAAGCTGCTGATACAGAATAATCTTGTTTTCAGAACAGCTTCACCGGACGGCTGGGACGGCAGCACAGGTCAGTTGATGAACCTTCACGGCGGTGAAGTTTACATTGGAAACTGCTTTGATTTCGGTCAGGCGAATTGCTATGATACAATTCTCATGACAAATGACGCTGACAGATTGTATGTAGGCGGCAACTGGAGTTACATAACCTTGCAGGACATGGAAGGTAAATGGACAAATGGTATAATCAGATTTGCCGGACCTCACTGGAATGTAAATGAAGCGTCAGGTGAAAAGGCAATTTATTCATCCGGAACGCAGTCAATAATTTTCGGATATGAGGGTGGAAAGCAGACTATTCTCTGGGATAATCCCGAAACATATATCGATAATGAGGACGGCAGTTACAATACGGAACGCCGTTTAAATTTTGACTATGAATACGGAATTCTTGTAACCAAGGAATTTACTGAAGAAAACTTCTGGTTCAGACCATGGTGGAGACCCTACGATGAACCCGATTACACACTCTACCGCAAGGGCTGGGAAATCGGTGACGGCGTACACATTGCAACAGGAAATTACACAAAATCATTCACAGATTTAAGCATCGCATCACCGGGCGTTAAGTCTGATTTTGTAAGAACCTACAACTCAATGAACGATGAAGAAGGCAGCTTTGGTATTGGCTGGGATTTCAATATTGATGTAAGCAAAATTGTGATTCCTGCACAGGGTTACTATCAGGTAGTTCTCCCCGACGGTTCAAACACCACATTTAAGGACGATGGTAAAGGCGGATTTGAATGTCTGAATGCTCACAGCACCATGACAAAATCGGGTAATACATATACAATTACAAATGCAGCTCAGTCGCAGTATCACTTCAATGCGGACGGCGAACTGGATTGGGTGAAGGACGCAAACGAAAATATTTTTACAATTTCTGAAAAAACAAACAATCAGCGTACTGTAACTGATTCCACAGGCAGAACATACAAAATCACATACAACGGCAACAGCGAGCATTCCCGAATTACTAAAATCGAGGATACTTCTGCTGACAGAATCGTAACTTATGCCTACAATAATGATTTTCAGCTTGTATCTGCAACAAGCGTATCCGGCGGAACTGAAACCTATGAATACGACGGAAACGGCAGACTCTGCAAAATCACAAACTGCTACAATGAAATGACCGATCAGATTGTTTACAACGACAATGGTTCTGTAAACTGGCTGACTAATTCCGCAGGACTCAAGCAGGAGTATACCTACGACAAGGCGTTCAAGCAGACAGGTCTTAAGGAATATGACGGTGACAGGCTTGTAAAGACTTTCACTTACGATTACGATGAAAAATACGCAGTCAAGACAAACAAGGTTGAAACCGACGGGCAGACATACGAGGTTGACAAAATCACCTATACAACAGATGACGATGGTAAAAATAAGTATGACGAAATGAAAAAAAGCGTTGATATCATGGGCAATACTACCGAGTATGAACGTGATAATAACGGCAATGTGACCAAGACCATCAACCCCGACGGCACATTCACTCTGGCAAGATACAACAACAAGAATATGCCGATAATTCAGGCAGATGAAAGCGGCAATGTTACTATCTTTGAATATGACGAATCAAAGGTAAACGTCAAGACAAAATATCAGAAATTGTCTCCTATGAGTAATGTTGAAACATATGTTGACAATTTTGATTTCAATGATTTTAAGAATACATATTCAGCAAATGATTACGCAATGACACATTATACATATTGCGACATTGAAAATGAAACCTTCCGTATAATCGGTCTGGTTGAAACCATAACAGATCCTGAAGGGAATGTGACTGAGTATACTTATGGCACTTCCGGTAATTCAAAGGGACTTCCGATAAAGAAGGTTATCAAAGACGGAAATACTGTTGTAAATTCAATTGAGTATGAATACAATTCACAGCTTCAGATTTCAAAAGAAAAAATGAGTGTTGATCTTACAGGTACAAATAAGATTTATGCTGTAAAGGAATACGAATACGATAAGTTTAATAACATAACAAAGGTTAAGGATTACGGTACAGGAAGTACAGCAGCAGTTACAATTGCTGAATATGACAAACTCAGCAGAAAGACAGCTGAATATTCACCGAATTTCTCAGCTGACAAGAGTCACGGAACGCTGACTTCATATTATCCAAGCGGCGCCGTTAAAACTCAGACAGACGCACTTGGAAACATAACTTCTTTCAAGTATGATGCTTATGGAAATGTTACAGAGAAAACCAATCCTGATGGTACAATAAATACCATTGAATACGACGGCTTACAGCGTGAAAAGGCAACATATTTCAAATCAAACGCTGAAAGTGAAAAGCAGATTTTAACATCAACAGCGTATGAGTTTAATAATCATTGCCTGAGAACAATCAAGACAACTTACATAACATCAGAAAAACAGGTTGTTACTGAAACTCTTGCTGATTTCAGAGGAAATATCACTGAAGAAAAAACTAACGGTGAGGTTAAGAGAACAAACACATATTATGCAAACGGACAGCTTGCAGAACAGACTGACGCACTCAGAAATACTACAAAGTATGAGTACAATTATCTGAACAAGCTGACTAAAACTGAAACTCCGTTTGACAGCGAAAACACCTCAGTTACAACAAATGAATATGACAAAAATGGTAATGTAATCAAGACAATTCAGACTGTTGACAACGGTAAAAACAGCATTACTCAGAATCAGTACAACGCTATGGGACTGCTTGAAAAGGTAACTCTCAGCGGTACAGGTTCAAACGAAAAGAACATAACTAAGTATTTTTACAACAATGCCGGCGTTCAGACTAAAATGTACACTGGTATGTCATCTGAAAGCGATACTTCATATCTGACAACAAATTATGAATATGACAGTTGGCTGAGAGCAGTAAGAACAACTGACAGCACAGGCTACAATTCAGGCACAATCACATACGACCTGAACGGCAATGTTCTTACAAATACAGACGCCAACGGAAATGTTACAACAAACACCTATGACGCACTGAACCGTGTGCTTACTTCAAATACAGTCAACCCAAATGATTCTTCAAAAAATGTCAGCAAGTCATATACTTATGACAATATGGGAAGAATTACTCAGACTGTAAGCAACGGACTGACCACAAGCTATGCTTATGACTCTCTTGGCAGAAAGACCGAAGAAAGTGAATACAAAAATGGTTATTCAACCTTTAAGGGATTTTTCTATGTGGGTGTTTCACAGTATGTGGATCAGGAAATTGTAGGTATTAATAATCTTTTGATGTATTCATATACAAGTTATGAATACGACGGTGAAATGCGTGTTGTAAAGGTTAAGGAATCTGGTGAAGAAACTGTTTCATATACTTACGATGCAAATGGAAACAAGAAGTCCGAAACCCTTGCAAACGGCGTAGTTTCAACGTATACCTACAACAAGGCAAACAGAATTACAAAGATTGAAAACAAAAAGGGCAATAGTAACATATCTGTCTACGAATATTCATATTATCTTGATGGTTCTGATGCTTGCAAAGTGCGCAATGAAAATGGTATAATGGAAACAACATCATATGAGTATGACGGTCTGAAAAGACTGACTGAGGAATCTGTTGTAATTGGAAACAGCACAGATACCTATGCATACGAGTATGACGATTACGGCAACCGTTCAAAAATGACGGCAACAGGTTCTGAGAATTATGTAACCGAGTACAGCTACAGCAACGCCCAGGACAATTACACTGCACTTCTGCAGAAGGAAGTAAAGACAGTCGAGGGTGAAGAAAATCCGCTTGACCTTACAAGCAACGTTAAGCAGACAGTTTACACCTACGACGCTAACGGCAATCAGATTACAAAGACTGCCGATGGTAAGACTGAAACCAACACATATGACGGCTTAAATCAGCTTATCGGCTTTACCGACGGCGAAACAACTGCAAGCTACAAGTACAATGCAGGCGGTCTGAGATATGAAAAGACTGTTGACGGTCAGACTATTAACCATGTCTGGGACGGCAGCAAGCAGATTGTTGCAGACGTAATTGATAACCAGTTCTATGAGGCTGACTGCTATATTCGTGGCACAAACCTTGTTGCGAAGTACAACTACAGAAACGGCAACAAGTCAGAATATACCTACTATACTCAGAATGCTCATGGCGATGTTGTAAATCTTACAAATGCCAATGGCGAAGTAACTAAGACTTACAAGTATGACGCTTTCGGTGTTGAAAAGAATATTGTAGATTCAGATACAAATGCATTCCGTTATTGCGGTGAATACTATGACAAGGAAACTGCTACTGTTTATCTGAGGGCAAGATATTACAATCCGTCAACAGG
>JBJEQV010000100.1:0-104610 GCA_051881915.1 Porcipelethomonas sp. | reverse complement strand
CTTATGGCGTAAGGAGGGAACAACCGCCTACCGTTTAAGGTATGCCCTTAGATAAAATTATACATGAATATGCAAAATATGTCAACAGCGTTCTTCGTTTTGAAGGGCAATGTTGACATACTGAAAAAGCCGCTTTTATAATCAAAAGCGGCTTTTTTAATAATTTTAAAGCTTGTTTATAAACTTCTTAAACATCACATACTCATCAATCAGATTTTCAAAAGTACCTTTTTTCATTTTCACATCAAAAAGCTGTTCGTAATATTCTTTCCCCTGAAGCTCAGGAACATCTCCTTCCCATTCCTTTATGAATGCACGTGACATGATCCCGTTAATATAAGTCTGATTCAGTCCAAGATTATACTTTGATTTCATTGATAACGCAGCCACTTCACACCTCAGATTCTGCATTTTTATCGGCTCATTGCTCTCCAAAGGATTTCTCGCTCTTTTTCTGAAAAGAAACGGACTTGACGCAAAATACATTGTACCGTTCCCTCCGTTTACAGCAACCGTATACTCCTCTATATCCCGAAATTTCTCCAGAATCTCTGATGAAAACCGGTCAGTTTTCATTTTCCTGCCATTAAAATAAATATACCCATTATCTATATCCGCCTTTTTTATCCTCAGCATCTCTGTATCCTTTAAACCGTACCAGGCAAGGATTTCAGCTGATTTTACCAATAGTGAACTGTCTTCAGTTGAAATCCTGTTCATCTCAAGGATCAGATATCTCGCACTCTGAAAATAAAGTTTTTCGGAAACATTAAAAAAATCATATGGATCATTTTGCTGAATTATATTAAAAACCTTATCAATATCACGACAGATACATTTAGTTGAAAATTCCGCACTGTACCAGTCCGCATATTTTTTAAGTCTGTGTTTGAAATGAATAAGATAACTTTTCCTGGGAACAGATGAAAATGTATTTCTTATCACTTCCTCGATCTGTTCAAAAGACATTTCTCCTATATCACAACTGAATCTTTGTTCAAATTCTTCCGTTTTTTTAAAATATTGCATCAGCACCGAGTAAGCCGGAAGTTCCTTTGCAAATAATTCCTTTACATCCCGATTATACATAAATACACCTCAGATATAATTATAAAATCTAATTGAAATTAAGTCAAGCAGATAAAAAGTATTTTTCACAAAGAAAATTCTCAGATTTTATTTACAAATATATTTATTTATGTTACAATAAATATACATTTAAACGTATTTTCGGAGTGATGATCATGTTTTACGATAATCTGAAGGCTGTATGCAGCAGCAAAAATTTAAAAATTACCCCGACCATTATAAAATGCGGCGGCGCACAGGGTTCAGTTTCAAACTGGAAAAAAGGCGCGTCTCCGAACAGCGATATTGTCGCGCGTCTTGCTGAATATCTTGATGTTTCTACCGATTTGCTTATATTGGGACATGAGGCTTCACAGACTCTGTCAGACGAGGAACAGAAAATCATTGACAAATACCGTAACCTCAGCCATGAAAATAAGATCAGGATTTCAGAAAGAATAGAAACACTATACGAACTCGAAACTTCTGGCAACATTGAAGAAATCAAACAGGAAACAACCTATATCGAACTTTATGAGCTTCCGGTCTCTGCTGGAACAGGAATAATCCTCGACAACTGTGACAAGGAAATGATTAAGATCGTTCGCTCGGAAATCACTGATGAAGCAAATTTTGCCCTCAGAATAAGCGGTGACAGTATGGAGCCTGTTTTTAATGACGGCGATATAGCTCTCGTAAGGTCACAGCCCCAGGTAGAAATAGGCGAAATAGGTATTTTCATTCTGAATGGATGCGGATATATCAAGGAACTTGGCTGCGAAAGCCTGATCTCCTTCAACGATAAATACAGTGACATTCCTCTGCATGAATACGATAGTATTTATTGCCGCGGGAAAGTTCTCGGCATACTTGAAGATGATGATATTATAATTTGAAAATCAGCGTAAAATGCTCCTTCAAGATCTTCAATTCCGCAATAACTTCCATATGTAGCTTTGCCGTATCCGTCTATCAGGTGTCCGTGAAAAACAAGGTAATAATTTCCTTTTACAAACTTGTGAGTATCAATCTTCTCATATACATCCACACATTTAAGTACTGCAAACCAGTTTTTATTTTTCATTCCTTTTCCCCTTTCTGTGTCTGATTTCAAGAGCGAATGGGTTTGGTTTTACAAGAAGCTTTTTTTCGATTGCCGTTCTTTCTTCCGGAGTAATTTTATGCGTTTCCACTTTTGCTTTTTGATTTACAAATTCACAGTATCTGATGCTTTTTTCGACTTCACGATAATAATTCTGACGCCATTTTGTTTCACTTTTTATATTCATTTTTCCTCCTTTTTATTCACAGCCTGTCCGATGTGTCTGGACGGGCTTTTTTCATTTTCATTTAATATTCTTGCAATGTCATTTTTATCAACTGCTATGCATTCGCTGCCATTTCTAAACATTATATAACTCCCCATGTTCTTGCCGTCAAATTCTTCTGATTTTCTTATGCCCCTGCTCAATCTTACAATTTTAATTTTCATTTTTACCTCCTTTGTGTTCTGATTTAAGTTAACTTGTTCACTTAAACGCTTTTACAACAGATCTCCCCCCATCATCATAAACGACCATAAATTCACAAAAGAAATCTGATTCATTCATCGAAATATCAGATATCTTTTCCCACTCTGAACATGGACAGGCGTTTTCCCTCTTAGCTCCAAGATACAGAATCCTGCGGGCAGGAAATGTTATAAAGCCTATCTCAGAAAACTGCTCAGTAAACTTCAGCGGTACTAATCCGCAGCACGCTGTGCCATTTACAATATAACTCTTATACTTCAACAGCTGAACATACAAATCATTAATATTCATATTCCTCCTTACACGTATATATTTACCCATTTCATGCCAGTGAAATAATAATAACACATTTATATGTGTATGTCAATAGCATTATTCATTTTTTTGAATTATAAATTCTTATCTTATTACTTCTGCTATATAAAAAACTCATCATTCAATAACAATCAAAATGCTCCTATAAATAAAAAAGCCCATAAATGTTAACCATTTACGGGCAAAAAAAATCCGGCGTAAAGCCGGACTTTTTATAATATTTTCAGAACTTATAATTACTTATAAAAATCTGGATCTCCAAGTTCTTCCTGTGGAATAATTTTAGCAAGGAAGTTGATGATCTTTCCTGCGTCAGCCATTCCAAGAGCATGATCGTATTCGCAGTCAGCATTCTCTCTTGCTGTTGCATTCAGAGGATTGCCGTCCTTATCAAGCAGATACTTGTTAAGTGTTACAACATCAGCAACATTGATCTTTCCGTTAAGGTCAACGTCACCATACATAACCTTATCCCAGTCAATAACATCATCCGGATTAACTGTTGTTGTCGGCGGAGCAGCTGTTGTAGTAACAGTTGTAGTAGTTGTTGTAGTCTTTGTTGTAACAACTGTTGTTGTCTTTGCTGCAGTTATTTCAACAGGAATTCTTACTGACTGTCCTTCAGGACTTGTAACTTCAATACTGATAAGACCTTCCTTAACGCCTGTGATCTCACCGGTTTCTTCATTGATTATAATGTATCCTCCGGCTGAAGGAACGATCGTACAGCCGTCAACGTTAATATCAAGCCTAATTGTTTCATCAACAGCAACTGTCACTTCAGCAGGTTCAACTTTAAGCTCAGCCTCCTGTGATTCATATACATAGAAATCAATATTCTTAAGTGTTAGTGACTCTGCGTTTTCACCATACCAGAATCCCATCATTACGTTTCCTGACTCAAGCTGAGTTGTAACGTCTTTTCTGATTGTTTCCGGAATGATCCACATAAGCTCAATTGTTTTTCCTGCATCAAGAACAACGATGTTGCCAGGCTGATACCAGCCATCATCTGCAGCAGGATTTGTCTGATCTACGGAGATTCCGAGACCGCCGACAAATTTGCCGATATCTGTGGAAGCTGAAAGTGTAAACTTAACTGCTGAAAGAAGATCTCTTTCACCAAGTCCGAGGTCTGTAAGTGTGTATTTATACTGGTTGAGTGTGGCATCATCCGAAGCCTGAAGAGACTTGTTAACTGATTTTGTAATCGTCTTGTTGTAAGGAACAGTAGCTGTTCTTGTGTATGTGCATGTAGCACCCTTAAGATGAACTTCCTTGATTTCATTCGGCTGTCCTGAAGCAGCGTCTTCTTCTGTTGCCTCCGTAGGAACTTCTTCATCTGTTGTACCATACCAGAACTGGAATCCTACTGAGTCAGCACCGTTTGTTGTAACATAAGGCTGAACACTCTTAGGTACATCCCATACAACCTTTGCATACTTTCCTGCATTTTCAGCGTTATATCCGCCGTGATAATCATCAATCTGGAACTTATCGCCGTATTTTTCTACGTCTTCTTCACCCTGGTCATTGTACCAGAAACCGTCTTTTCCCTTTGCAGCTTCAGTATCTGCAATTGAACCCTGCTCAACATTGATACCGCCGCCGTACATAAATCTTGTCATATTATAATCACATTCAATAATGTACTCAAAGGACTGGAATGTAACACCTGTAAGATCTCCGATTCCGAATTCAGTAAATGCAAATTTGTGTGAATTGATCGGATCATCCTCTGTCCATGTGTTTTTTCCGTCAATAATATATGATTCTTCGTCATAACCCTGTGTGAGGATATAATCCATATTTTCATCATCTACCTGCGCACTGAGTGTTGACTTTATTGTAGCAGTACCGTCCTTGTTGTCTGTGAACGAATAAGAACCGCTCTTGTCATTTTCAGAAACAGGTAGATTAGGATCTTCTGTTGAAGAACCGGTAGAAGAACCATCAGTTGTTACCGATACAAGCTTAAATTCCTGATTTTCCTTCGGATACCAGATTCCTACGTCAATTGCCTTAACCTCATCTTTATTTATGGTTGACGGAATGGTATATGTAACAGAAAAGCTTCCGCCCTTGGAGGTTGCACTCATTGATCCGTTAGAAAAATCAACCCACCATGGGTCTTTATTGATTTCAGCGCCGGAAACACCTACAGTTACAGATCCAACGTAGTCAGTATCAAAATTGAATGTGAGCTTCGTTGTATCAGATCCGAGAGTAACAGGAACCTTAGTATTCTTTTGTGACGTCTCTGTAACTCCATCTTTACCGTCAGCTATAAGTGTTTTATTTACACTTATTTCCGCAGCAGTAACAGTTGAAAGCGACGAAAAAACCGCCGGTGTAATCAGTGTGGTTGCTAACATTGCAGCCGAAACAACGACTGCTTTAAGTCTGCTTGTCACTTTTTTTAAACCCATTTTAATTCTTCCTTTCATAATAAAATTTTACACACGTTAAGGTACACACTACCTCCTCGTCGCTTTATATTATACCATATTCTTCAGCATTTTTTGTGAATATTTTGTGAACAATTGCGAAATTTATTAATTTCAGTGACAAAACATTCTCCCATGTTTTATACAAATTAAACAAATATATCTCTTTTTTTTTAAAAATTAGAATTATTATTGTTGCAAATCGGGCACTGTTTTCTTAGTTTATTATATTAACTGCATTAAAAACTATTTAAAAATCGCCTTTTATATTTTTATTGCATATTCCCTGCATTTGTGGTATAATTTAAAAGTAATTCAATGCAGTCAGAGCTGCTGTTTACTCTATTTATTTAATAAGGAGCGTTTACAGATATGAAACTTTGTGAAATGAACCGCGACCAGCTTCTCAGCCGGAAAAAGCAATGGGAAGAAGAATATGACAAGTTCAAAGCTCTTGGTCTCAAGCTTAACATGGCAAGAGGAAAGCCTTCTCCCGAACAGCTTGACCTCTCAATGGATATGCTTGATATTTTAAACAGCAAAAGCGATCTTAAAGGAATAAACGGTGATGATTACCGTAACTACGGCATCCTGGACGGCACTCCCGAAGCAAAAACTCTTTTTGCCGAACTGCTCGGAGTAAGCACCGATGAAATCATGATTTTCGGAAACGCAAGTCTTAACATTATGTATGACGTTGTTTCCGCTTCATATACAAACGGAGTAAACGGCGGAACACCATGGTGCAGGCTTGACAAAGTTAAATTCCTTTGTCCTGTTCCGGGATATGACAGACATTTTACTATCTGTGAATCACTGGGAATCGAAATGGTAAATATCCCTTACGGCGCTGACGGTCCGGATATGGATATGATCGAAAAACTGGTTTCTGAAGATGAATCTGTAAAGGGCATCTGGTGCGTACCGCAGTATTCAAATCCTTCCGGTATAGTATACAGTGATGAAACAGTCAGAAGATTTGCAGCTTTAAAGCCAAAGGCGTCCGATTTCAGGATCTTCTGGGACAATGCCTACTGCGTTCACCATCTTGTTGACAATCCAAAGCTCATACTTAACATAATCGACGAATGCAAAAAAGCCGGAAATGAAGATATGGCATATGTATTTGCTTCCACTTCAAAGATCACTTTCCCGGGCTCAGGCGTTGCTGTTCTGGCAACAAGCAAAAACAATCTTGACTCGCTCAAAAAAGTCATGACAGCAAGAACCATCGGTCATGACAAGATCAATCAGTTAAGACATGTAAGATACTTCAAAACAGCTGACGGACTCAGGGAACATATGAAAAAACACCAGGCTCTTCTTGCTCCCAAGTTCAGCATTGTTATAGAAAAGCTCGAAAAAGAGATCGCTCCCCTTGGCATCGGAAGCTGGGTAAACCCAAAGGGCGGTTACTTTATTTCCTTTGATTCTCTTCCCGGCTGTGCAAAGAAAATCGTTTCCCTCTGCAAGGAAGCGGGCGTTACTCTCACAGGTGCCGGCGCAACATATCCATACGGAAAGGATCCGGAGGACAGGAATATCCGTATTGCTCCGTCCTATCCTTCTGTTGACGAGCTCAGTCAGGCAATGGATATTTTCTGCCTCAGCATAAAGATAGCAAGCGCTCAGAAGCTTCTTGAAGAATAATTTATACTATTAATAAAAACCTGAGAAGGATCAAGTCTTCTCAGGTTTTATTTTTATTTGTTATGCATCAGAGGACTTGCAAGCTTAAATTCCCCGTCTTCAAAAAATATCTCTGCCCTGTCGCCCTTTTTAAGACTTCCGTCAAGGATACATCCGGAGATCATATTTTCGATCTTATCAGTAATGCTTCGTTTAAGTCCTCTTGCATTATATCTTCTGATCTCGTTTTCATCAATAAGATTCTCAGCAGCGCTTTCATCAAATTCTATGGTCACACCTATTTTACTGCATCTGCCTGCAAGCTCGTTCAAAAGCTTTATACTTACTGACTTTAAATTTTCCTTTTCAAGACGTCTGAATACAACTATTTCATCAAGCCTGTTTATAAGCTCAGGTCTGAGACTCTTTTTCAGTTCATTTTTAGCCTTTTCAGAAAGATCCGATGCAGACTCTTCACCAAATCCAAGTCTCTGATTATCTGTGAGAACATCAGAACCGATATTTGAGGTCATAATTATAAGTGTATTTTTAAAACTGGTCCGCCGTCCTCCTGAATCAGTCAGAACTCCGTCCTCCAGAATCTGAAGCAGAATATTGAGCACATCGGGATGAGCCTTTTCAATTTCATCAAAAAGCACAACGCAGTAAGGGCATCTCCTTATCCGGTCAGTCAGCGTACCGCTTTCGTCATAACCTGCATACCCTGGAGGAGCGCCTATGAGCTTTGCAACCGAATGCTTCTCCATATATTCAGACATATCTATTTTTATAAGGTTTTTCTCACTGTCAAACATAGCTTCTGCAACCGCCCTTGAAAGCTCTGTTTTTCCAACACCGGTAGGTCCCATGAACATAAAGGAGCCGATCGGCTTGTCAGGCTCTTTGAGTCCCACTCTTCCGCGCCTTATTGCACCCGCCACGGCTGACACGGCTTCCTCCTGTCCTATAACACGTTTTTCAAGCTCATGTTCAAGGTTCAGAAGCCTTTCCTCTTCTTCCTTTGAAATACGGTTCACAGGTATTCCCGTCCATACGGATACAACATTTGAAATATCGTCAAAGGTTATTTCACAGGGCGGCGTTTCGTTTCTTTCCCTGCGTTTCCGGCAAGCCTTCTCGATATCCTCCAGGGTTATGCTTTTGCCTGTTACTTCGATCGCCTCAAATTCATCCTTTGCATTTCTTGCACGGCGTATCTTGGCTCTTGATGCCGCTTCATCTATTATATCTATCGCCTTGTCCGGAAGAAAACGGTCATTTATATATCTTACCGAAAAGCTTATGGCAGTTTTTATAATCTCATCGCTTATTTTTACATTGTGAAACTTTTCATACCGTTCCCTTATTCCGCTGAGAATGCTGAAAGCCTGATCTTCATCGGGTTCCTCGATCATAACCGGCTGAAACCGCCGCTCCAGCGCTGAATCCTTCTCTATATATTTCCTGTATTCCTCAACTGTCGTCGCGCCGATTATCTGAAGCTCCCCTCTTGCAAGCTGAGGTTTGAGAATATTTGCAGCGTCTATTGCACCCTCGGCTGCTCCTGCACCCACAATTGAATGCAGCTCGTCTATGAAAAGTATGATATTACCGACGCTTATAACTTCATCAATACAGTTTTTTATCCTTTCTTCAAAATCTCCTCTGTACTTTGCTCCGGCAAGCATTGCTGTAAGATCAAGAGCAAATATATTCTTGTTTTTCAGTTCATCCGGTACATTTCCCTGAACAAACATATCAGCTATACCCTCTGCAACAGCTGTTTTCCCCACTCCTGCTTCACCGATAAGACAGGGATTGTTTTTTGTCCGTCTTGCCAGGATCTGCAGAACCCTTTCCGTTTCCTCATGTCTGCCGATAAGAGGATCATAATGGTTCTCCATTGCCTTTTCGGTAAGACTCACACCATATTTATATAAAGTAGGCAGTTTTTTTCTGTCGGGCTGACGATATTTCAGCGCTTCATTTCTCTTTCCTCTGAACGAATACGCACCGGCACATTCATTATACATCTTTACAGGATCGATCCCGAAATCGTTCAGAACGTTCATAGCTCCGCATCCCGGCTCGCTTAGTATGGACATAAGGATATGCTCTGTTCCCACAAGCTTCGTCCCCATTGACTCCGCCGATGAAACCGAACAGTCAAGAATGCGTCTTAGTGCAGGAGTCATATCTGCAAGTGTAAGCTGAGTTTCCTCACCCCTTCCCACAATAACGGAAATCCTGTCATAAAGATCCGCAAATCCTATATCCGAAGCTTTCAGCACAGCCGCCGCAATATTCATCCCCTCTTTTGCAAATCCAAGAAGAACATGTTCTGTGCCGACATAGGTATGGCCCAGTGCAGACGCACACTCCGCTGCACTTTCCAGAGAGCTGACTGCCTTTCCCGTAAACATTTCAAAACTACTTAACATAAAAATCCGCCTTTCTTCCGAATGTTCATAGCCGATATAATAATTATGCCACAAATGCACTGCGATATATGTCGAAGACGTATGAGTTCATATCCATGAGAAAACTGTAACACATTTCCTGCTATAACATATTATGTACTATGAAACGGAAGAAAAACAACAGATTCCGGTTCAAAATATCTTATTTTAAAAGGAGTTGTTCATTTATGGGTTGTGGATCAGGTTTTGACGGTGGTTGCTGGTGGATCATCATTTTAATTCTCATCTTCTGCTGCTGCGGATGCGGCGGTAACAACAACGGCTGCTGCAACAATGGCTGCGGATGCAATGACAACTGCGGATGCGGATGCTGATCTGAATGCAGAAAGGGTGACGGATAACCGTCACCCTCTTTTTTTATATCTTCTTTATCTTGGCGAAATTTGCCATAATTTTTTTGGTGCCTACTTTTTCAAATGCAACTTCAAGCATTGAGTCATTCGCCATATTTTTAACGCTTATAATGGTGCCTTCTCCGAATATATTATGCTTTACTCTTTCTCCGGCAGAATATACTACCCTTTCACCGGAAGAAGATGAAGTCTTCCTCTTGTTCTGCATGATCTGCTGCTGAAGCGAACGCGAACCGACTGCCTGAACCGGAGGTTTGTCGGACTTTCCTGTTATTGTATTATCCTTCTTTTCAATAAGGGACGAATCGATCTCCTTCAAAAACCGTGATGTGACATTCCTCTGAGTCGTTCCGAAAATTATTCTCTGAGCAGCGCTTGAAAGGCAGAGTTTCCTTTTTGCTCTGGTTATTGCAACATAGGCAAGGCGCCTTTCTTCTTCCAGATCCTCTTCACTGTCAAGACACCTTACGCCGGGGAATATACCATCTTCCATTCCCACTGCGAAAACATTTGTAAATTCAAGTCCCTTTGCCGAATGTACAGTCATGAGAACAACTGCGTCTGCATCCGCGTCCATTTTGTCAATATCCGTGTAAAGCGCTATCTCCTCAAGGAATCCGTTAAGGGTAGGTTCCTGGGCATCCTCCATATAGGATATGATAGTTGATTTAAGTTCATTTATATTTTCAATTCTTGTGAGTCCCTCATCCCCAAGGCTTTTCATATACTCCATATATCCTGTCTTATCCATCAGAAGATCAAAGAATTCGTCAAGAGGAGTGTTCTCGGATGCCTCGGCAAGAAAGTCAAACATTTCCGCCGTTTTTTTAAGCACCGAAGCTTTTTTTGAAAGCATGGGATATTCATCAGAATTTCTCAGGACCTCAATAGGTGAAATCCCCAGATCGGACGTTATATTTTCAATAAGTAATACAGTGCTGTCGCCGATCCCTCTTTTCGGCTCATTGATAATACGCTTCAGCCGCAGCATATCGTTGTTATTGTTTATAAAAGAGAGGTATGACGTAATATCCTTGATTTCCTTTCTGTCATAGAACCTCATGCCGCCGAAGACTCTGTATGGAATTCCGCTCTTGACAAGGGTCTGTTCAATACAGTTTGACTGTGCATTCATTCTGTAAAGTATTGCATTGTCATTGTATCTGCCGCCGTTTTTTACATTTTCTAAAATCTTTTCGGCAACAAATGCCGCTTCATCACGCTCATCCTTAGCCCTGTACCACAGGATCTTGTCTCCGGCACCGCTGTCCGTCCAGAGCTGTTTCTGTTTTCTTTCGGAATTATTTCTGATAACTGAGTTGGCAGCATCAAGAATGTTCTGAGTCGAACGATAATTCTGTTCAAGCCTTATGACCCTGCTTCCTTCAAACTGATTTTCAAAGCTCAGAATATTTTCTATCGTTGCCCCTCTGAACTTATATATGCTCTGATCATCATCTCCCACAACACAAAGGTTATTGTGCTTGGCAGACAGCATGCTGACAAGACGAAACTGTGCCTGATTGGTGTCCTGATACTCATCGACCATGATATACCTGTATTTGTTCTGATAGTATTCAAGAGCATCCGGAAATTCGGCAAGAATTTTTACTGTAAGCTTGATTATATCATCAAAATCAACAGCATTTGAAGCAAAAAGGCGTTTCTGATATTCACGGTAAATTTTTGCAATAACACTTTTCCTGTAATCGTTTCCCGCTTCATCCGCATATTCTTCCGGTTCAAGAAGCCTGTCCTTTGCAAACCCGATCTCTGAAAGGACAGATTTCGGAGGAAACTGCTTTTCCGATATTTCCAGATCGTTCATACATGCCTTTACCACCCGGCAGCTGTCGTCTGAATCATAGATAGTAAAGCTGCTCTGATATCCTATCCGCTCTATCTCACGTCTTAAAATCCTCACGCATGCCGAATGAAATGTTGCAGCATGAATATTGTCCGCTTCCTCTCCCAGCATAGCCGAAAGTCGTGCTTTAAGTTCTCCCGCCGCCTTGTTTGTAAATGTGATCGCAAGAATATTCCACGGCTTCACAGGTCTGACTGCGATTATATCCCGAAGTGTCTGAAGATCCGTGTCCTGTCCGTTTATGTAGTCTTCGAGCATCCGGCAGGCTGTTTCATCTCCTTCGTATCCGTCTTCATAATATGCATTTCCGAAGTTTATCATATTGGCGATTCTGTTTACAATAACAGTTGTCTTTCCGCTTCCGGCTCCTGCAAGCACAAGCACAGGTCCTTCAACAGAAAAAACGGCTTCTCTCTGCTGACGGTTCATTCTGCCGAAATATTTATCTAATGCGGATTTTTTCAGTTCATTAAAAGACTGTGATAACATTATAAATACTCCCCATTCAAAAAAATAAACGTATGTTATTTATTATAGCATACTTCTTTTACATTTACAATCACCGCATAATCAAAACCATAAATTTTATAAAATAATCTGAAAAAAACTATTCCATTTAAGACGAAAATGTTGTATAATTGTATCAGAGTATATAAAGAACGGAGATTTCCATGAAAATAAGATTCAATGCCAAACATAATACAGTAGCAGTATACTGCATTATTGTTTTTACTGTCTGCCTTGCACTTGTAGCCCTTGTTTTCAAATACGGCACCTTTATTGCCTATGCAAAAAGACTGATAAGCGTTTTTTCGCCGATAATATGGGGTGTTGTCATAGCATACCTTCTCAATCCGCTTATGATGTTTGCAGAAAAACAGCTGCGCCGTGTTCTCTGCCGGAAAAAGGAACGAAAAAAGCTTGTCCGGGCATTAAGTATATGTATTTCATTTGTTATATTAATAGGTATAGTTGTGATGCTTGTCGGATCAATCGTTCCTGAACTCATTACAAGCATTGAGAACATTTTTAAAAGCATGCCGTCATATATAAACAACCTGAGAGACTATATCACCAACAGGGCAAGCAAACTGGCGGAAAAAAATCCGGAGCTCAGATCTCTTATCAATGAGGAATTTGACGATATTCAGAACATTGCTCTGAATTTTATTTCCAGATATGAGCCTGCCATTCAGGCGCTGCTTGCAAAGGACGGTCTGATAGCCAGCATAACAGACAGCGCATGGTCTTTCCTCGTAGGTCTCAAGGACTGCATTTTCGGAATGGTCATTTCCGTTTATCTTCTTTTCAGCAAGGAAAATTTCAGAGCACAGGCAACAAAAACCATCTATGCCGTATTGCCTCATAAAGCCGGAAAGAGGATCTTCTCTGTCTGCTCAAGATTCAATTATACATTTGTGAATTTTCTTTCCGGAAAAGCTGTTGACTCGCTTGTTATAGGAATAATCACATTTATCGGAATGCATATTCTGAAAATGGATTCCTATGCGGTGCTTATAAGCTGTCTTATCGGAGTCACGAACATGATACCGTTTTTCGGGCCGATCATCGGGGCTGTCCCCTCAGGGCTGCTGATCCTTCTGACCGATCCGCACAAAACCATCGTCTTTATAGTTTTCATTATTCTCCTTCAGCAGTTTGACGGAAATATCCTGGGTCCTAAAATTCTCGGAAACTCACTTGGCCTTTCAACCTTCTGGATCGTATTCTCGATCCTTATCGGAGGAGGACTTTTCGGATTTATGGGAATGGTTGCATTCGTACCTCTCTTTGCAGTTTTGTTCAGCATTATCAAAGAAGCAGTAAATGCAAAGCTTGAAAAAAAGAAACTGCCTGTTTCAACTGCTTTCTATAAAGATATAGATTACAGAAATCCGCCTGCAAAAGCAGAAGATTTCAGCACATTCACAAAACAGAAAACAGATGCCAATGCAGAAATCATGAACAGTAAAGCTGACGAAAAATGTTCGGCTGAAAATAAAAACCATATAACGGAGGAAAAAAATGATAAATAAGATCCAGGAAGAGATTTTAAAGCTCAAGAAAGAAAAAAATGCAGTTATTCTCGCACATTCCTATCAGGCAAAGGAGATCATTGA
This sequence comes from Porcipelethomonas sp., assembly GCA_051881915.1. Lineage (GTDB taxonomy): Bacteria > Bacillota > Clostridia > Oscillospirales > Ruminococcaceae > Porcipelethomonas. The sequence goes on along the minus strand of JBJEQV010000100.1, from coordinate 90,799 downwards.
AATTGCTGATGAAACAGGCGATTCCTACGCACTGAGCGTTGCTGCCGCAAAACATGACTGTGATGCGTTTATTATGTGCGGAGTACACTTTATGGCTGAAACGGTTAAAATGCTTTCTCCGGACAAGAAAGTTTTCCTTGCAAACAGCGAGGCAGGATGTCCTATGGCAGAACAGATGGACGCACAGCTTATTTCCCAGCTTAAAGAAAAGGATCCGGACAGATCAGTTGTTGCATACATAAACACAACTGCCGAGCTGAAAACTGTCTGTGACGTCTGCGTTACTTCATCAACAGCAGTTAAAATAGTAAAGGAAATGGAAAACGACAAGATCCTGTTCATTCCCGACTGCAACCTGGGAAGCTATGTTCAGAAACAGGTTCCTGAAAAGGACATAAAGCTCCTTCAGGGCGGCTGTCCGGTACACAGCTCCGTAACATTATCTGATCTGAAATCTGCAAAAGAAAAGCACCCGGACGCACTTGTCCTTGTACATCCGGAATGCCGTCCCGACGTGACCGGGCTTGCAGATTACGTAGGTTCCACATCAGGGATAATGAATTTCGCAAAAAACTCTGACCACAAAGAATTTATAATAGGTACGGAGATCAGCATTACAGAACATCTCCAGTATGCCTGCCCGGAAAAGGAATTTTACAATCTTTCAAAGAAAATCTTATGTCCGAACATGAAAATAACTACACTTATGGATGTTTATAAGACACTTCAGAATCTGGACAACGGAAAAGCTTTTGAAATAAGAATGAGCGATGAGAAAATCAGAAAAGCAAGAGTATGCATTGATGAAATGATAAGACTCGGCGGCTGATAAAGCGCATGAAAGCCGGCTGTGAAACTTCACAGCCGGCTTATTTTATCTCAACAAAGATCTGAGATTTTTATCAGTCGAAAAGGTCGATGCATTATAAAGAAACAGTATCTGATCATATTCGTCCGGATCAGCAAAATCCTCCAGAGAGCCCTTGACATACCTTGGATCGATCACAGTGATCCTCGAATAATGCTGCACAAGAAACGGTACAAAGCTGTTTGCATAGGAATCCTTTATGACCATGATTGATTTCCCATTTTCCGTATTTGTTTTAATATCCGTAAAAGCTCTGTTTTCTCCGAGAAAAACACAGTATTTATCGTTTCCGCTGAGAAATTCACGGAAGTAAATATCATCGGCGACTGTCTCCCCTGCGCCGTCATTCATTACAACACTTTCGGCTTCAAATCCGTTTTTACAGCTGTAAATATCGATCACATCAGCTTTTACTCCGTCATAAAGACACTTTGAATAAAATGTCCCCTTAAAGTCATCGGTAACATGCTCAATGTCATAATAATCCTCTGACACAGCGGAAAATCCCAGCTTTGCAATAATCGATTTATAGGCGATATAAGCTCCGCGGCTGGTCCAGTGATGATCGTTTCTGTAATAAATATACTCGTCAGATGCCGCAGAAAGAGGATTGAACACATCTATTGCCGTAACATCACTGCTGAATCTTTTGTATATATCCGTTATGACAGCATGCTGATTGAGCTGAGGAGAAAATCTGCCTGTCTCCTCACGATAGATCCCTGCCGAGGTGGGAACCACCGATACGAACACATCTGCACTGCATTTCTCTGCAAAATTATTTATTGCCCCGACAGAATTTTCTGTTGCTTCACTGTCCGGTTCAGAGATCCTTTCAATAAGCCTTTCATCGGTGATATAAATCCCGTTGATGCAGTTTTTTCCCGCGATACGCTCAGCATTCATCTTGGTCCTTACAAATCCCAGCCTTGCCGGAAAGTGATCGGAAAGATAGCTTTCCACATCATCCATAAAGCTCTTGTCCCTGATATTTTCAGCAGATACTTCCGGGAATTTTTCAAGGCTTCTGTTTTCCTCAGGAGAGAAATATTCTTTTTTTGAAAAAATAAGAATAATCGGCAAAGCAAAAATTATTATAAGAAACAAAACAGCGGTTTTTGTTTTTCTTCTGTTTTCCATATTTCCCCCTAAAATCTGAAATACATAAACGGATTATATCCTGCGTTAACAAGGAATGCAGTACAGAGCAGAAGCAGAAATGCCTGAACAACAGGTGCCGCATTTTCGATGACCTTAGCGCCTGTAAGACTCCTGTTGCATCTTTCAATGATTCGGGAAAAACATTTTCCGGCTCCGAAAATACACAGTACAAACACAATAAAATATGTTTTAAGCTCATAAATTGCAAATGAATCTATAAAACGCCCGTTTCCGCAGAACATTGCCTTGTAAAACTCCACTGCACTGCCCAGAGTTTCAGTATCAAAAAGCACCCATCCCAGCACAACGAGAACAAACGAATATGCCGTGCTTATTACAGGATTTGCCTTCTCAAGCTTTTTTCCGAGCCATACTCGTTCTGTTATGATAATCACGCCGAAGTAGATACCCCACAGAATAAAATTCCAGCTTGCACCGTGCCACAGTCCTGTCAGCGCCCATACTATCAGCAGGTTTCTCAGAGTTTTAAGCCTGCCCTTTCTGTTGCCGCCAAGGGGAATATAGACATACGAGCGGAACCATGAGCCAAGAGTAATATGCCATCTTCTCCAGAACTCGGAAATGCTCCGGGAAATATAAGGGTACCTGAAGTTTTCAGGAAAATTGAATCCGAGCATTTTTCCAAGTCCCACTGCCATATCAGAATATCCGGAAAAGTCATAATAAATCTGAAATGTAAATGCTAAGATCCCGAGCCATGCAGTTGCCGCAGAAATGCTCCCGAAATCCATCTCCTTTACCTCCGACCACAGCAGACCGATATTGTTGGCAAGCAGGGCTTTTTTTGCAAGCCCCTTTATAAATATTCCTGCACCTTCGCCAAGAAGATATATGTTTACTCTGCGTGAATCGATTTCCTTTTGAATATCTTCATACCTTACAATAGGACCTGCAACGATCTGCGGAAACATGGATACATAAGAGGCAAAGCTGATAAAATTTTTCTGCACCTTTATGCGCCGCATATACAGGTCGATCGTATACGACATACTCTGAAAGGTATAGAACGAAATCCCCACGGGAAGCGGAAGCTCATGCATGCTGAATCCGAATATACCGGCAATAAATCCGCTGTATTTGAATACACCCAGAAGTCCGATATTAATGACTACCGAACAAATGAGCGCTGCCCGTCTTACCGCTTTTTTATCATCGTATCCTGCTATTATGCGCCCTGCGGTATAATCAACAACAGTTGACAGCAGCATGACAAACACATAAACCGGCTCTCCCCATGCGTAAAAAAAGAGACCTGACACAAGCAGTATGAGATTTTTAAGCTTCCGCGGTGCGGCATAATAAACAAGCAGTACCGCAGGCAGAAAAAAGTAAATAAAAACTATACTTGAAAAAACCATTTATCCCTCTTAAAATCACACTATTTTTCCCATAACCTTCTCAAGCTCTTCCCGGTCCATCATATTATTGAGCACCTCCAGCAGAGCATTGGAAGTCAGCAGTGACGGCAGACCAAGATACTCAAGAAGATGTTTTCTTAGCGCTGTGCTGTTTGCGCCGCCGGTAAGTCCGAATTCGTAAAGATCGCTCTTTGTAAGCTTTGGTCCCGAGGGTGCTTCGTCAGCAGTAATGCCCGCCTTTTCAAAAGCTTCAAGAATAAGCTGCTTGTCTATCCCCTCGACGCCAAGCTTTCCCTCAGCAGACGGCTTTTCCTTGCGCTTTTCCTTTCCCATAACGTCGGGAATGTAAACGTTGGTTATTTTCCCATTTCTGACAGTCCCCTTTATATGATTCCTTATTTTAAAACCCGCACTGTCCGAGTCCGTCAGAATGATTATACCGGTTGTTTCGGCGTAAAATTTAATAAGTGCCAGCTTTTCCTTATCTCTGAAAATCCCGAAGCCGTTGGTCGGTATTATTACCGCGTCAACGATTGAGGAAAGCTTTATTTTATCATATTTTCCCTCGACAATTATTGCCTGCTTTAATTTAAGCATAAATTTCTCCTCAGCCGTTTTTTACTGCAATAAGCAGTTCTGTCAGCATTTTTTCCATTTCAGTATTAATTACTGTGACATCCGATGTCCTCTTGAGCTTCCTGTCCGTATTCCTGAGAACGCTCATGCATTTTCTTATATTCTCTGCCGATATCTTACGGCAGTTTCTGAAAGCCTTGTCAACAGCAAAACTCCTCTTTCCGTATGCAAAATCATTTACAACATCGCTTGTGTGCTTCCCTGCGGACAGTGCGGATTTAACCCTGTAAAGATCGGTAAAGCTCATGCTCACAGCAGAAAGTATCAGTGCCGGACTATCGTATTTTGAAAGGAGTTCGTTGAGTATTATAAAGGATCTCTGTGAGTTTTTGGATATGACCGCCTCGGCAAATTTAAAAGAATCCGTTTCAAGCTGTCCCGGAACCAGAAGCTCTATGTCCTCTTTCCTTATCTCCTGATTTAGCCGGTAAGAGCAAAGCTTTGCTATTTCATTTTCGATCCGCATGGTGTCCATAAGACAAAGCGAAGCCAGCAGCTCAGCGTTTGCCGGTGAGATGGTACAGTCGTTTTTCTGAACCTTTGCAGATATGAATTTGCTCAGCTCTGATACCGTTTTCTTTGCACAGCAGCAGAGAACTCCATTTTTTGAAATGTAATCTGTAAGCTTTTTATTCCTGCCGGAAAATACTTTTTTCCCGTTTTTTACATCAAATCCTGTAATATTTATAACAAGGACCGTCTGTTCGGGAAGCGACTGCACCGAATTCCAGACAGTATCAAAAACGTCCTGCCGAAGCTCATCGCAGTTCAAATCATTTACAAGAATAACATTGCACTCCGCAAAAAGCGTGTTCATTTCCAATGTATCGGCAAATTCTCCCGGATCCAGATTTTTGCCGTCAAACTTAGTTACCTCCGATTCCCATTCCCTGCCGAGCTTTTTTTTGAGTATGGCTTTTGTTGCCGCTTCTACTGCCGCAACATCAGCGCCGTAGATATAATAAAGTCTGTCAGCTTCCGACGCTTTGAGCCTTTTTACAAGCTCGGACGGATTTATCTCAGCCACGTCAAGCCCTCCTTACAAATGCTTCACCTTAACTTTTCCGTTTTCATCACAAAGTAAAGCTGTATTCGTTTCAAATTCGGATATTACACCCTTTCCACCGGTCAGCACACAGCTGAAATCACCGTTTTCAGCATACACAAAGCCGTTTTCAATACGGAACCCATAGCTTTCATACCTTACGGCAGCACAGGAATAATCAGAATATGCCGGAACACATCCGCAGATTTTCATATCATCCCTTAAATCATATCCTTCAGGCAGACAGATGTTTCCCACATCAGAATTTCTCAGACTGTAATTGTAAACCGAGGATATATTATAGGGCTTTTTGCATATAAACACATTGTTTATTTTATTTATGTTTCTTTCAGCAAGGTATTTTTCCACATAATCCCCGTTTCTGCGTTCACCGGAAATATCTATTATATCCGCTGTATTCCCTTTTGAAATTACAACTGCTCCCATATTTTCGCCAAGCATAGCAATACTCATAAGCTTTGCAGTGCTGAAATTCAGATACGACGCAAAGGACATGAATACGGCTGCGGATACCATAACCGAGATCACACTGTATTTCCTTGATCTGTGCACAAAATACGCAGCAAAGCAAAGGATCACAAGAATCAGCAGAAGATATTTACAGGCAGTATCGCCAAAGCTTATACGGAGAAAATTGATTTTGTAAATACGCTCACTTATTTCAAGTATTATTTTACACAAAATCCCGGAAGCTTTAATCGCCCATACCGGATTTACAAAAACAAACATGACCGATACCATAGCGATCACCAGAGCCGCCATACATACAGGCGTCAGAAGCATGTTGGTTACTGGTGAGATCAGCGAGCTTTCCCCGAAGTACAAAACAGAAGCAGGAAAAACAGCAGCATACACACAGGTCAGAAACGCCGCATGCCTGCCAAATTTTTTCGGCACGGTATCAGCACTCAGCTTTTCAGTTACAAAAGGTGCAAACACACCTGCTCCCCATGTTCCTGCAACGGATAACACCAGTGACGGACTTGTTATATAAAAAGGGCATGGCAGGGTCATCAGAATCAGAGCGATGCATATTGAATTGAGCGTATCCGATCTGCGGAATAAAAGCGGAGCCGAATTACTGATTGTAAGCATGATAAATGTGCGGATAACAGACAAAGGCATGCCGCAGCACAATGCAAACAGGAGCATTGCAGCTTCTGTCACAGCAAATTCCAGTCCTCTGCAAAGTATGAATCTTTTAATCAGTCGCCTTATCATGCCGCAGAAAAGCATTAGATGCAGACCTGAAACTGCCAGAATATGACCTATGCCTATTCCGTAGAGAACATCGCTGTCATTTTCGTCAAGTCCTGACTTATCAGCAAAAAGCATGCTTATAAGAAATCCGCTTTCCCTTTCAGGAAGGTTTGACTTTATAAATGACACAGCCTTTTCCCTGTATAAGCCAATGAGCCTTGCCGCAGAAAATCCGCTGCTTTTCTTAAATGAGATCTCATATATTTCATCCGTTTCAATAAAAATGCCGCACGATTTATAGTAATCCTTTGCATTGAAAAGATAAGTATTTTCCGGCAGCTCCAGAGTTCCCTCAAGTTCTATAATATCGCCCGGTTCACAGTCCAGCGTATCCGTGTAAACCAGAATTTTTGCTTTTGCACCGCCGTTTATCCTGCCGCTTAAAACATACCGGGACGTATCTTTGGAATAATCCGTCAGACTGCTGATCCTGCCGCTGAAATTTATTCTTTCGCCTGCAAAACCTGTAACTTTCCTGTACACAAAGCTGTCATACGCTTTGTAAAAACCCAGAGCAAAAGCAAAGGCAGATATAATAAGAATAAATTCCTTAAATCTGCCTTTGAATACGAATCTGAAAACCAGCAGAAAGATCAGAATTGCAGGCAGAAACAGGAAAACCAGAACAGAATCGACAAACGATCCGCACAAAAGTCCTGTTCCCCACGCCGCTCCGACATAGACTAATTTTCTCTTCAATTTTATTTATTCTTTCCGGATATTATACACCCGATTCAGTAGTCCATCCCATTTTCTTTCCTGCAAGCAGATGGAAATGAAGATGATGTACAGTCTGACCTGCGTCTTCACCGCAGTTTGTTACAACTCTGTATCCGTCTGCAAATCCCTCATCAGCAGCAATTTTTGCAGCCACTTCAAAGATATGCGCAACATACTTTGAGTTTGTTTCATTAATTTCGGATGCGCCGGAAATATGCTCCTTAGGGATAATAAGATAATGCACCGGTGCAATAGGGGCAATATCCCTGAATGCATAAACCATATCGTCCTCATAGACCTTTGTGCTGGGGACCTCTCCGGCAATTATTTTACAGAATAAGCAATCCATATCATACACCTCATTTCAGAAATTCACCTGCGATGCTCTCAAGTGAACCGAGAGCTTCGTCAACCATATAATTCTTTCCTATGCCTGCCATAGCATTATCCGGACGTCCGCCGCCCTTGCCACCTGTAACAGCCGCAATTCTCTGAACTATCTTTCCTGCATGAGCTCCCTTTTCAACGGCATTCTTGCCGCATACACAGTAGAATGTGCCCTTTTCGTCTGCAATTCCTGCAAATACAGCGATAACGTCCTCAGTCTGTTCCTTCAGCTTGTCGCCAATATTTCTGAGCTGATCGGGCTTAGTACCGTTGAGCAGTGCGGAGATGATCTTGATGCCGTTTATCTCCTTTGCATGGTCAAACATACCGCTGAGCTGATTTCCCGCCAGCTGCTGACTGAGCTTCTGGATCTGTCTGTCTTTTTCCTTGACTTCTTCCGCAAGGGCTTTGCATCGTTCAGCCAGCTTTGCAGGATCAGCGATTTTCAGAACTGCAAATGCATCTGACATATAGTTTCTGAGTTCGTTCATAAGAGTCAGCACGCCGTTTCCTGTTACAGCCTCGATACGTCTTACACCTGCCGCAACGGAATTTTCGCTGAGGATCTTGAAAAGACCGATACTTGAAGTGTTGCTTACATGTGTACCGCCGCAGAATTCAACTGAAAAACCGCCTGCGTCAACAACGCGGACAATATCCCCGTACTTTTCGCCGAACAGCGCCATAGCACCGATCTTCTTAGCCTCGTCAATAGGCATTTCCTTTGTTACGACCTCAACAGATTCAAGGATCTTGTTATTTACGATATTTTCAATTTCAACAATTTCCTCGGGAGTTACTGCACTGAAATGAGAAAAGTCAAATCTGCATCTTTCAGAATTTACAAGCTGACCTGCCTGGTGAACATGATCGCCGAGAACCTGTCTGAGCGCTGCCTGAAGAAGGTGAGCTGCAGTATGGTTCCTCATCGTTGACATTCTCTTTTCAACGTCAATTTCCGCAAAAACATCATCGTTCTTTGTAATGCTTCCCTTTTCAACACAGCCGAAGTGGAGGAAATGACCGTTGTCTGTCTTTGTAACACTGTAAACTGCAAATGTCATTTCGCCTGCTGTGATCAGACCTGAATCGGATGCCTGTCCGCCGCTTTCAGCATAGAAAGGAGTCCTGTCAAGGATAACAACTGCCTCGCTTCCCTCTGATACTGAATCAACAGGCTTGCCGTCTGCAAAGATTTCCATGACTTTAGCGTCATGCTTGAATCTTGAATAACCGGTAAATTCCGTTTTAGGTGCGCTTATATTTGCGGTGCTGTCATCACTCCACGAAGTCTTGACCTTTGAAGCCCTGTCATTTCTTGCCTTGCGCTTCTGCTCCTCCATACATTCAGCAAACCTCTTCTCGTCAACCACAATTCCTCTCTCAGCAACGATTTCCTTTGTGAGATCAAGGGGGAATCCGTAAGTATCGCTGAGCTTGAATGCGTCATCGCCGGAAAGCACATTTTTTATATCACTTGTTGCGATCTTGTCAATAAACTGTTCAAGAAGCTCTGAGCCTTTGTCAATTGTTTTGGCAAAGCTTTCTTCCTCATGTCTGATGATTTTCTTTATAAGCTCTCTCTTTTCATCAAGTTCAGGGTAAGCCGCTTTATTTTCATCAATAACTGTATCGCATACCTTATAAAGGAAGGGTTCGCTTATGCCCATCATCTTTCCGTGTCTTGCAGCACGCCTTAAAAGTCTCTTTAAAACATATCCCCTGCCCTCGTTTGTAGGAGTAATACCGTCGCCTACCATAAATGTAGTGCTTCTGATATGGTCAGTAATAACACGCAGGGAAACGTCTGTTTTCTCGTCTTCCTTGTATTTTACTCCTGCGATTTCGCAGATCCTGTTCATGATATTTGTAACAGTGTCCACCTCAAAGAGATTATCAACGCCCTGCATTACGCATGCAAGTCTTTCAAGTCCCATACCGGTATCAATATTCGGATGCTCCATAAGCGCATAATTGCCCTTGCCGTCGCTGTCAAACTGGCTGAATACCAGATTCCATACCTCAACGAATCTGTCACAGTCACAGCCAACCTTGCAGTCAGGCGAACCGCAGCCCTTTTCCGGTCCTCTGTCAAAATAAATTTCAGAACAAGGACCGCACGGACCTGAACCATGCTCCCAGAAGTTATCCTCCTTGCCGAGTCTTGTCATATGGTCAGGAGCCACACCGATATGCTTTGTCCAGAGGTCATAAGCCTCGTCATCCTCTTCATAAACAGATACATAAAGCTTGTCAACAGGCATTTCAAGAACCTTTGTGAAAAACTCCCATGCCCATTCAATAGCCTCAACCTTGAAGTAATCGCCGAACGAAAAGTTACCGAGCATTTCAAAGTATGTACCGTGTCTTGCAGTTTTTCCGACTCTTTCAATATCAGGAGTTCTGATGCACTTCTGACAAGTCGTTACTCTCTTGTTCGGCGGAACAGCCTGTCCCAGGAAAAACTTCTTGAGCGGTGCCATGCCCGAGTTTATAAGAAGCAGACTGTTATCGCCCTGCGGTACAAGCGAAGCGCTTGCCATTCTTGTATGACTTTTGCTCTCAAAAAATGAAAGATACATCTCTCTGAGTTCATTGACTCCACGCCATTTCATAATTATCATTCTCCATTCTGCCGCGTATGAAGCGGAAATTTAATTTATAAGCGGACAGCTGTAAAATAAAAAGCCCCCGTCCTGCATGGGACGAAGGCTCGTGGTACCACCCAAATTCAAAAGCGGAAAACCGCTTTCCTCATTTGTCCCTTAACGCGAAACACACGGCGGCTTTCACCGCAGACTCAAGGGTAGCACTCGCCGCACGTCCGGAAGCTCACACCTGCCGCTTCCTCTCTGAAAGAACTGCTCTGCGATTATTCCTGTCACAGTCATCCGAAATATTCTCTTATAATTATATCAAAAATACGAAAAAAGTCAATGATTTTTTTCGATTTTCAGTAATTTATATCCGTCATTCTCTCAATTATCTCCTTAAAAACGGGAGCTGCGCAGTCGTTCCCATAGCCGCCGTCTTCGCAGAGTACGGTTACAGCATACTCAGGTGAGCTCAGCGGAAAAAAACCGGTTATCCAGCCATGGCAAATTTCCGTCCCCTCCTCGTCAAAGCGTCCCGTCTGAGCTGTAGAGGTCTTGCCTGCTGCGTGATTATTCTTAGGTCTTGCCGCTGATGACTCGTTTTTATCAACAGCTGCGATCATCAGATCCTGAAGTCTGAAGGCAGTATCACGCTCCATGACTTTTGTTTTCTTTTCAGGATTTTCTACTGAAATATTCTCTCCGTCAAAGGTGGTTCCCTTGACAAGCCTCGGAACGCAGTAATTCCCCTCGTTTGCAATGGCACAGGTAAAAGCGCATATCTGGACAGGAGATGCCAGAAGCTTTCCCTGCCCGAAAGAAAGATTTGCCTTTTCTGCCGGCAGGAGAAGATCCTCCTCCGACTGCAGATTTCCTCCCGAAGCCGTCATTCCCGAAGCAAGAGGAATGCTCATTCCAAATCCCATACGTCTTGCCGTTTCAAGCAGCAGATCGCTATCTATATGCTTTGAAAGCTCTATAAAATAGGTATTGCATGAATTCGCCATTGCCTCAGTCATATTCTGCATACCATGTCCGCTCAGATCATGACACCGGAAAATCTGGTCGTTTATTTCCGTAAAGCCTTCACAGGAGTAGGAAAAATCTTCATTTATCCCCTGTTCAAACGCTGCTTCCGCTGTCACAAGCTTGAAAATCGAACCCACGCTGTATGAATAAAGACACCTGTTTATAAGCGGACTGTTTTCATTGTCAAGGGCATCTTCAAGTTCATTTACATCATAATCCGGAAAGCTTGCCATTGCAAGGATATCCCCGGTGTAAATATCCATAACTACGACTGCGCCCTTTTCAATATTTCTCCCTGCCAGTTCACATATTGCCTGTATATAGTAATCTATTGTCAGAACAACTCCTGATTTCATTTCCTCTCCGTATGAAACTTCTTTTTGTATACCCTCAAGAGCCTTTCCGCAGCCGTTGACATTATATGTTACAGAATTGACAGTTTCGCAGGAACGCAGAAATTCATCATAGGCATATTCTATTCCGCAGATTCCCTCTCCGTCTGAAACATAGCCTGTTATATGATGCGCAATACTTTCCTCCCCATACCTTACAGGAACTTTGAATACAGTTATATCCTGACTGTCAAAGCCGTCTTTTTTCACTTCGCACAGAAACGGTTTTCCGTATACCATATTGCTGTAAAACCCGTCCTTATCCGTCACACAGGGCAGTATTTCCTCTACTGCCTCAGACGTGGGGTTTACGACTGCATAATATTCATAATCCCTGTTGACCAGCAGATTCATGTTCCTGTCATAGATATTTCCGTTTGTTCTGCCGGTTTCAACTGTATAAGTACCCTGCTGCTGCCCTGCCGAAATATATTCCTTGTTCTGTACAACAGCAAAAAGCCTGAGATAAAGAGCCGAAAAAAGAAACATAAAAACAACTGATAAAACAGTAAGTCTTTTAAGCATAAAAAATCCCTCCCGCAATGATTATTTCCATAACGGAAGGGAATTATTACATTTATGCCCTGTAAACTATATCAATATCTCCGTCAATGAATCCTATTCCGACCGCTTTTGACTTTTTCAGCTTCTCAGAATACTTTCCTTCATCAATATATTTTTTTACCCAGAACTCAAAAAGCTTCTGAGCCGCATGCCAGTCTTCTATATCATCCTCAACATCCACATAGCAGACATCCTCTTCAGAAGAATAAACCTCGCTGCAGGCCCAGTCATAATCGTCTTCGCTGAATTTATCCGAACCGATCAGCTGAATGTCATAAGTATTTTCTTCCCCGTCATAAAGGTTGAAATTAAAAGCAATTATTCCGTCCGGCAGTTCGTTTTCCAGCAGTTCGTCAAGCCACTGTGCAAACATTTCATATCTTTTCATTGTAATCTCCATTCTGCCGCTGCCTGTGTCAGAACATCTCCTTAAGCGGCGTGTTCGTTTTTCGGTTTCTGCCGGAACCGGCACACTTCATTGCTGATTCATCATCAGACGTCCTCAAGAACAATGGTAAAAGGCCCGTCATTCAGCAGCTCGACCTTCATATCCGCTCCGAATATCCCCTTTTCAACCCTGTCAGCATATTTTCTGCACTCGTCAGAAAAATATTCATAAAGCCTTTCAGCTTCGTCAGGCTTTCCGGCATTCATGAAATTAGGGCGGTTCCCCTTGCGGCAGTCCGCATAAAGCGTAAACTGGGATACAACCAGTATTCCGCCGCCCACATCCTGAACCGAAAGATTTATCTTGTCATTTTCATCAGAAAAGATCCTGAGCTTTGCAATTTTTGCAGCAAGACGCTCTGCATCTTTTTCGTTGTCATCCTGTCCCACGCCGAGCAGAACAAGCAGACCTTTTTCTATACTTCCCGTAATTTCACCATCAACCCTGACCGAAGCACGGGACACACGCTGTACAACTGCTTTCATTTCAGCAACCTCCGAAAATATCAGATGCTTCCCAGCACCTTTCCTATACTGTCATGGATAACAATATCCGCAAGAGAATCAAAAGGCGTTTCGCTTTTGTTTATAAGAACAAGATTTGACCCTTTTTTCCTGTATCTGATAAGCCCTGCTGCCGGATAAACATTAAGAGAAGTTCCGCCGACAATGACCAGATCTGCTTCCGAAATACTCTTCACTGAATTTTCAACAGTTTCATCATCGAGCCCCTCTTCGTACAAAACCACATCAGGCTTGATTATTCCGGAGCATTCGCATCTGGGAACGCCGCTGCTGTTTATCATAAACTCCATATCATAGAACTTGCCGCATTTCATGCAGTAATTTCTCAGCACGCTCCCGTGAAGCTCAGAAACATTCCTGCTTCCTGCCGCCTGATGAAGTCCGTCAATATTCTGCGTAACAACAGCTCTGAGCTTTCCGGATCGTTCGAGCTCCGCAAGCTTTTTGTGCGCTGTATTCGGCTGAACATTTTTATAAAGCATTTTATCACGGTAAAAATCAAAGAAATCCTCCGTATGCTTTATAAAAAAAGTATGGCTCAGTATGGTTTCGGGAGGAAATTTGTACTTCTGATTATAAAGCCCGTCAACGCTCCGGAAATCGGGAATGCCGCTCTCTGTCGAAACCCCGGCACCGCCGAAAAATACAATATTCTCACTTGCTTTTACAAGCTCTGCAAACTCATCATACATTTCCAGTCACCCATTACCTTTACAAAAAAATTTCTTTTTTTCATTCTGTCACATTCACAGAAATAAATCCCATGCCATGTTCCGGACAAAAGCTTTCCTCTGCCGCTTCATCAGTGCTTTGCGCAACAGCAATAAACCCTTCAGGCAAAAAACTCAGAGTAGATTCTGATTTCACGGCATTCACCTGCCTTACTAAATTATAGCATAAACAAATCAAAAACACAACAAAAAAGACGGTTTTCAAAAAGAAAACCGTCCTGATTTTACTTTGAAGCAGAAACGTTTATTCTGTTAAGCGCACGCTTCAGTTTAAGTTCAGCCATTTTGAGCTCGTAGTCGCTCTGGCTTTCCTTAATGCGCTTCTCAGCGTCCTCCTGAGAACGCTTTGCCCAGTCAAGATCAATTTCATCCGCCCACTCAGCAGCCATCGCCAGAATCACAGTCTCCTCCTTTGACGCCTTTATAACGCCTCCGGAAATAGCAGCAACCTTGAACTTCCCGTCGATCTTCACGCGGAAAGGTCCCGCCGGAAGATTTGCAACGTAATTCTCATGACCGTAAAGTATGCCGATATCGCCCTCGCTGGTGCGGACAATGACCTGTTCAGTTTCTCCGTCAAAAAACACCTTTTCAGGAGTAATGATTTTCAACTTAAAGGTTTTCATCAGTTTTCACCCTTTTTCGCCTTTTCAACTGCTTCGTCGATCGTTCCGACAAAAAGGAATGCTGATTCCGGAAGATCGTCATGCTTTCCTTCGATGATCTCCTTGAATCCTCTGATCGTTTCTTTGATCGGGACATACTTGCCCTTCATACCTGTAAACTGCTCAGCAACAGTAAAAGGCTGAGACAGGAATCTCTGTATCTTTCTTGCACGGCTTACAGTAAGCTTGTCCTCATCGGAAAGCTCATCCATACCCATAATGGCTATGATATCCTGAAGTTCGGTATATCTCTGAAGGATCGTCTGAACGCTTCGTGCAACCTCATAATGCTCGTGTCCGACAATGTCTGGCGAAAGAATTCTTGAATTGCTCTCAAGAGGATCAACCGCCGGATAGATACCAAGCGATGAAATCTGTCTTGAAAGAACCGTTGTCGCATCAAGATGAGCAAATGTTGTTGCAGGGGCAGGGTCAGTCAGGTCATCCGCAGGAACGTAAACAGCCTGAACGGATGTAATTGATCCTCTGCTTGTTGATGTGATTCTCTCCTGGAGCGCACCCATTTCAGTAGCAAGCGTCGGCTGATAACCAACGGCTGAAGGCATGCGTCCGAGAAGCGCTGAAACCTCCGAACCCGCCTGTGTGAAACGGAAAATATTGTCAATGAACAGAAGAACGTCCTGACCCTCAACATCACGGAAATATTCCGCCATTGTAAGTCCTGAGAGTCCGACTCTCATTCTTGCTCCCGGCGGCTCATTCATCTGACCGTAAACAAGAACTGTCTTGTCGATAACTCCGCTCTCCTTCATTTCGTTGTAAAGGTCGTTACCCTCTCTTGTACGCTCGCCTACACCCGTAAATACGGATATACCGCCGTGCTGATTGGCAACGTTATTGATAAGTTCCTGAATAAGAACGGTTTTACCAACTCCGGCACCGCCGAAAAGTCCGATTTTACCGCCCTTGAGGTATGGCGCAATAAGGTCGATAACCTTGATACCCGTTTCAAGCACCTCATTTGAAGCAGTCTGTTCTTCATAGCTGGGCGCTTCTCTGTGGATAGCCCACTGTTCTTTTGTCTCAACAGGACCGCATTCATCGACAGTTTCTCCGAGAAGATTGAATATCCTTCCCAGAGTTTCCTTGCCGACAGGCACCCTGATAGGTGAACCGGTATCAACGGCATCCATTCCTCTTACAAGTCCGTCAGTACTGCTCATTGCGATACAGCGCACGATATCGTCGCCTATATGCTGAGCGACCTCCAGAACCAGCTTTTTGCCGTTATTGTCAACTTCGATAGCATTAAGCAGATTCGGAAGACAATCCTTTGAAAAGCGTATGTCGACTACCGCACCGATAATCTGTACTATTTTTCCGGTATTCTGCATAATTTCCTCCGTATAAAAGCGGTTTTACCCGCAATATAATTTTTTGCGCTATTCCTGCGCACTGGCACCACCGACAATTTCAGTGATCTCCTGTGTAATAGCAGCCTGACGGGCTCTGTTATAAATCAGCGACAGACTGCTGATCATCTCGTCAGCATTATCCGTTGCATTTTCCATAGCAGTACGCCTTGCTGCCTGTTCAGCCGCAAATGAATCTACAACTGCACCAAACAAAACACCGGATACATATCTCGGAATCAGAGCATCAAAAACCGCCTCGGGAGAAGGCTCATAATTTGTAAGCCCGCTGCTTTTTTTCGCCGCATCAATTTCAAGCGGAATCAGATTTATATGCTCTGCTTCCTGTACAAGCGGTGACTGGCAGTCCGTATAAAACAGCTCAACACTGTCAATTTTGTCCTTGTTATATACGCTGATGATTTTTTCAGAAATACTGTTTGCGCCGTAAATCGAAAAGCTTTCCGCAATATTTTCATAGCGCTCCATGATCCTGAAATCTCTTTTTTCAAAATACTCAACGGCCTTTCTGCCGATCGGCAGAATAACCACGTCCGTATTGCCGGCCCTGAGCTCATCGCACCTTTCCTGGGCAAGCTTCAGCACATTTGCATTGAAGCCGCCTGCAAGACCCCTGTCGCCTCCTATTACTATCAGAAGCGCAACATTGTTCTTCCGCTTCCTTGTATACATGGAATTGAACGCCGGGTCCTCGGAAACTATATCCTGCATCGTCTCATAGAGCGTATTGAAAAACGGCTTTGAATTGTCAGCCTTTTCCTTCGCTTTCCTGAGCTTTGACGATGCTACAAGCTCCATGGCCTTTGTGATCTGTCTGGTACTCTCAACACTCTTTATGCGGCGTTTTATATCTTTCATATTTGATGAAGCCATAAAAATCTCCATATACCGCAATACACAACCCCCGCTGCAAACTGCAGCGTCTATGTGCGGTTTCCGCTTTGCGGCGAGCGGCACGCCGAATTTTCAAACAGTCGCTGCTCTGCCTGCATGCATGCGCAGCCGTTCATCTTTATGATTTGTCCGCAATATATTTTGCTGTGAAATCTGCAAGGACCTGCTTGAGAGTATTTTCATTTTCTGCAGTAAGATCCTTTGTCTCGGTTATCGACTTTATAATATCAGGGTATGAATTATCAATATGATCAAACAGTTCCTCCTGATATTCGGAAATAAGCCTTACCGGAACGTCCTTCAGGTAATTATTTACCACAGCGTAAATGATTATGACCTGATGCTCGACTGTCAGAGGTGAATTCCTGTCCTGCTTGAGCATTTCTACAACTCGTTCACCCTTTGCAAGTCTTGCCTTTGTGTCGGCGTCAAGATCCGAACCGAACTGTGAGAACGACTGAAGTTCTCTGTACTGTGAATATGTCAGCTTGAGGGAAGAAGAAACCTTCTTCATAGCCTTTATCTGCGCTGCGCTTCCTACTCGCGATACGGAAATACCCGGGTTTACAGCAGGACGCACGCCTGAATTGAACAGGTCAGTTTCAAGGAATATCTGACCGTCAGTAATTGAAATTACATTGGTCGGGATATATGCGGAAACGTCTCCTGCCTGTGTTTCGATAATAGGAAGAGCCGTAAGGCTTCCTCCGCCGTAATTTTCATTAAGGCTGCAGGCTCTCTCAAGAAGCCTTGAGTGGAGATAGAAAACATCTCCCGGATATGCCTCACGTCCCGGCGGACGCTTCAGAAGCAGTGAAAGAGTACGGTAAGCCACCGCATGCTTTGAAAGGTCATCATAAATACAAAGAACATCCTTGCCCTGATTCAGGAAGTATTCACCCATGGCGCAGCCTGAATACGGAGCGATATACTGAAGCGGTGCAAGCTCTGATGCCGAAGCAGATACAACGATCGTGTATCTCATAGCTCCCGCTTTTTCAAGAGTCTCAACAACATTCGCAACAGTTGAACGCTTCTGACCGATAGCAACATAGATACAGATAACGTCCTGATCCTTCTGATTTATGATGGTGTCAAGAGCAATAGCAGTTTTACCTGTCTGCCTGTCACCGATAATAAGCTCACGCTGTCCCCTTCCGATCGGTATCATGGAGTCAATAGCCTTGATACCTGTCTGGAGCGGCTTGTGAACCGATTTTCTTGTAATGATACCCGGAGCGATCTTTTCAATCGGCTCTGTTTTTTCTGTAACGATCTGTCCCTTGCCGTCGATAGGCTGACCCAGAGCGTTTACAACTCGTCCCAGAAGCTCCTCGCCTACCGGAACGGAAACGATCCTGTTCGTTCTCTTAACGGGATCGCCTTCC
This sequence comes from Porcipelethomonas sp., assembly GCA_051881915.1. GTDB lineage: Bacteria > Bacillota > Clostridia > Oscillospirales > Ruminococcaceae > Porcipelethomonas. The sequence goes on along the minus strand of JBJEQV010000100.1, from coordinate 72,699 downwards.
TTTATCTCAGCATCGGAACCCAGCATAACTGCGCCGACGAAATCCTGCTCAAGGTTGAGAGCCATTCCGTAAACACCGTTTTCAAATTCAAGAAGCTCACCGGACATACACTTTTCAAGTCCGTGGATCGATGCGATACCGTCGCCGACAGTGACAACCGTGCCCACATCCCTGAGCTCCAGCTTTGCGCTGTAATTCTTTATCTGCTCTTTAATTATACTCGTTATTTCATCCGGGCGTAAATTCATTAATACACCTTCTTCTAAGTTATTGTATTTTCAGCTGCTCTGCAACAGCTTCAAGTCTGCCCTTTATGCTGTTGTCGATCTGAGAATTTCCGTATCTGAGTATCATACCGCCGATAATAGACGGATCGACCTCAACCTTTAAATCAACCTTTTTGCCTGATTTTTCCTCAAGCTTTGACTTCAGCTTTTCCCTGAGTTCCGGTTTGAGCGGAATGCCCGACACTACTGTCATTTCCGCAATATTCATATGCCTGTTATAGCATTTGTTGAACTCAGACGTTATTTTGTCAATATAGGTTATTCTGTTTTTCTCAGTGACAAGGCAGATGAAATCCCTGACCAGGCTCTTTTTGCCTCCGAAGATCCTGTCGATTATGTCAAGCTTTTCGCTGATCTCAATAACAGGCGAAAACAAAAGCTTGACAAAGTCCGGATTTTCCGAAAACAAGCTGTTATACTCATTGAGTTCTGTATAAACCGGTTCCGGATCTCCCGCTTCAAGACTGAGCTCGAAAAGGGCTTCAGCATAAAGCTTTCCTACATCACCCGTCATTTCAGATCACCCACATTTTCAATAAATTCGTTGATGAATTTCTCATGATCGGCTTCTGTGATTTCTTTTTCAACTACCTTCTGGGCAACAAGAACAGCAAGCTCTGAAATCTCGCCCCTGAGCTCGTTCTGAGCACGTTTCTTTTCCTTTTCAACATCCTCATCGGCCTTTGCCATAATAAGTCCGGCTTCTCTTTTGGCGTCGGCAATGATCTCATCGGAACGCTGCTGCGCTTTCTTTGACGCAGTCCTTATCATTTCCGCTGATTCCTCACGTGCGCCGGACATAAGATCCGAATATTCGGATTCAAGTGACTTTGCATGCTCCATAGCCTTATCGGCCTTGTCGTATGTTTCGGCAACGTCGTTCTGACGTTCTTCAAGAATCCTGTATACCCGTCCGAAGAGAAAATGCTTGAAAACCAGAAATAGTATCAGCAGATTACATAGTGTAAATATAATCGTACCAATGTCAATGGATAAAAAGTCCAGCATTTATATTCCTCCAGCTTTTATTTTTTTATATTTTCAGCTTAGAGTTTTCCAAGGAAAGGATTGATAAACATCAGGATAAGTGCAACTACGAATGCGTAGATACCTGTAGACTCTGCTACCGCACAGCCGATAAACATCGTTCTTGTTACAGCGCCCGAGGATTCAGGCTGTCTTCCGATAGCTTCACACGCCTTGCCTACCGCAAAACCTTCACCGATACCAGGACCGATACCTGCGATCATAGCAAGTCCTGCGCCGATTGCTGATGCTGCCAGTACTAATGCTCTTTCCATAACAATCTCCATTCTGCCGCCCCGCTTATGCACATTTCAAAGTTTTTGCGGCATAATTTAAGTTTTATTAATGTGCGCGGTTTCCGTCTGTTGGCGGACGGCTCGCCGTTTTCTCCGCTTTTGCGGAACGCCCGGCTTTTAATCAGTCGAACATGCACTTTCAATGTAAATCATTGTAAGCATAATAAAGATAAACGCCTGCATAAATCCTGAGAACAGGTCAAAATACAGGGACAGAACAGCCGGAATACCAACGGTAAACACCGGAACAGCAAGTCCTATTGCGTTTGACAGCCCTGTAAGTGCAAAATAAACAAGGCTTGTGATTATCATACCGCCCGCAACGTTTCCGAAGTGACGAAATGACATAGAAACAGGAGTCGAAACCTCGCTTACGATATTCAGCGGATTTATAAACTGCTTTAAATACCCGCCTATACCGCTTGTCCTGATTTTTGCTGTTTCAATCATTACGAAAGTCATAAGCGCCCAGCAAAGCGTAGTGCTGTAATCGGCTGTGACCGACCTGAGTCCGACAAGACTCACAAGACTTCCGAAAATTGAAGACGCAAAAAGCGCTGCAATATAGGGTCCGAATGATTTGAATTTTTCGCCCATGGTACTCTTTACAAGATTATCCACCATTCCGACAAGGTACTCTGCTATGATCTGACGTTTTCTGACAGGCTTTTTCTTCATGTCATGAGTCAGAAACAGCACGAGCGCGGTCAGCCCGACAAGTATAGCCCAGCTTATGATGATCGTCTCGGTCACATTTATGCGTACTCCGAAAACATCAAAATGAAAGGCAACCTTAGGTCCGCCGATCTCCACCTCATGGGAACCGCTCAAAAATTCAGGAACCTTCATTTAACCTTCTTCTCCTTTCTGAAAAATGCACCTCCTGCATAGATAAGCTTGGGATAGAAAAAAGGAATAACGGTACACACAACGCTTGCATATCCTGTAAGCATTGCCGCAGAAACAATAAAACCTGTAATTGCAAGCCGCATGATGTAGCCTGCAAACATTTTTTTTGAAGCCCCGTTGCCGTTGCCGTATTTCACGATCCTGTAAACTGATCTGTTAAGCAGGATGAGATTAATGACCATCCCGGCTGTGCCTGCGGCAAGCCCGGCAGCCATATAAAAGATCCGTCCCGTAATCATCACGGATACAAGATAAACTGCTATGTCAAGAAACATTGACCTCACAAGAATATATCTGATTTCTTTTTTCAATTCTTCCTTTTCCAAACAGCTATCCTCCGGGATACAGGATCACAGCAGCTTAAAGCTGCTGCAAACTGAAAACAGTCTGACCTTAATGCTATATAAACATTATACCATAACTCACAAAAAAATCAATTACTTTTTTGCTTTTTATTTGCTTTTCTTTACAAAAATTTTCCCGTCCCGGATAAAATAACACCGTCTTTTTTATTAATTAAATAAATACTGTTATTAAAATACAAAACTTTTATCTTTTCAAAGCATATAATTTATCCATGAAAAAATTTATATAAAAAATATTTTGAAAAATATACAAAAATATATTGAATTTTGAATTAAAATAGTGTAAAATGTAAATAGAAAATAAATATATATTTAATACAATTAAAATTTATTACTTGGAAGGCAGGGTGATAATCTTTATGATCGTTGTAAAAGGTAAAAGCGCAAGCAACGGCATTGCTGCCGGAACGATACGGTTCACATCCGATGATCGTCCGAAGATTGTAAAGACATTTATCGACGATGCCGAAAAGGAAAAAAAGCGCTTCAGACGCGCAAAAGCTGATGCTGCAAATCAGCTTCAGGGACTTTATGAAAAAGCTCTGTATGAAATAGGAGAAGAAGAGGCACGCATTTTCAGTATTCACCAGATGCTTCTGGAGGACGAGGATTTTATCAACGATGTTTATTATCTGATCGATTCGGAAAAGATCTGCGCTGAATATGCCGTTGAAACAGTTGCTGCCCGGCTGTATGACACATTTCTGAAAATAGAAGACGAATATATGAGCAGCCGCTGTTCTGACGTAAAAGACATTTCTGACCGCGTTTTAAGAATACTCTGCAATAAGTGCAGCAGATCCTATGACAATGAAACAGATATTATAATATGCTCCGATGATCTGAGCCCCAGCGAAGCTATGCAGATAAACAGAAAATCCGTAATGGCTTTTGTCACAAGAAAGGGATCCTTGACATCCCACGCAGCCATTCTTGCAAGAAAAATGTCTATTCCCGCAATTATAGAAACCGGCAGCGAACTTCTCAGCTGTTACAGCGGATGCAGGGCAGTTGTAAACGCATATACAGGAGAAATATATATTGATCCCGACTGCCGCATAATAAAGAGACTCACGGCTGAGTATGTATAAAATCAGTATACAAGTTAATAAAAACACATTATCCATAATGTTTTCATCAAAAGGAGAAGCCTTAAACGCTTCTCCTTTGTTTTATTCGTTTCATAATGTTTTTTGATATTTTTTTACTGTTTTTCAATAAAAAATACTTGACAAATAATAACCGGCATGATATACTGAATCCATCATCAGAAATAAGGAGTGTTTATTTATGTGGACAAAAACAAAATCTCTTTTCCTTTCAAGAATACTAACAGCAGCCGTTACCGGAATGGTTATCATCATGACTTTTTTTATTCCCGCCATTTCAATTTGGTATGAAAGCATATCTCTCGGCAGCGGGTTTTTCGCAAATTACGGAATAGTTCTCCCGCTGTGTACCGTTCTTTATGTATGTGAAGCATTTGCTCTTATTGCTCTTTTTTCACTGCACATTCTGCTCTATAACATCAACCGCAGTGAAGTTTTTATCCCTCAGAACACAGCATGCCTGCGCCGGATCTCATGGTCATGCATGCTTGCCGGATTCTCGCTGCTTATATTCGGGCTATGGCGTTTTGTTTTTATTCTCGCCGCTTTTCTTGCAGTTATGTTCGGACTTATAATGAGGGTTCTGAAAAATGTTTTTGAAAAAGCTGTCGAAATAAAGTCAGAAAACGACTTTACTATTTAACGGAGGTGCTTTATTATGCCTATAATCGTAAACCTTGATGTAATGATGGCGAAAAGAAAGATCACCTCCGGAGAGCTTGCCGATAAGATCGGAATTACTGCTGCCAATCTTTCAGTTCTTAAAACAGGAAAAGCTAAAGCCATAAGGTTTTCCACCCTTGATAAGATCTGTGAAGCACTTGACTGTCAGCCCGGAGACATACTCGAATGGACTGATGAACAATAATACAATATAAAAAGGAGAAAATTAAAATGACTGATTTGCCAAACGTATCCGTCAGCGATCCCGCTTCCGGAATAACAGATAAAAACAATTCATATCCTTCCTCCGAAGGAACTGTCCCGGAAAAACCGTATCATGCCGGACAGGAACACATTCTTGCTGCTGTAATCGCTTTTATTTCATTCGGATTTGTGCAGTCCGCCTTCAGCATTCCTGATCTTATAACAACAATTCTTTACTGCATTTTTTTCACAGCAATTATAGTATACTTCAGAAAAAAAGGACACGCGCTTTCAGGACTGTGCAAAAAACTGGCTGTTATCCTCTATGCATTCAGCACTGTATTTTTCATAACCGACAATAATTTCATAAAGATACTGAATATCCTTTTCCTTTCCGTCGCAACAGGCTATTTTGTATATGCAGTCTCCCATGACAAAAGGGAGTCCGAACGCTTTCTTCCATTTACCCTGATAAAGGCGCTGTTTGAATATCCTCTTTCAAAATTTGATGTCCTGTTCCGCATAACAGGCGACTGTGCCTCGAAATCAAAATTCGCCGTTAAAATTAAAATGATACTTCTCGGACTTGTTTTTGCTGTGCCGCTTACATTGGTCGTGGCAACACTGCTGATGACTGCGGATAAAGGTCTCGAACAAATGCTGAACTCTGTATTCCGCAGCATTTTTTCAGAAAACATCTGGATATTTTTTCTAAGGCTTATTATTGCAGTTCCATGCGCATGCTACCTGTTCGGCATGATATATTCGGGAGCCTTTCAAAAAGGTTTGTCCCCCTGCGATGACAGCCGGTTTGAAGACAGCCTTTCTTCCGCAAAATGCATCCATAACGTGATATTTTATACTGCCGTCACCCCTGTTTGTATACTGTATGTGTTATTCTTCATATCTCAGGCAGGTTATTTCCTTTCCGCCTTTGCAGGAAATCTTCCGGAAGGATACAGTTATTCAACTTATGCAAGAAGCGGATTTTTTGAACTGCTGACTGTCGCAGTTATAAATCTGGCTGTTATTGTTTCCATTAATCTGTTCAGCAGAAACAGCGGAAAGAATAAACCCGGATCTCTGAAAGCATACAGTATTTTACTCAGCGTATTTACACTTATACTCATAGCAACAGCTGCCAGTAAAATGATTATGTATATCTCGTTTTACGGACTTACCAGACTTCGTGTCTACACAACATGGTTCATGATTCTGTGTGCTGTTGTTTTTGTTCTTATTATTATAAAACAGATCAGATATGATTTCAGAATATCCCACTGGGTGTCATGTACATTTGTCATAATGTTTGCAGTTTTATGCTTTTCAAGACCGGATGCCCTTATTGCTGAATACAATATAAAAATGTACAGCTCCGGTGCTATTGAAGAACTTGACACAAACAAACTGTTAAGCATGTCCGATGACGCCGTTCTGACTGCATTAAAGCACGGAGCGGTTACAGAAGAGGACATCAAAGAAGCCAGGGAGATCCGCAGCAAAGGAAATCTGAATATTTCATATATAATTCTCAACAATCATCTGTATTCATTTTGATTTTAAAATATTTATACACGAAAAGCGCCGAATTTGTTGACAAATCATAAAAAATAGTATAAAATAAATTAAAACAAATATATTTCGGAGGACAGCATTATGAATGATTTTGAAAACCTGAAGCTTACAGATTTGATTGATGTCAATACTCTCCAGGAAATACAGGACGGATTTTCAAACGTAACAGGTATGGCTGCACTGACAACTGATGCTGACGGTGTTGCTGTTACACAAGGAAGCAATTTTACAGATTTCTGTATGTCACTTACAAGAAAATCAAAAATCGGATGCGAACGATGTGAAAAATGCGACAAGCAGGGCGGAGAAAATACAATGGCCAGCGGACATGCCACTACATACTACTGTCACGCAGGATTATGCGATTTTGCCGCGCCGATAATGGTAAACGGTAAATTTTTGGGATCGTTTATCGGCGGTCAGGTTCTTCCGACTCCCGCCAATGAGACGAAAATAAGGAATTACGCAATGGAAATAGGCGTTGATCCGGATGAATATGTAAATGCCGCAAAAAAAGTCAAGGTTCTGTCAAAACACCAGATCGACACAGCAGCAGATTTTCTTTTTACAATTGCAAACGTTCTTTCTAAAATCGCATACAACAATTACATCGAAGGTCTGAACAGTCAGAATCTGACAGATCTCAACGCTAATATCATTGCCAAAATCAACGATGCGGAACAGCTGATAGATCAGAACACAGAATACATGAATACACTCTGTGAAAACTTTGCCCAGCTTGAAAACAGCGCAAAGCTTTCTGTATCCGAGGTTCATTCCACAAACGAAACGGTCGGTATAATCCAGAACATTGCAATGAACACAAGGATTCTCGGTTTCAATGCATATATCGAAGCTGTAAGAGCCAAGGAATACGGAAAAAGCTTCGGTGTTATAACTCAGGAGATCAGGGATCTGGCAGATACAAGCAAGGCTTCAGCTGATAAAATCGAAGAAGCCATGAAATCAATTGATATGTTTACAAAACAGGTAGAGGAACAGATAAAAAGCACCGAAAGCGTCCTCAGGGAAAGCATAAACAACATTGAGAAGCTGTCTCAGATCCTCAAGAATCTGATCAAATAATTCTGATTTTACCTCCTTATGGTTCTGTTTAATAAAAGGTGAATCGATGAGCAAAATATCTGTAAAAATAAGAGCCGCATAAAGCGGCTCTTATTTCGTATATTTCCTGATGGAATGGATCCGGACACTTCACCAGCTTTTTTCGGACAAACAATTATCAAAAATGACAGGACATCCTCCTGATAATACTGTATAATATGATCACAGGCAAAGAAAGGCACCGGAATTATGGAATGGATATCAGCGCTGAGAAATGCTATAAACTACATGGAAGAACACCTGCTTGATGACATTAATGCACAGGAAGTTTCAAAACAGGTATATATGTCACCCTTTTATTTTCAGAAGGGATTTCAGATCATAACAGGATTTTCTGTTTCCGAGTACATAAGAAACCGGAGGCTCTACCTTGCGGCTCTTGAAATTGCTTCAGGACATGATAATATTATCGACATCGCACTGAAATACGGCTATACAACTCCAGAAAGCTTTACAAAGGCTTTCAGCCGCTTTCATGGCACAACACCTGTGCAGATGCGCAGGGAACATATTGCCGCAAAGATCTTTCTGCCTTTAAAAATAAGTATTGTTATTCAAGGAGGAAACAAGATGGATTACACAGTATCAACAATGCCGGGATTTAAAGTTATAGGCTTTGCAAGGGACTTTTCATTTGAGAATTCTTACAGGGAAATCCCTCTGTTCTGGAACGAAATAAATGAGAAGTACTCAAAACCGGCATACGAAGGCAACCAGCCAAAAAATGAATTTGAAAAAGCGATAATCGAAAATCGCATTGGTGAATACGGCGTATGCATAGATAATACGGGCAGCGATAAGACTTTCCGGTATCTGATTGCAGGAAAATACTCAGGAGGCGAAGTTCCGGACGGAATGGAGATCTATGAGTTTCCTCAGTATGAATGGGCTAAATTCCAATGCATCGGACCAATGCCCTCAGCTTTGCAAACTCTGAACACACAAATTTTCAGTGAATGGCTTCCGAATAATCCCGATTATGAGATCGCAGCAGGAGTGAACATTGAATGGTACAGCTGTGACGGAAACATAACGGACATTGATTACAAAAGCGGCATATGGCTGCCTGTAAAGAAAAAATAAGATAAGAAAAGCGCTGTTTCAAATAATTTTGAAACAGCGCTAATTTACTATTACACGGCAAAAAATGCGAGCCGCTAATTGTGCGGTGCCGCATTTATATATTCCGACATATTATCAAGCAAAACATCATATGCATCACCTGTAAGATGCATTCCGTCACCGCTTGAATACTCTGATTTAAGATTTCCGGATTTATCAAAAAGCTCCGGCGGAACATCAATAAACGTTATTTTATCATCTTTCTGAGCTTCAACAGCTGATTTAAGAGCGTTATTATAACTGTTTATTGCATCATTGTCAGTATATTCACAGCTTTTCATAACGGGTGTAAGAGCCATCACATAAATATTAGAATCGGGACAGAGAGTTTTCACATCACTTACAAATCCCATATACTTTTCCGCAAAATTCTCATCGGAATAAGTAGTAATATCATTTACGCCCATTGACAGCATGATATTCTCAGGCATCTCGTCGTTAAGGATTGCAAGAACTGTATGTTTTTTTCCGTCATAGTCAAAGGTAAAGTCCCTTATTGACGAAGGCGCGGCATTCAGCTCGGCCAAAACATGTCTGGACGGAACACGCTGATAAGCACCATATCCCAGAGCGATCGAATCGCCTATTATATATAAATCGTCTTCAAAATTTTCTTTTATCTTGTTTTCGTTTTGTTCGTTTTTATCTTCTTTTTCTTCTGTCGCCTGAACAGCTTCAGTTTCCCTCTCTGATGCAGCCGCAGTACTTCCCGCGCTTACGATGCATGATTCAGAGGGTTCATCGGTATAATTCCCCGTAATTCCGGAGGTCTGCGCTGCAATGGGTTCAGCAGTGACCTTCATAGTGTTATCCTGATCTTTACCGCAGGCTGTCAGTGCCAGCGATGACAGAAGAAAAGGCAAAACAATCTTTTTGTTCAACACTTTTCACTCCTCAAAACAAGGGACGGCACAAGGCCGTCCTAATTGTTTCATTTACAGGTCATTATTCTGCATCTGCATTCTCATCTGATTCTTCAGTTTCATCTGTATTTTCAAGAAGAGCACGGATAGAAATGCTGATTCTCTTATTTTCGATATCAATCTCAGTGATCTTTACATCAACTTCCTGACCAACGGAAAGAATTTCATTTACGTTATCAACTCTCTTGTCAGCGATCTGGGAAATGTGGATAAGACCGTCAACTCCGTCAATAATCTGTGCAAAAGCACCGAAAGGTGTTATTGAAACAACAGTTGCCTTAACAACGTCGCCTACGCTGTAAGCATTTCTGAATTTCTCCCACGGATTATCCTCAGCCTTCTTATAGCCGAGAGAAATCCTGCCTGCTTCCTGATCAAGCTCCTTGATGAACACTTCAAGAATATCGCCGACCTTTACAACCTGGCTCGGGTGCTTGATTCTGCTCCATGAAAGCTCAGAAATATGAACCATTCCGTCAATTCCGCCAAGATCAACGAATACGCCGTAGCTTGTAATTGACTTAACTTCGCCCTTGTATACCTTGCCGACTTCAGCTGTTTCCCAGAACTTAGCCTTTGCAGCTTCCTTCTGAGCCTTTGTAACAGCCTTTATTGAACCTACTGCTCTGCGGCGGGATTCATTTGTTTCGATAATCTTGAGCTCAACCTTCTGCTTTAAGAGAACGTCAAGACTCTTGTCTCTGCCTACGCCTGTCTGTGAAGCAGGAACGAAAACCTTTACTCCGTCAACAGAAACGAGTATTCCGCCCTTGACAACGTTCTGAACTGTACCCTCAAGAACCTTGTCTTCTTCCTTTGCCTTTACGATATTGTCAAATCCGACAAGCTCGTCTACCTTCTTCTTGGAAAGCATAACAATGCCTTCCTGATCGTTGATTTTAGTAACGATAAGCTCAACTTCGTCTCCGACGCTGAGAATGTCAGAAGGCTTCTTGCCCGGGTCGTCTGTCAGTTCGTCAAGCGGAACATAACCTGTATGCTTTGTGCCGATGTCAACGATTGCTTCGCTGTTGTTAAGTGCAGCAACATATGCTTTTACACGCTCTCCTGTATGTACTTTTTTGAAAGACTGTTCAAGTGCCTCCTCAAAATTGATATCTTCTTCCAAGATCTCTGCCATGGTATTTTGTACCTCCTTAATTATATAAGCCGGGGTTGATGCTCCGGCAGTAATGCCTATTTTATCAGCATTTTTCAGGTCCAGTGAATAAAGCTCGTCCGCATTTTCGATATGGTATGACGGGCAGTTCTGCGAACACACATTAAAAAGCTTGACAGTATTTGAACTGTTCTTTCCGCCGACTATGACCATAGCGTCTACTTCCTTTGAAAGCCCGGCAGCATCTGACTGCCTTTGGGATGTAGCGCTGCATATAGTTTCAAAAACGAGAATATTTTCCTTATCCTCCGGGATTACTTTTAAACACTCTCCCCATACTAATATATTATACGTTGTTTGAGCGACAATTGCAAGCTTTTTTTCTAAATTCGTATATTTTTTACTAAAAAAGTCTTTCAATTCTGTATCATCTTTAAAAACGAAGCAGTTTTCTTCGCCGCAGTGCCCCACTATCCCCTGAACCTCAGGATGATTCTTATCGCCCGCAACAAGAATGAAATACCCTTTCTCCGAATGCTCTCTTACGATTTTATGGATCCTGGAAACAAAGGGACAGGTAGCATCAATATAGGGGTTTCCTTTAAGACTGAGCGCATTGTAAACACTTTTTCCGACACCGTGAGATCTTATTACAGCCTTTTCGCCGTCTTCAAGCTCGCCGATGTCGTTTATAATACGTACTCCTCTTTTTTCAAGATCGTCAACAACGTCCCTGTTGTGTATTATAGGGCCTAAAGTCGCAACCTTGCCACTCTTTTTTTCAAGCTCCTCGTATACAAGCTTAACTGCTCTGTCAACGCCGAAGCAAAACCCCGCTGACTCCGCAATTTTAATTTCCGCCATTTTCTTCTCCCTCAACAAGCCGTTTTATATCTCCCATAATTCTTTCTCTTGCTGTTTTGAGTTCACTTGTAAGTATCTGATCGCTCACCTTTATTTCCTCCGGCATTATGGGTTTTCCGTATTTTACAGTGATCCTGCTTCTGAATCTGAGCTTTTTTCCAAAAACGATCCCGACAGGAACAACAGGTACGCCCGAACGTGCCGCAATAAGCACAACGCCCGTCTTGGCCTTTCCCACCTTGCCGTCCCTGTGCCTTGTTCCCTCAGGAAAAATAACAAGATTTCTTCCCTCCAGGATTTTGCTAACCGATTTGTCAACAACACTCGTATCACCTTTTTCAACCGGAAAGGCTCCGAGCGCTCTTATCAGGCAGGCAAAGGGCGGAAAGCGAAAAAGGTCTTTTTTGGCAACAAATGAATATTTAGCAACTCCTGCCGTGATTGCAAGGACAGGCGGATCAACATAGCTTCTGTGATTTGAAGCTATAATAAAATTACCTTCCGGAATATTTTCCTTCCCCTCGACCTTTATATTATACAATCCGTAATATATCCCTTTTACTAAATTATAAAGACCTTTATAAAAAATGCCCATTTTTACGCCCCCAGATTCTCCGCAAGACTTAAAAGCTTCTGAACAACTTCTTCAGCTGTCATATCAGTAGTGTCAACCAGCACAGCGTCCTCCGCCTGTCTCAGCGGAGCTGTTTCTCTGTTCATATCGTTGTAGTCCCTCTTTTTTATATCCTCAAGAATACTTTCATAGGCAGCTTCACTGTCGCCCGATTCCTTCAGTTCCTTAAAGCGCCTGTTTGCCCTTTCCTCTGCTGAAGCAGTAAGAAAAATTTTAAGATCCGCATCGGGCAGAATAACAGTTCCGATATCTCTGCCGTCCATAATTATATTATTTTCTGCAGCAATTTTTTTCTGAAGATCAAGCAGAAAGCTGCGCACTTCGGGTACAGCAGAAACACGGGAAGCTGCCATGGAAACCTCAGGCGTCCTGATCTTGCCGGACACGTCCTCTCCGCAGAGCACAACATGCTGACATCCGTCTCTGTACTCCAGTCCGAGCTCAATTTTATCAAGCTCACTTACAAGCTCCTCATTGCCCAGATCATTATTCAAAGCATAAAGAGCAATGCTTCTGTAAAGTGCACCTGTATCAACATAAATAAATCCCAGTTTTTCAGCTGCTGCTCTTGCAATAGAGCTCTTTCCGGCTCCTGCCGGACCGTCAATAGCAATATTTATACTCATGTTTTTCACTCCTGTTTCATGTATTAAGTGCCGCGCAATATGCGGTCGAAAAAGCGATCTGCAGATTAAACCCTCCTGTATAGCCGTCAACGTCTATGATCTCACCGGCAAAAAACAGCCCGTCTGTAAGTTTTGAGCCCATAGTTTTCGGGTTTATCTCTCTTACATCGACCCCGCCGCTTGTAATGATAGCCTCTTCAACCGGTCTGAAGCCTCTGACAGTAAGAGGAAACTCTTTGATAAGCCTTCCGAGATTCAGTCTCTGTTCACGGGTGACAGTGTTGATCCTCGTTTCACCCGGTATTCCCGAAAGCTTTACAATCGTCGGTACAAGCTTTGCGGGAAGAAGCTTGCCGAGAGAATTACCGAATATCCTGTTCTGATTTTCACTGAAATCCCTCTGTATTCTGGCGTCAAGCTGCTCAAGCGTAAGCCCCGGCTTCAGATCGATATAAATTTTATATCTTCCCTGTTCCATCTGCGGAATATGCGAGCTTGCACTCAGAATAAGCGGTCCGGAAACACCGAAATGAGTAAACAGCATTTCTCCCAGTTCCTTATATATTCTTTTTTCTCCGTCATATAATGAAACTGTAACATTTTTCAGCGAAAGCCCCATCATGTCGGCACAGTATTTTTCGCTGCATACAATGGGAACAAGAGATGGTTTTATGTCTGTTATCCTGTGTCCTGCACTCTCTGCAAGACGGTAGCCGTCCCCTGTGGATCCGGTTCCGGGATAGGATTTTCCTCCGGTCGCAAGAATAACGGAACGGGAAAAATATTCTTTTCCGTCAGCAGCAACCCCCCTGCAAACGCCGTCCTCAACTATAAGCGAATCCACTCTCTTTTTAAGAAGCTTAACGCCGTTTTTTCCGAGTTCACGCTCAAAGGCATGCACTATATCTGAAGCCCTGTCGCTCACCGGAAAGACCCTGTTTCCTCTTTCGGTTTTGAGAGGAACACCTGCCTCCTCGAAAAAATTCATTGTATCGCTTACGGAAAACTGCGAGAATGCGCTGTACAGAAACCTTGGATTTCTGGGAATATTCCGCATCAGCTCATCATCCGAACAATTATTCGTGACATTGCACCGCCCCTTGCCTGTTATGGCAAGCTTTTTTCCGATTTTTCCGTTAGGCTCGAAAATAATGACTCTGTTTCCGAAGCGTGAACAGTAAACTCCTGCCATTGCTCCTGCGGCTCCTCCGCCGACTATAATTACATCTGCATCCATATTCATCCCCACAAGCTGTTCTGTAATTTTATTATTTTCCTGCGCCGCCGTTGTGTCTGTTCATGATCTATGAGATAATCCCCGTCTTTTTCAACGATCACATCCCCTTCCGAAGCATTTTCCGGAAGCCTGCTTCTGTCCAGTTCAAAATGATTGTCTCCGTCCTCGATCACGGCTTTATTCCCCTCAAACCGATCAATTATAAGCATACGATCTCCTTAATTTTCTGTTTCAACTTTAATACCGTCCTCATCAGACGTAATAACAATAGTACCGTCTATATCGGTTCTGTATATTTTATCCGTATATTCCTTTATCCTTTCAACAGCGTCCTCGTTTGGATGACCGTAGGAATTGCCCTCGCCGCATGAGATCACAGCGTATTCAGGCTTTACTGTCTCAAGAAATTCCCTGCAGCTTGAAGAGCTGCTTCCGTGATGCCCCACTTTCAGAACATCTGCGCTTTCAAGCCTTACCGAATCAATTATATCCTTTTCTGCAGCTTTCCCGTTATCCCCCGTAAACAGGAACTTATTATCCCCGTGCCTTAAAATGGCAGCTGACGAAAAGTCATTGAGGTTACTGTATTCATCAGAAACAGGTGAAATAATCTCAAGCACTGCCTGACCAATCTCAATTTTAAGTCCCGGTTCTGCCGCTGTAAGCTTCAGTCCCTTTTTCTGCACGCTTTCCAGAAAATCCTCATAAACCTTCGTCGAAGGCGTCATGTCATCGGGAAGCTTTGGCATAACTATCTTTTCGATCTCCGTGTTGTCAACAATATACGATGCCGCCCCCATGTGATCAGAATGAGGATGAGTAAGAATAAGACAGTCAAGCTTTTTGACGCCTGCACTTTCAAGGTATGTACAGACGTTTTCTCCCTCTTCCCGTTCGCCGGTATCTATCATGACCGCATGTCCGTCTGAAACAATAAGCTCGCAGTCACCCTGACCCACGTCTATGTAGTGAACCTGAACTGCGCCTTCCGCTGTGTTATCTGTAAAAATACCTATGACGTCTTTCCAGTCATTAAAAGTAAATATACCTGTAAAATGTGCGGCTGTAACAACTGCCGCAATCAACAGAACTAAATAAAGAAATTTACCTGCGCTTCTTTTTTCCGCCGTCTTTTTTCTTTTTGCCATTATAACTGTTCCTTCCCTTTTCAGAAGTCCTGTTTCCGCCCCTGAGTCCCTTTGCAGATGCCGGCCCGCTTTCGGGAGTTACAAGACATCTGGGTCCGTATCCGATCAGATCAGCTCTCCCCGCCTTTTTAAGAGCCGCAATAACGATCTTCCTGTTCTCCGGCTTGAAATACTGGAGCAGTGTTCTCTGCATTTTCTTTTCCTCAGGCGTTCTGGGAACATAGACCTCCTCCATGGTGTAAGGATCATAGCCAGTATAGAACATACAGGTGGAAATTGTTCCCGGAGTCGGGTAAAAATCCTGAACCTGTTCGGGGTGTATCTTATTCTCTTTGAGAAAAACTGCAAGATCAATTGCCTCTCTGAGCGTACTGCCCGGATGGGAGGACATAAGATAGGGAACAAGGTACTGTTCCTTTCCCATACCCTTTGTTATGGAATAGAAACGTTTCTGAAACTTCACATAAGCTTCGATATGAGGTTTGCCCATTTTATCCAGCACCGCCGCAGAGCAGTGTTCAGGTGCGACCTTGAGCTGACCGCTGACGTGGTTTCTTATAAGCTCCCTTATAAATTCGTCGCTCTCGTCCTCCATAAGATAATCATATCTGATCCCCGAACGGATAAATACCTTTTTTACCCCTTTTATTTTTCTTAGTTTTCTTAATATATCCGTATACTCTCTGTGATCCACTTCCAGATTCGGGCAAGGCTTCGGCGCAAGGCACTTTTTACCCTTGCACAGTCCCAGTTTCATCTGCTTTTCGCAGGAAGGCTTCCTGAAATTTGCGGTAGGTCCGCCCACATCGTGTATATACCCCTTAAAGTCAGGCATTTTCGTAATTTTCTCTGCTTCCTCGAGGATAGACTCTTCGCTCCTGCATGTTATTCTTCGTCCCTGATGCAGTGCAATCGAGCAGAAATTGCAGTAGCCGAAGCATCCCCTGTTATGAGTTATGGAAAACCTCACTTCCTCAATTCCCGGCACACCGCCGCAGGCTTCATAAGAGGGATGATATGCTCTCATATAGGGCAGACTGTAAATATGGTCAAGCTCCTGTGTTGTAAGGCTTTCTGCCGGCGGATTCTGTACAAGCATCATTTTTCCGTGACGCTGGATCACAGTCCTGCCGTATACCTCGTCCTGCTGGTCATACTGCTGGCGGCATGCCTTTGCATAGAGCTTTTTGTTGTCCCTGACCTGTTCAAAGGAGGGACATTCCGCTGCACCCAGAGGAGTATTGACAGGCTCTGTCATATAGCAGGTGCCCCGTATGTCAGTTATTTCCCTTATGCTCTCCCCTGCTGCAAGTCTCTGCGAAAGCTCCGTTATCTGGTGCTCACCCATTCCGAACATCAGAAGATCTGCACCGCTGTCCTGAAGAATGGACGGACGAACGCAGTCATCCCAGTAATCATAATGTGCAAAGCGTCTGAGCGAAGCCTCCAGACCGCCGATGGCAATCGGAACATCTCCGTAGATCTCACGGATCTTGCGGCAGTACACAATAACTGCCCTGTCAGGACGTTTTCCGGCTTTTCCTCCCGGAGTATATGCATCATCAGAACGCCGGCGCTTTGCCGCAGTATAATGCGCCACCATAGAGTCAATATTTCCCGATGTAACTAAAAAAGCGTATTTCGGCGCACCAAATCGTGTAAAATCCCTGTCACTTTTCCAGTCAGGCTGAGAAATGATACCGACTGTAAATCCTAAATCCTCCAGCAGACGGGTTATGATTGCAGCGCCGAAGCTGGGGTGATCCACATATGCGTCACCCGTTACATATATATAGTCAAACTGCTCAATGCCCCGTTCTTCCATTTCCCTGCGGGAAACAGGCAGAAAACCGCTCATATAAATCTCCCTTCTGCTTTAGGTTTAATTGGTATTATTAATCAGAAACACTCTTTCTCATGCGTCTTTCAGACCACTGCTGCTTTGACATAAGCACCTTTCTGGGCTTTGCGCCCTCGTAAGGTCCCACAACGCCCATTTCCTCAAGCTCGTCGATAATTCTTGCGGCTCTGGCGTAGCCAAGCTTCAGCTTTCTCTGAAGCGCTGACGTTGAAGCCTGTCCCATTTCAACGACAACATCAATCGCTCTTTCTATCATGGCGTCATCGCCATCGCCTGAAACCTCTGCGGAATCAGTATATTTTTCACCCTTCTCCGCCGGCATACTGTGTTCTACCGCTTCAATAATTTCTGTATTGTATTCGATTTCCGATTCTTTCTTAATAAATTCAACAACGCCCTCAACTTCCTTTGTGGAACAGAAGCAGCCCTGAACTCTCAGCGGCTTCTGCATGCCATTGGGATAATAAAGCATGTCACCATATCCGAGAAGCTTTTCAGCACCCTGTGTATCCAGAATGGTTCTTGAATCGACCTGGGACTGAACCGAAAGAGCGATACGGCTTGGAATATTCGCCTTGATAAGACCTGTAATTACGTCTGTTGTAGGCCGCTGGGTTGCAATAATAAGGTGCATGCCTGCGGCTCTCGCCATCTGTGCAAGACGGCATACAGCGTCCTCGACTTCCTTGGAAGCCGCCATCATAAGATCTGAAAATTCATCGATCGCGATAACAATCTGAGGCAGCTTTTCAAGCCCATGCTGAGCTGCATATTCATTATAACCATTTAAGTCACGGACATTGCTGTCGGCAAAAAGCTTGTATCTTCTCAGCATTTCCTGAACGCTCCAGTTAAGCGCTCCTGCTGCCTGACGGGGGTCTGTCACAACGGGTATAAGCAGATGGGGAATGCCGTTGTAGGTTGTAAATTCAACCATTTTAGGGTCAATAAGAATAAGCTTTACTTCATCAGGCTTTGCTCTGAAAAGTATACTCATAATAATTGAGTTTGTGCATACAGACTTACCGGAACCTGTCGTTCCTGCAATTATCATATGAGGCATTTTTGATATGTCACCGATAATGATATTTCCCGCAATATCCTTTCCCACTGCAAAAGCCAGTCTGCTTTTAGCTTCCCTGAATTCACGGCTCTCAAAAATCTCGCGGAGTGACACCACATCCTGATTAGTATTCGGCACCTCAATTCCGACTGCCGCCTTTCCCGGGATAGGTGCCTCTATACGAACACCTGCTGCCGCAAGATTGAGGGCGATATCATCAGAAAGTCCGGTGATCTTAGAGACCCTAACATTCTTCCCGGGCTGTATCTCATATCTTGTAACTCTCGGTCCACGCTGTATTCCTTTGATCTGAACCTGTATTCCGAAGTTGCTGAAGGTCTCGATAAGCTTTGCTGCTTTTTCCTGAAGCTCGGCAGCAGCAGCCGGATCATTTGCTTTTACGGTGCTTCGGTTCAGCAGTTCAACAGAGGGAAGAACATATTTTTTTGAAACGGGAGCCTTTATATCTCTGTCGGGTGCATTTTCCTCAGCCTTCAGAGCCTTCTGTGCAAAGGTTTCGGGAATATTATTCTCCGCTTTTCCCTCCACAGCCTTTTCGATCAGGTTAGTCAGATTTTCTCCTGAAGAATCAGAGTTACTGTGTTTCTCAGCCGGTGATGTACCGTCGATCGGAACATCAATAGTAAATCCTCCCACTGGCTGAGGCTCCGGCGCCTCAAATTCAGGAATATCTGCCGGCTCGCCCGTATCGATCGGGATATCAAGATAAAATCCGTCATCTTCAGGAATTATGTCTGTTTCACGGGGAGACGAATTTGCGATCCTTATCGCTTCCTCTTCCTCGTCATACTCATTTTCCTCATAATCACGCAGAATACGGCTTTCTTCACGAAGATTCTTTACAGACTGATGCATTTTTACAAACGGCTTATAAAACAGTCCGAAAAACTGAAACAGCGTCAGATTAGAAAGAAGCATTATAAATACAAAAAGCAGTATGCATACTATGATCTTTGCTCCGACCACACCGAAAAATTTCATAAGCGGCCACGCAATAAATGCACTTAGCAGACCGCCTCCCTCAAGTTCCGAACCGGATACATAAAGCTGTCTGCACTTTTCTATAAACGAGTCACCTTCCGTTTTGCCCGCCATCATTATCTGAACCACCGAACTGCTCAGAAAGGTAAGTCCTATTCCCCATGCAGCTCTTCCTGCAACAGTCTGCTGGGATTTTTCCATAGTTATCAGCACAGCGGTATAAATCAGAATAACAGGCACAAAAAATACGGCAAGACCAAACAGACCTCTGAGCAGATTATGTATCATCCTCCAGCCACTGTTGCCCTCTATCACAGTCAGAAGGAATATCAGCACTCCTGCCGCAAAAAGTATAATCGACCAGAACTGATTTACCGGGTCTTTCATACCTCCCACCGGCTGTTTCTGAGCTGTTTTTTTTGTATTGCTGCCTGTTTTTTCTTTTTTTGCGGCAGCTCCGCTTTTTTTTCTTTCAGCCACGTTTAATTGTCCTTTCCATTGTCAGAAGAAATCAGCCTCTGATGTAATCAACGATATTCATTCCAACGATACGCTCTGCAATACCTACTCCTATTACTGCAATGCCAAGAATAAAAGTATATACGGCAAAGATCTTGAATTTATCCGATTTAACAAGCCAGTTTACCATTTTTATCGCACAGACACCCACAATTGCAGCAACTATGAATCCGGCAATAAAATTTACCGGCTCAAAAGCAAGTTCATTCTGCTCCGCTGCGTCCTTTATCTCAAGAAGGCATCCTCCTAAAATGGCGGGAATGCCGAGAATGAACGAATACTGTACGGCTGTTTCTCTCCTGAAACCGCAGAAAAGTCCGCTTGAAATCGTGGATCCCGAACGTGAAACGCCCGGCAGGAGTGCAACACCCTGAAAAGCGCCTACTGTAACAGCGTTCTTCACAGTTATATCGCCGTAATTTTTGCTGCCCTTCACACACCTGTCAGACATGAACAGGATAAATGATGTATACAGGAAGCATACGCCCTCAACAATTATATCGCTGTCCTGTGAAATCTTTTCAAAAAAGTCCTTGAATATGTAAAACGGTATAAGCATAAGAAGCGATATTACAAGCATTACAATCATTCTTCTTTCGGGGTTCATTGTCTTCCACCTGAACTTCCCCGTGAAAATATCCTTTACAAAAGAAAAAAGCTCCTTTATAAGCGCCCATATAGTTTTCCTGAATGCAGCGAAAACCGCCACAAGCGTTCCAAGATGAAGTATTGCGGAAAAAAGAAGCGCTCCCTCTCCGCTGTTGCCGGTAAAATGCTGATAAAGGGAAATATGTCCCGAGCTTGACACAGGAAGAAATTCCGTCAGCCCCTGTATTATCCCCTGCATGATCGATTCAAAAAATGTCATAGTGCACTCCTAACCGCCGCTTATGCGGCACTTTGCTTATATGTAATATGTAAGCGGATCAGCTCCGCTTGTTTATATACTTGCTGTAATATTCGTCCTTTTCCAGAAAAAAATAGGGATCTGTTATGCATTCGGCCGATTTGCCCGCTTCTGCGATATTTTCATTTTCCTGAGACAGAAGCACATCGGCGGGATTCAAAATCGTATAAAGAATCATGTGTCTTCCTCCTTGTTGTCAGGATATTTTTCACCTGACTCTTCAATAAGGGAATACAGACATTCAATAGCATCACTCAGACCGCCCAGTCCGTCAATAAGTCCCAGTTCAACTGCCCTTTCGCCGTCTACCACCGTTCCCACGTCCATAACAAGCTCTCCCGTCTGCATCATAAGCTTCCGGAAATTCTCCTCACTTATATTGCTATTTGACGTAACGAAGTTCACGATCCTGTCCTGCATTTTGTCAAAATAAGAAAGCGTCTGCGGAACTCCAAGCACAAGCCCGTTCATCCGGACGGGATGAATAGTCATAGTAGCCGAGGGAACGATAAATGAATGCTTTGCACTGACTGCAAGCGGAACACCGATCGAATGTCCGCCCCCGACCACGATCGAAACCGTAGGGGTTTTCATACCGGCTATAAGCTCCGCAATAGCAAGACCTGCTTCAACATCTCCGCCTACGGTATTCAGAATGATCACAAGTCCCTCAATGCTCCTGTCCTGTTCAATGGCAACAAGCGCCGGAATTATGTGTTCATATTTTGTAGTCTTGTTCTGGGAAGGAAGAACATAATGGCCTTCCACCTGCCCTATGATAGACAGACAATGTATGAGATGCTTTGCATTATGCGAGATCACCTCGCCTGTTTTTTCAATAAGCTCTGTTTCGTCAAGCCTTTCCTCTTCAGGGCTTTTGTTCTGATCTTTGTCCTTTTCATTCTCATCAAATTCCTGTGTATCCATAAAAACCTGCTCTTTCCACATTGATAATAATAATATTATTATCTGAAAGTGCAGTTTTATACACTTATTTTTATTATAACCGATTTCAAATTCAAAGTCAAATAAAAACCGCCGTGAATATCACAGCGGTAATGTGTGAATTATAGTTTTTTATTACAGATCCTGCAAATCAGCAGCTGTCAGATCATTTTCAATATTATCTCTCGCCAGATCTGTATCTATCGCAGGATAAATATCCGGAACAGGCTTGTCAGCGCTTACTGTCCCATGCGGTGTGGAATGATATACCTTGAGCGCAGGAGCATGAGTCCCTGCAATTATCGGATTGGCATGCTCATTACCGTACTTCGCCTTTCCCTGGATCAAAGGCACCATGGACGCCTCATTTCTTGTCTTTTTCTGAGTTATATCAGGACGCTTCATTCCCTTTTTGGCCATTTTACATCACCTCATTAACAGTATTCCCGTCTGAAAGAAATTTACCCGTGATCCCTGAGATTACCATTAGCAGGATTGTCAAGAACTCTTCCGTCCTCTGTAAAACGGGAACCATGACACGGACAGTCCCAGGAATGTTCGGCACTATTCCATTTAAGCGCACATCCAAGATGCGGACAGCGTTTCTTTGATAATGTCAGAAGATTAACGCATGCTTCAAAGCTATTTATCAGAAGCTGAGGTTTAAGAATACTTCGCGAAGGAGAAAAAAGCTCCGCAAAGTCATTCTGTCTGCCTGCCGCCATATCGCTGAGTATTATTGCCGACAGCATCGCCCCCGTCATACCCCATTTGTTGAATCCGCTTGCTGTATACAGCTCCGCTGTTCTGCCTGAATATCGTCCTATATAAGGCATACCGTCAAGACTCATGCAGTCCTGCGCCGCCCAATGGCATATTTCCTTTGAACCGGGATATTTCTCCGCTGCAAAACGTCTCAGTTCATCCCAGCTGCCGCCTTTCTTGCCTGTGCGGTGTGATCCTCCGCCCAGAATCAGTGTATCATTATAATTGCGGAAAGACAGGCTATTTTTCCCGTCGCCCACATACATACCGTTTACGTTCTGTGCATTTTCAAGTGCGACCGCATAGGAACGATGCTGATAAAGCTTCAAAAAATAACTTCCATGCTTATTTATAAACGGAAAATGTGTCGCAGCAATAACCTTTTTTGCATCTATTTCCGCATGCCCGGTTACAGCAGTATTGCCGGACATCTCTTTCACAAAGGAATTTTCATAAATATTCAGCTCCCCTGCGATGGACGACAGGAATTTAAGAGGATTAAACTGCGCCTGCTCAGGAAAGCACACTGCTCCGGCAGTTTCAAACGGCAAAGGGATATTCTCGCAAAAAACCGCTTTATAGCCTGTTTTTTCAAGAGCATTCATCTCATCCTCAAGCCTGCGGCGGTCATCAACGGAATAGACGTAATTATTTTTTATTTCATAATCACATTTAATATTTCTGCAAAGCTTTGCATACTGTTCAAATGCCGCTTTATTGGCAGCAAGATACATCTGCGCCTTTTCCGAGCCCAAGCTTTTACAGATTTTGTCATAAATCAGACCGTGCTGAAAGGTTATTTTCGCTGTTGTGTTCCCCGTCGTCCCGCTGCATATCCTGTCCTTTTCAACAAGAATATAGTCAATATTCTGTTTTTGCAGAAAATAAGCGGTAAGTATACCTGTAATTCCGCCGCCTATTATAAGAACATCCGTTTTGACATTTCCTTTCAGTGTGGGAAATTCAGGCAGCTTAACCGTTTTGTGCCATATAGAACTCATATTCAAACCTGCTTTCAAAAACTTATATCAATAGTGTTTCAAAAAACGCGGTATTTATTCAGAAAGGCACTTTCATCTGCGGCATGCACATATCATCACAACAATTTTTATTGAAAAAACAAAAACGGTGTTCATTTCTGAACACCGTTTAAATTTAAATGTGTAATGCTTAGCTTACAGTATACTTAGCAATTGCAATAGCATCAAATACGTCAACACCGCCGCTCTTGTTATAGTCAGCAGCAGCAAGCTGAGCAGATGTAAATGTCTTCTTGCCTACTGTATACTGAGCAACTGCGATAGCATCAAATACGTCAATGTTTCCGTCGCCTGTTACATCACCGAGCTTTACAGAAGGATTAGGATCTGTTGTTGTGATATAGGCAAAAGTCTTTCCGTATTTCTGAGCATATGATTCTCCGGTTGAATACTGGTAAACATAAAGTGTGAGATTTGATGATGAGCTGATCGTATCTGAACTGTCATAAATTGAGCATGAAGAATTCAGGATCTTGAAGCTCTGGAGGTTTTTACATGAGGAGAATGCACTCTGACCGATAGAAGTTGTGCTTTCAGGAATAACAACGCTTGCTACAAGAGTATATGCAAATGCATAGCTTCCGATAGTTTCAACGCCTTCCGGAATTGTAGCGTCTGTCAGAGCTGTACAGTCATAGAATGCGCTGTTTCCGATAGTTTTTACTGTTGAAGGAATAGTTACTGAAGTAACAAATCCCTTTCCTGAAAATGCACCGTCAGCGATACCCTTTGTGCCGGACGGAATATTTACTGAAATGTTTGTTGTGCTGTCAAGACAGTCTACAACCCATGAACTGATATAAATAACAGGACCTGTCTGCTTCTTGTATTCAGGTGTTCCGTAGAATGCATCTACTCCGACGCTTTTAACGCTGTCCGGAATCTTGATGCTCTCAATGTTTGCACAGTTTGCAAATGCATTGGCACCGATTGACTTTACCTTCTGTCCGATAGAGAGCGACATCAGGTATGTATCTCCGTAAAATGCGCTGCTACCGATAGTTTCAACGCTTCCCGGGATATTTACAGTTCTGAGGTCTGTGTTATGTGCAAATGAATAGTTACCGATATACTTTACAGATGAAGGAATAGTAAGAGTCTGGAGCCCGCAGCTATAAAAAGCAGAATCAGCGATACCAACTGTATTTGCCTTGATCTCAACAGCAGTTGCGCTGTCAGAAGCAACTGCCCAGTTGCTTACATAGTAAACAGGACCGCTCTGTCCGCTTAAAAGAGCAGTTCCGCTGAATGCGTCAGCTCCAATATTCGTAACACTTTCCGGAATTGCTGCACTTGCGAGGCTTGTACATCCGTTGAAAGCATTGTATCCGATATTGGTAACTGTTTCAGGGATTATAACTGAAGCAAGGCTGCTGCAGTCTTCAAAAGCACCATTGTTAATGGATGTAACAGGAAGATTAAGAATCTCTGACGGGATTGTTACAGTTGTAGCACTCAGGTCGCAGCCTGTGATCTCTACGTGGTCGGCATAGCTTTTATATGTCAGATCACCTAATGTTTCAGCGCTGCCCTGCATTGACATAACAGGAACACATACGGAAACAGCACATGCAAAGGAAGTTACTGCTCCCAGAATCTTCTTTGTAATTTTCATAAAATTATTTTTCCTTTCTTTATATTATATTTCATATTATACCATATTTCATGGCATAGTAAAAGTAAAACATTTTTTCTTTAAGCAAAAATATTTTGTATACTATAGACAAATTTCACATAAAAATTTGTACTTATAGGAAAATGTAGAAATAAAAATACTCCGAAGCCTCTCCTCCTGCGGCAAACAGCTTTCCTGTTTCCGGAAATTCAATTCATCTGAACTATCCTTTTAACAGCAACAGCATCGAATACATTGATGTTTCCATCACCGTTCACGTCATAATTATAAGATGAATCTCCTTCTGAAAGTTTAAGCAAATATCCATATAAAAGCGCAGCATCATCAGAATCAACTGCTCCGTCAGTATTGACATCCCCCTTCAGAACAGATGCAATGACATCTGCAACCCGGCATATTTCAGCGATTCTGACTGTGCCTGTTTCTGAAGTGATCTGTACTGAATACATCCCCGCGTCGTCAGCGGAAGCATTTTCTATTGTCAGGCTGTCTCCCGAAGCACCGCCGATAACATCACCGTCAAGAAGCCACTGGTAAGCTGCGTTTTCTGCAGAGCAGACCACATTCATGGTAAAACGGTCATGCTCCTTCAGTCTCACGGTACGCAAAACAGAATACACATCAAAGGTATCCTTCACCGTATACTCTTCAGAAGTAAGTTCACCCACATTTACCCATTCGTTACTGCTGTCCTGAACGGAAACTCTTACAGAAGAAAGAACTGTACCGGGATAAATATTCATAACACTGCCAAAGGGTATTTTAAATTCGGCATACTTCCCGGATCTTCTGCATTCACAGCCGTCATAAGACCCGTTATTGAAATAGACATATCCGTCCGGCGTATAGTAAATCCAGTAAAATCTGTTGTCTTCATCCGCATTTTTTATCTGCAGATTATAAACGGGTGATGCTGCGCTCTGATCTATTTCAGCCATAACGTAAAGATATTTGTCATCGTTGGTGATATACAGCCTGTTGTCTCCGTTCTGAGCAGCAAGCAGAGAATCAGTCCATTCCGATTCACCGGAACGAACACCGTCTATCATAATTATGTTATTTACTGTATATAAACTTCCGTCAGAAACTTTTGGCTCTGCGCTGTTTTTCTGATAAAAAGTGTTATCGGTAATCTGTTCTGTATCGTCCGATTCTGCAACAGTAAATTTACCGATAAGATTTGCACCGAGCGCTGCATTCCACATGCCGTTATTCGCAAATCGAACCGAACGCTTATAGTCATCCTTAATCCCCTCGTTTCCGACAGACAGCCTCAGATAAACGTTCCACTCTCCTGCATCAAGTCCACCGGGGATTTTAAGCTCAAGCTTTTCGCTGCTTTTTGTGCAGGAAAGCCACTTTCTTGTGTCAATATCGGTTTCTGTTTTCACATAGCTGCCGCCGCGCTCCAGTATCACCTCCGCTTTCTGAGGACGGACAGGATTTGCAAATCCTGTATTTTCCACAGTGAAGTCAAGCTCCAACGTATCACCCTGCATCACATCCGCACTGACAGCTGAATCCCTCAGGACAAACCGGTAGCCGATATGATCGCGTATAAACTTAAAGACAGTCTCACCATAATATGCAGAGTTGTCAACGTTTGCGGTATCATACTCCTCACCGAAAGTATAGTCCTTATACAGGTTATAAATATTGGAATTTATATAGCTTAAATGAGTTTTATACATTTCCGGCACAGCATTTTCAGGCAGATAGCTGTCATATTTCTGAGCCCATTCAAGATTTCCGGAAAATTCACCGCCGAAATATGATGTAACGGACTGTTTTCCGATCCACGCTGTTTCCTTTTCACGGTCTGAATACGTACCAAGATCAGAATCCGATCCCATATATCCGTCATTATAAATCCCTACTCTTGCGGCCTGGCTCCCGGGCTCGGATACCCAGCTGTCAAGCTCTGAGACTTCAATGCCCGCCCATTCTGCAAATGTGCCCGGAGTTCTGACAGTTACAGGAATATCATCCGGCACCATACCGAGCATTGCGTCCAGAAGCTGTGCCTTGTATTCGGGTGAGGTATACTTTCCGCTGTGCTGTTCTCCCCATGCTCCCACAAAACCGGTCTCAACAAACATAAGCAGATCCTTATAATCTTCCAGAACTCCGTTTTCCCTGATCTGGTTTATATGTCTGAGAACCTGGTCAAACGTTGACGGTTCAGGATTTGTTTTCCCGTTTTCATCATATCTGAAACGCAGCGCAACCGTGCATCCGTTGCTGCGGCAATTTTCCAGAGTTCCCCGGAGTCCGCGGAAAAATGCTTCATCAAGATCAAAGTCAGTCCCCTCGGTATATGTGCCGTCTTCACCTGTTGTACCATTGGCGCCGGACGAAAAAGCCCCTATATTTATGAACATTAAAACCAGATTCCCCGACGGATTTTTAACGGGAGTATCTCCGGGCCTGCAGGTATACCACAAAGTACTCGTATATCCTGCTCCCGGATTATTTATTGTATCGGTCGATTCGGTATAATCAGGCACTGAATCATTCAGTGCGGCAAATTCCTGTGCATCCGCTTTCGGCACTGCCGCAGTACAAAGCAGCAATGCAGTTAACACGCTTAAAATCCTTATTTGTTTCATGATCCGTCTCACTTTCTTTTGCTATCCGCCCATTGCCCCGTCAACATTAATCTCGGCAAGCGAAACATTTTTTATAACATATGTGCCGGCAGCGCTTCCGAAATTAAAGAACAGGAACCAGTCAGAAGAAGTATTCTCCTGCATAGTAACTGTATACGTATACTTTTTCATGTCCGATGAAAGCTCAGGATTTCCATACCAGCATCCGGGATAGGAGTTTCCCGACTGCCGTATAATACCTATATTCATGGTTACATCCGATGTACACGAAGCCTCAAAGGTCAGACGATAGGTTTTTCCCTTTTCAAGTGTAAGGCCTCTTGCCTGCGCCTGAATATCCCATGGGTTTGCTGCCGAAGCATAAGCCTTTGCCGTAAACGAGTTTTCCGCATTATCAAAGGAAAATGCCGCTGCACCGTAGTGCGTCCACGAGGAAACCGAAGGCATAATATTCTCTCCCGTATCAAGAGAAGTTTTTCCAACCAGCACATCAAGATAATACTTTGCATATTTCGGACGGTCATTAAAAAAGTTTCTTAGATTCTGTACCTCGTCATTGTAGCTGCTGTTTACCCAGGCAGCATTGAACCGGACATTTGTTGCAAAAACCGCATCCCTGTACGCGGATACATATTCGGTTATTTTTGCATCAACCTCCGCCGGTGCGAAGTTATTCTCCATTATTTCAATATAATTATCATAAAACTCCTGTCTGAAAGTATCATTTTTTATCAGGCTATAAAAAACATTTGCAAAATTATAAGGCACATCCTTTGTGTACAATGAGCCGAGTGTATCAAATCCAGAACTCGTCCTGCCCTCTTTAAACAATCCTGTTGAATATTCCGTGTCATACAGTGTAAAACGCCATTTGCCGTCTGAATACGGTATGCTTTCATCTGCGGTATTTGAGCGCCACATCTGCCAGTTATTGAAGTATTCGGTTGCCCAGTCAGTATTATTGATATATGTTTCAATTGCAATATAGTCCATGAAATTCTGAATATCTATCGTGTCGCAGACCTTCTGATAATTTTCAGGAACGGTCATATCAGCGGACGCTGCCCATTTGCAGAACTCCTCATATTCC
This sequence comes from Porcipelethomonas sp., assembly GCA_051881915.1. Taxonomy (GTDB): domain Bacteria; phylum Bacillota; class Clostridia; order Oscillospirales; family Ruminococcaceae; genus Porcipelethomonas. The sequence goes on along the minus strand of JBJEQV010000100.1, from coordinate 44,029 downwards.
CCGGCAATTTCAGCAGATCCCTCACATTCACCGTTTTTCAGCACTGTTATATTATCCTTGTCAATTCCGTAATGCGACTCAATATATGTGTCTTCGATCTTTTCACGGATAAAATAGAAGCCCCAGAACTCTCCGTCAATAAACATTATGCATGGTTCAGATCCCTGGGTATCAATCGCCCTGTCGGAAACCAGATCCTGAATAAGCGCATCTCTGAAATGAAGTACCTGATTATCAGTGCCGCCGTTTCTCAGAGTAACCTTGTCGAATGAATTTATGATATTCCCACTTTCATCGGCAAGTCCCTCGATAAATTCATATTTCATATCTGAACTGCCGTATTCACTTCTTGCATATAGTCTGATACTTTTCTGAGGAAAAGCTCTTGACCAGTTTCCCGCAATTCTTGCACCCACGTCGGCAGTACAGGCGGGCTTTCCGTTTTCAAACACCTGAACATTTACAGGAATCTCCCATTCTCTTCCGTCTTTATTGTAATTGGTTGGATTTGCAGTATCCCCTTCCATGTATTCTTCATAGTCTTCGCTGTCCAGCCAGTCATAATATCCGATGCCGACCATGTATATGCCGGTATCTTCACCAAAAAGATAATCACTGTCTGTTGCAAGAGAAATGACCTTCATATCAGAATAGTATGAAGCAGTTTTGCCGACAAAATAGCTGTTTGTAACGACCCCGCTGTATTTTCCGTCCTCAGTCCTTGAAACTGCTCTCACAACGATGCCCTTATCAACTTTTCCGGTAGGATGAGAATATGTACAAAGAGTAATGTCATCAAGAGCGCTGTACTTATTGGCGTCACCGGTATTATTGTAAATATTTATCTCACCGCTGTAAATCCTGGCAGTTGAAGATGTTCTTGGATCACTTCCGTCGGTAGTATAGTAAATGGTATTGTCATTTGCATCACTGAGCCCAAGCATGAAAGCGGCATCGTAAAATCCTCCCTCAGCAGAGAAAACAGGCTTTTCAACTGCTGTGATATCCTGTGCCGAATCGTTGCTTTCACCGGGAGTCGGAGTTAAATATGTAAATGTTTCAGAGCCGTTTGCATATCTTCCGTAGGTTGTGTCCTCTGCAAGCTCCGGAACATCAACAGAGCCGATCTCACCGAACTGCGGATGGGTAAGATAAATAGTTTCCCCTGTTGCGCTTATTTTAAATGCAGCATGAAACTCCCCTTCTGCCTGATTCACAGCATCGTCACAGTAAACAAGAACATAGCCGCCTCCTGAAATCACCGTATTTTCCGGAAATGTAAATTTGAATTTTTTATTTGCCGAATCAGAAACACCTATGCCGTCAAGAACGATTTCCTCATCAGATGAATTATATATTTCGATCCAGTCCGGAGCTGCTCCGGCAGCGTCCTTTAAAGAATCCTTATTTGATGAGCAGACTTCATTTATAAGGAGGGCAGAGTATTTTTCAGCCACGGAAAAAAGCTTTCTTTTAAGAGACACAAGGTCAAAAACATTTACAGAACCATCGCTGTTAATATCTGCACAGCTTCCCTGCGAATCCGTGAGAGAAACAGCACCCAGCAGAAATTCCTGCAGCAGCACGGCGTCCTGAATATCAATATTGCCATTAAGGTTCACATCACCTGTCAGCTTTCCGCTTACATCAGGCGTTTCAGCAGCACTGATATCCGACGATGCTGCCTGTGGTACGGCTCCGTATGCAGTTAACAGCAAAGCGGTCAGTACAGATGTTATTTTTCTTTTCAGCATATTTATCGCCTTCTTTCCATTAAATTTTCTTCTGCATTCAGTTTCTGATTTTATCTGTAAACAGAATATTAAAGTCAACATCCCCTTCAATGCCGTCTATCCGTCCAAAGCAGCTCATCTGCCACATAGCGTATTCACCTGCATAATCGGTTTCATCGGTATAATGCGCAAGCCATACAGGATATTCTTTCTGCTCGTACCAGAAATTATCAAGAAAATTCTTGCTGCTGTACAGCATCGAAGAGTAGCCGTATTTCTCCATTTCGGATGCAAACAGTTCAAAGTACTCATTCAGATCATGTATGCTCATTTCATACTGCTGGAAATTTGAAAAATCCTCCCAGTCGAAAACAACAGGAAAATCAAGCTCCTGACCGTCAAGCTGATCAGCAATCCAGCGTGCGTTTTCTTTGACTTCTTCCTCTGAACTGGCAGTCGTATAAATATATACCCCTACATCAAGACCTGCTTCCTTTGCAGCCGACATGTTTTCCTTGTAGTATTCATCCATTCCGATCTCATCGTAATAGTGCCCTATCCGCATGATAACAAAACTGCACCCTGCATTTTTCACCGCCTCAAAATCAATGTCACCCTGCCATTTTGAAACATCGATACCGTAGCTCATATTGTCTCCTGCGTACTGCTGTGTAAAACCGTCGAAAGCAATACGGGTATTGTTATCTTCGGGGACAGGTATTTCATCGGCAACTTCTATGTTCAGATCCCAGCTTGTCTCATTGCCTGAAGAATCGGTCACAGTGGCAGTAATCGTATATATTCCGCACACGCTGGTATCAACATACCCCTCATATGTAAGGGTCGGTGTGCGGTCGTAATTATCCGCAAAGCCCACATAGTCATTCAGATCAAAATACGAACCCGTTTCTGCAACTGAATAATTGCCGGAATTCAGCAGGACCGGAGGTGTTGTGTCAGCAACAGTATAACTGAAAGGGTGCTCATAGAGCCTGTCCTCATAAACATAGGATACTGTTACATCAAAATTCCCTGTTTTGCCCGTATCAATAACCTCATCACCGTTTTTCAGCTGTATGCCGGGATCCGTAACAAGCTGACTGACAGTTATCTCATCATAAACTTCAACCTCAGCCGCATCAAATACTATTCCTTCGGGAGGCTCAGTACATGGTGTAACATCGGTTTCCTGTAAAGCCTCTTCCGAAGCTTCCGTCCCGCTCGCTGCCATTGCCGCAAGCGCATCATCCGACGGACATGGCTCCTGACCTATGGGCTGACCGCAGCCCGAAAGCAGACACAGTCCGAGAATATATATTATAAAATGTTTTTTTCTCATAAAAACTCCTTTTTTTAAGCTGCATTTTCTTTAAGGAAACACTGATTAAATCTGGTGCGCAGATTGCATAGAAAATTTGCAGGCATACTGGCGTACCCCAAGGGCACTTCCTCCGGGCGTATGTCAAGAAATTTCTGTGTGATATGACGGAAAATATGCAAGCAATATGCGTGCCAAGCCAACAGGAGTGATTTAATCAGTGCTTCCTTAAGTATATAATAAAAAATGTCGGTTGTAAAGAGAAAAAGCCTTCTGCAAACGAGAAGGCTTTGTAAATTTTTGATTCGGATTCAGTTTTAAATTCCGATCTGAGCATCGGATAACAGTTCACGCTCCATGAGGATCCTGTCGAACACCGTAAAAACTTCATCTCCGTCCATATCGCAGTACGCAGCGCTCAGTTCATAAAGAGAGTTTTTCTTTAAGAGATACTCTGTAAAAGCGTCAGTATCCTGCTTGTCGAACACAGTGTCAAGATTAGCATCGCCCCTGCAGAAAAGCTCCTGACAATTTATGGGCACTATATTCTCTTCATTGGTCAGCTCCAGCGGGTTCTGACAGTATTCCCATACAGATGAGGCTGACGAACAGTAAACAGTGATATTATCAGAAATGACCTCGTAATCAAGAAAACCGACAGCACGGTACTGCACTTCCGGATTTCCGTAAATGCAAATACTTTCCAGTAACGGACAACCCCAGAAAGCAAAACTTCCTATCTCTTTAATATTTCGTCCGATAGTAACGGATTTTAAATTAACACATCTATCAAAAACACTGCCGGATATACATGCAACATTATCTCCCAGAACAACAGATTCGATTCCGGAACAATAGGCAAATGAAGAGTGTCCGACTTCCTCCAGACTTTCAGGGAATACAATATCTCCGCTTATTCCGCTGTTTTGAAAAGCGGCATATCCTATTTTTTGCAGTTTTTCCGGAAACTGAATTGTTTTAAGATTTGTACAGTCCGCAAATGCATATTGTCCTATATCCTTTAATTCAGCAGGCAGGGTAACATCTGCAAGATTTGAACACTCATCAAAGCATAGCATACCTAATATTTCTACGCAGTCCGGAATAACAACACTTTCAATTGTATTACAGCTCTGAAATGCACCGGAAGCAATCCTTTTAACAGGATAACCCTCATATTCAGACGGAATCTCAACATTTACCGGTTCGCCGGTGTAGCCGGTAACGTAGTAATATGGTTCGTCCGTACCTGTATCAAGTTCATATTCAAGAGTATATTCGTTTGACGGAGTTTCAGCAGCTTCTTCCGAAAATACCGGAAAGCATGAAAGCATTGCGGCTGAAACAGCCGAAGAGATAAGCAGGGAAATGATTTTTTTGATTTTCATGGTGTACCTCCTTTTTCCATCAAAGCAATTATGTAAAAAAACAAATAAATTATGCTGCTTTAATTATACATTACCTTATTATATTTGTCAATATAATGCTTCTGATACACATACACATAAATACTGACCCGTTCATAACAAGACCGGTTAAAATATCTCTTGACAAGTAAAAAAAGCGGTGATACACTTTAAAGAAAGTAATACAGATCAACAGGCGGTCATAAATATGAAAAGTAAAAACCTCAGAAAAATTTCTGTTATATCGTGTTCAGCTGCAGTTATACTAATGATGATACTGACCATATATCTTACTGCGGCAAAAAATATTGATGTTGTAAACACAAGAATGAACCGGGGATTCAAAGAAATAACCGATTATTCCTGTGCTGAAATATCCGATCCTGATACCCCTGTGGGAGTGAAAAAAGAATATCGTTTCAGGGCAGCAGAAAACCCCGGATCGGATACCTGCCTGGCATTTTACATTGTACATCAGTATGCCAGAGTCTACATTGATGGACAGCTTATATACAGCCTTATGCCGTCCGATCAGAATAATATCTGCAGAACCACCGGAAGCAACTGGGTAATGATACCGCTTTATCATGATGACACAGACAAGGAAATACTCGTGGAAATAATCCCCGTCTATGAAAGCTTCCGCAACAGGGAAATAGAATTCATGACCGGCTCTCAGCTGGCAATATATCTTCATCGCATACGTCTGGATCTTCCTCAGCTGATACTAAGTTCTGCCGCTGTTATTGCAGGAATCGTTTTCCTGGTGATCGCATGTTATAACATTGTCAGAAAAAAACACGGCGGTTCACTTATGGCACTGGGATTGTTTTCCGTAATGATGGGCCTGTGGAGGATAACCGATACAAGGTCAACTCCGCTGATTGCATCTGACAGAACAGTTTTAACCTATTATATATCCATTTTAATGATGATGCTCGGAACGATCCCGATTTTAAAGTCAATACAGCCCCGATTTAACCGCAAAAGCCGCATATGCTTTGAAATTTGCTGCATTTTGTCGTCAGCAGTATGTATTGTACAGCTTTTGCTGCAGATTTTCGGAATACTTGATTTAAGAGAAATGCTGACCGTAACCCATGTTATAATAATCTTAAATATAGCAGTTATTATTTCAAATGTTATATATGACAGACTGCGGTTCAAAAAAGAAAAAAAGAGATATACAGGAACAAAGTTTTCCATTATATGCGTTGCCGGAGTTCTTTCAGATATAATCGCATTTTACATCAAGGGAAATTCATCAGGACTCATATTCACGCTGTCAGCATTCCTGATTTACATTATTTTTTCAGGAATTTTCATACTGATGAACTATGCCGAACAGGAAAAACGCCTGAGGCAGCAGGAAATGCAGCTTGCAGACAGCCGTGTTTCAATAATGCTGAGCCAGATCCAGCCGCATTTTCTGTTCAATTCCCTGAACGCAATATATTATCTTTGCGAAAAGGATACAGCATCAGCACAGAAAGCCATCAGCGATTTTTCAGATTATCTTCGCGGAAATATTGATTCGCTTAAAAACTCGGCACCTGTACCGTTTGAAAATGAACTGAAGCATATTGAGATATATCTTTCACTGGAAAAAATGAGGTTTGATGATGAACTGAATATTGTTTATGATATACAGGCAAAAAATTTCATGATCCCGTCTCTTACACTTCAGCCCATTGTGGAAAATGCGGTAAAACACGGAGTCGGAAAAACAGATTCGGGCGGAACGGTTTTGATCTCCTCCCGGGAATCTGATGACTGCTTTGAAGTCTCTGTAAAAGATAACGGAGTAGGCTTCGATACCTCCAACACAGTATATAATGACGGAAGAGCTCATATCGGAATTGAAAATGTCAGACAGCGTCTGGAAATGATCGTCAGCGCAACTCTTAAAATCATCAGCAGTCCCGGAGAGGGAACACAGGCAATTATAAGAATCCCAAAGAAAGCTAAGGATTGATAACAGATTTTCTGCTCAGAAGACATTCGGGACTTTACGGCACAAACCGTCCTGTCCGCAATCTGCCCGATTATAAAGACCGCCCCGGACTGTATTTCTTCAGTCCGGGGCGGTTTGCTGTTCAGGAAAATTCATATTGTCTTTACATAATCAAGAAGTTCTTTAATATTCTTCTTATCGGTGAAATCCACGGGCACATCATATGCTGCAAGCAAGCCTTTCGCATCCTCATCAGGATCCTCAATTTTTTCAAGACGTTTTTTCATCATCGTCATAAGAATTTTGTCACCTTTGCTGAGTCTGCTGAAATCAAAACCTCCGCGAAGGAAGAAATGTCCTATCGACTGCTGCTGTTCCTTTGTAAGAAGCCTGTCCCAGAAAGGAATGATATCCTTATCCCTGCCGGAATTGGCACCGACCGCAAACAGAATCAGCTTTTTATCAGCAAGCTTTTCCAGATTCCTTGTGATCAGCTTTACACCATTCATTCCCCCTGCATACATTCCTCCCCCGCAGATAATCATGTCATAGTCCATAATATCACTGAGCGCTGCATTTTCTTTGATATCGCAGTGCAGTTCCTCAGCGATCCACTGCGCATATCTTCTTGTATAGCCTGTTTTTGACCTGTAAACAACTATTGTTTTCATATTTATCTCCATTCTGCCGCAATGTACGTCAGCGCAAACAGCAACTAATATCTCCTGAGCGGCTGACAGAGCAACTGTTTGAATCTATACAGCATGATCTTTCACTATAACCCCTGCATCCGGCTATTGATTTATTCGGGTTTGTCACTGCGAATGACGAGCCAAACGGCACGTTAATATAATATTTCTTATATGTAGTATAATCCCTGGATAATGATCTGTCAACATAAAATATTTGCTGAGACCGCCTGTGCAAACAAAATAAAAAAGCCTTCTGCAATGGAGAAGGCTTTTAATCTGCTGTTTTTTGAAAAATTTTATTTGATATTTAAATGCAAAACGGAGCTGCGAAAGTGAGGGAAAGTTTATAAATGTGCACTCTGTAATTTATCCGGTGCAGCATTACAGCTCCGTTTTGCTAAGATATAAGCACTGAAAGTTTTACCACTGTAAAACGGTCATCAAAAACACATCATGTATTATGCTTTGAAAATGCTTCTCACAAAATTATACATGTGCGGGCGAATAGTCTGACCGCCGTGATCTCCGCCTTCAACGTAATGCCATACATGAGTCACACTGTTATTGTTAAGCGTGTCATGATAACCGGCAGGTGTTGACCATACGATCTGATCATTTGAACCTGCACTTATCATAAGAAGATACGGAGAGGAACCTGTAAACTTCAGATTATACGCAGGGATCAGGTCGTCAGTAAGTCCGGGTGCAGGACACATTGCGCCTACATATCCGAACAGATCGGGACGAGTGAAGCCTATATTGAGAGACTCTCTGCCGCCCATGGAAAATCCGGTGATCGCAGTATTGTTTCTGCCTGTTTTAACCGAATAATTCTGTTCCACATACGGCATGATCTCCTTGGTAAGAAGATTTATGAAATTATCATACGCCGCATTGTTCTTATCATTTAATCCGTCGCATTTATCCTGTGTATCACTTGCGTATATATCAGGAAATACTACGATCATGTCCTCAGCGTCCCCCTCGGCAATAGCATTGCCGATTATCTGTCTGAGCTTCAGTGAAGCATCTCCCTTGTCAAGAAGAGCATCCTCATCTCCCCAGTATCCATGAAGCACATAGAGCACAGGATATTTTTTGGAATCTGTATAGCCGGCAGGAAGAAGGACATTAAAATTCTTATTTCTTTTGCATACATCAGAACTGATGGTTACCTTTTCAAAGGTTCCGTAAGCTGTTCCGGTTTTTTCCTGTGTTGAATCAGCTGTTTCATTTTCAAGCAGCGCTGCACTGACCCTTGCCATGTAAACTTCAGGTGTTACAGTCACATTTTCTTCCGGAACAGAAGGTGCTGGTTTTGTCAATGGATTTTCCTCAAAGCTATTGATATTTGAGAGAAGGAAGTCCCGGATCTGCTGCATGTCATCCTTTTCAAACTTTTCATCCTTGTCAACATCAGCAGCATCAAAAGAACGGGCATCTGCAAAACCGGCACTGAAGCCTCGCTTTGCAGCGATAACGTCAAATACATTGACCACACCGTCAAGATTAACATCACCCTTTGTAATGCTTTCCTGCGGCACTGCAAAAATTACATAATTTGCTGAATTTCCGCTTCCGCTGTTTGTTCCCAGTGCCACTGCATCCCCGGATTTCACATTCAGCTTATAAAGTTCAAGTGTGACATCGTTTGATGTTGTAACAGCCGTTCCGGCATAGGTCCATGCCAGAAGCCATTCGGGAAGATCTCCGGTAACACGCTCGTCGACTGCGGCATACACAGTAATGTCTGCACCCGCCGTAAACTTTCCTTCCTGGGTTGTAAGCAGTTTGGAATCACAGGCTGTTCTGATTGTTTCAGCTCCGATAAGATTTTTCGGCGCTGATACCGCTGTGATATCACGGTCACCGTAAAGCTGTGAACCCGGCTTGAAGTCATCATAGATTGACCAGTCAGCAGCGTTTTCCTTATCAAATACTGTAAGATCCCTGATAAGAGTTCCGCTTATTGGTTCAACTTCCTGCGGTACAGCTAAAACAATGTAATTTACAGATTCATTTGAACCGCCGTTTGTTCCGAGAGTAACGCTGTCGCCGGAACTGAAGTTCTTTCTATAAAGCTGCAGAGTCAATTCGTTTGAGGTTGAAATTGAGCTGTCTGTCTTTGTCCAGCTGCCGAGCCATGCCGGAAGATTTGCTGTAACTCTTGTGTCAACTGCAATATACGCTGTTATGTCAGCGCCGGCTGTAAATGTACCAAGATCTGTTGTGATCAGCTTGGAATCACAGGCAGTTCTGATATACTCTGCTCCGCTGAGATTTGACGGAACTGAAGTTGCTGTAAGATCGCGGTCTCCGAAAAGCTTTGAACCTGTTTTGAAACCGGTTTCAATTGACCAGTCTGCGCCATTTTCCTTGTCAAGGCGGACAAGATTTGTAATAAGAGTACCGCTTATAGGCTCAAGCTCTTTCTGAGCAGCATCGCCGAAATCACCTTCAACAGTAAAGTTATCAAGATAAAGTGTACTTGGAAGAGTTGCATTCGCCTTTAATTCAATTTTGTTATCACCCTGTTTGAGTGTTATTTTTTCGGATACTGTTTTCCAGTCGCTGAGGCTTGAGCCCTTTCCGAGCGAAAGCGTCTTGACCTTTGAGCCATTCACATAAAGATCAACACAGCTTATATCAGATGTGGCAGAATAACGAAGATTCATTGTAAACGTTCCTGCCTTTGTTGTGCTTACAGTGTCCTTGACAGCCGCAGTATTCTTTGTACCGAATTTCAGAAATCCCTGCCCCTGAATACCTGTAATTCCGCTGCCGCAGGCGTTTGCTGCATTGCCCTCAATATTTTTCTGGTCAAACAGTTCAGCTTCATACTGACGGATACCCGTGTAGAAGTCCGGAGCAGCAGGTGCTGTGAGCGCCTTTTTAGCTGTTGCCTGACTGCGGTTTGTTTCACTGCCTGAACACTTTACAGAAATATCAAGAGGACCGTTATGCTTTACTGTAATGGTGTATGTACCGTTGGAATATGAAGTCGACACTTCACTTTTCAGCTGGTTCACGCCTCTGTCCTTATAAGTGACTGTCGGCTCGGATGAACAACCTGAAATTTTAAATGTATCAGTTACAAGTTTTGTCTGATCTTTTTCGTTATAGTTATTTGCGTAAATATCAATATGGTCGCTGTATTCATTGATAAGTGCTGAACCGTAAGCATTGAAATTCACATCAAGGTCTTTACAGGTATTGTATTTCAGTGAAAGAACTGCACCGCAGTTACTGCCGTCCTTATTATAGTTGTAAGCAACCCATGAATTCTGATTTCGTCCGACATAACAGTTTCCATAATAATCTGCTGAAGGATAAAGCTTATTGAATTCGTTCTGCTTTGCCTCTATTGTAGACCAGCGTGAAGCAATTTCCGACTGCTTTACCTGCACAGGAATGGATTTCGCAAGGTCATCCTTCAAAGCATATACAGTCGGAATTGTCTGATAGCGGCCTGTGCTTTTGTAAAGATTATGATTTAATTTGAGGTTTCCGTCTCCGCTCATACGGTAAATCCCCTCAAACAATGTGGGGTAGCTGCTGTACGGCTCATCCCATGTCTTGCCTGCACCGTCGGCAACATCCTGAATAACCACTACTTTTGTATTTGAAATAACTTCTTCTCTTGAAGGTATTCTGACTGTTCCGTCGGCAATTTTACGCATAAAGTCCATAGGAACATTCTGGAACTGGTCATACATTGCCCAATCTCTTACATGATAGCCTTCGCTGTCGGTATATCCGTTAGTTTCTTTAAAATCATCTACTGTAACAAGCTCAGGACCGTCAATAACAGTTGCACCGTTCTTTACCATTCTTTCAAGATAAACAGGAAGCCCTGTCGCCTGATTGAACTGGTCTTTTGTGGAAACACCGGTACCGCTCCATGTAGAGTCCGTCCAGCCGGTTTCGTCATAGCGAATACCAAAGTTTCCGCAGTAGCCTGATGTGTAGTAACCGAAAACAAGGCTCTCAACATCTGCTATATAGCTTGCCTGTGTGTATTTTTCTTCGAGAATAAGATTTTCAGAATACAGACGGCATGCTTCTTCCCATTGAGGAACCTGTTTGAGCATTGCAAGAGGATTGATCTTCGGACTCCACTCATTTCCGCACCAGCTTATGTCAAGATATCCGCCGTACTTGTTGCAGAGCTTGAGAAGATTTGCAAAATGCTGATATCTTTGCGGACATGTTATAGGAAAGTCCTCCTGTTCAAATCCCCAGAACTGTTCACAGTAATTGAAACCGATGAAGTTGGGATAATCACGGAAAAACTCTGCGTAAATGGTATTTTCGTAATCAGAGTCTGCTTTTTGCACAAATTTGCTCTTGTTCGGGAAATCCACTATATTTCCTGATGAATCATAGTCAGGGAAATGGCACTGTCCGCCGCTTGACGGCTGAATCATACACCATATTCCTTCATCGGCACAAGCTTTGATCCATGATTTTGCCAGCTCATAGCCGTCCAGAACCATACCCCATTCGTCTTTATCCTGAACCCAGTATATTGACATGGAAATATTAAAAACAACATATGGTCTGATATCCTCAGGTATCAGGTTTATTATCTTCTGAGGATCTGCATGGTTCCATGTTTCAATATGAACTATCCACATCGGCGCTTCCGATGAACATGGCCGGCGCATAGCTGACGCTGCCTCAGCTGTAATCTGCGATGAGCTTAATTTTTCTGTAACCGGATTCACCGGCAAAAGCGTCAGAAAACTAAGCATCATAACAGCAGATATCGCTGCCGAACAAAACCGTTTAAGTTTCTTCATAAAAATTCCTCCCCTTGTTTAATGTTTATATCTGCATTCATTTTAAATAATTTGCAGATACAAATCAATTGATTTTTGTGCTGTTTTTGCAGCTCAAAAGTACTCTTTTTCTGTTCATACTCTGTGCCAAAATCCTGTGCGTTTCAGCTTTCTGTTTAAATAATATCACTATATTTCACCAAAATCAACCCATAAAGTGAATAATCGGTGGACTATTTGAACATTATACTTGACAAAATGAAAAAATATCTGTATAATACAACCAACAGGAAAAGAAAGGGGGAATAAATATTGCCCGGCAAAAACAGCAGACTCATTTTCGGCGTTATTGCCGCACAGGTTTCGGATATCGAGCAGCGACAGATGCTCAACGGCATCATAGAACAGGCGCAGGCAAACAACATCGATATTGCTGTATTTTCAAATATTTACAATCCCAATGAATACAATACTGCTCTTTATACGGAAAATCAGATCTATGATCTTATCCTTTCTTCCGAGATCGACGGACTGATTCTCTTTTCTGAAGCTATCATCAATACCGAGCTTCAAAAAAACATTCTGGAAAAGCTGAAACTTCAGAGCCATATTCCGATTGTTGCGCTGGGAGTACCGCTGCCGAATTTCACTCTTCCTGATTTTCATTTTATTAACACGGACGATGCCCGCGATATTGAGTCAATAACAGATCATCTGATTGAGTGTCACGGCTATAAGGATATAGATATCCTCACGGGACATATACAGGTCGCAGCATCCCACATCAGGGTAAGCGGATATCGTCAGTCACTGGAAAAGCACGGTATACCATTTAATAAAGGAAAAGTGATTTTCGGAGATTTCTGGGTCAATTCGGGAAAATCCCTGGCACAGAGCTATATCAGAGGGGAACGTCCCTTCCCTCAGGCAGTTGTCTGTACAAATGACTATATGGCATACGGTCTGCTGGATGAGCTTATGGTCAGCGGTATAAAGATCCCGGAAAAAGTTGCAGTTACCGGTTATGAATATATCAGGGAAAGAATTTATCATTCACCGCTGCTGACGACTTTTCAGAGAAACAGAAAGGAAATCGGAAAAGAAGCTGTAAACTGGCTTATTTCAAAAGTCAGAAACAATAAATTTGAAGAACCTTCACCGCCTGAAGGAGTAATCATTCCCGGAACAACCTGCGGATGCAGTTCGGACAGCCATTTTATAAATGAACTTCAGACAGCCCATGAAGAAAAAACATCCAGTTTCCTGAATTTATTCAGCCAGCTTGAGCATCGTCTTACGGAATGTAATTCCATTCATGACTATGTCTGCGTCATAAAGGATTTCCTGTTCCTGTTCCGCAATGTAAGCGAGATCTACATCTGCCTTTTTGAAGACTGGAACGAAAGCAGACCCCAGAGCGATACAATTAATTATTACCGCGTTATTTCACCGGACAAGGAAGAGCCTCAGCTTATGCACAAGCATATGCTTTCAAGACTAATGTCCGCACAGTCCGATGCAGCAGCATATTATTTCTGTCCTCTGTTCTTTTCAGACAGATTGATGGGTTATATCGTACTCCGGTATAACAAGCCCGATTCATACGATTACACATTCCGCAATTTGCTGAAAGCAGCTGCAAATGCTCTGGAATTTCTGCGGATGAAAAATGATATCCGCTACTTCATTCAATGCCAGAACATATCAGAATACTATGATACGATTACAGGGCTTTACAATCAAAAAGGCTTTAAAAAAGCGATCACGACAGCTTTAAGCAAATCACAGAACAGCTCAAATATAATCATGATCTGTCTTGAAACGCAGCTTTTTTCACCTGAGACCCGCTTTGATATGCAAAAAAACAATATTCAGACAGCTCAGGTGATCGCGGAATCAATACGTCAGCTTTCACATAACAGTGAAGCTATATGCGGACACATCAGCGAAAAAACATATGCTTTCGCTTTGATCGGAAACTTTTCCGAAAATGATATTCCTATGATAACTGACAAGCTTGAGATACTTCTTGTACATAAGGATATTTATGTAAAAAGATACGGTATCAATTCTTTTGTATGCAGCAGCAGACTGTACTCTCAAAGTGAGTTTGTTTACGAAACTGTATATTCATCTGTTATGGAGGAAATTCAGCACAAGGTATGCCGTCTTTCCGAAAAAAGACTGCTTCCTTATTTTGAAACACTTCTGAAATGCCGTAACAGCATTTATATGGATCCTGCAGCATCTCCATCAATCAATGAAATCAGCCGCAGGCTCAGTTTAAGCGAAGGATATTTCAGAAATATATACAAAAAATACTTTGGAGTAAGCTATCATCAGGATTGCATTATAAGCCGGATCTCTTTAGCAAAATATCTTTTGTGTACAACTTCCATGAGTATTACTGAGATCTCCTCTCTGTGCGGTTACAGCGATCCAAAATATTTCATGAGGATATTCCAGAGCAATGTGGGGCAAACGATAAACCGGTACCGCACCTTTTTCAACATCTTTTAAAGAGAAACACTATTTTGCATGCCGGCAAAGGTAAACGCATAAGTCCCGAAATATATAACACAAAAAGTGCAGACGGAAATTCCGCTGCACTTTTTGCATAAGCCTGAATCTGTTATATAATCACACATTCAGTTTTCCTTAAAAAAGCTGTCCACCGGCTTGCCGAGGATCTGTGCCAGTCCCCATAGCTCAATACCGAAACAGTTCTGGTCTGATCCTCAATCCCTGAAATGGAACCGCGGCAGATTTAAACCGCAATTGGTTCCAGCTTTGCCGAGAGCTGCTGACTCATTTTCTGTTCAGTGCGGCATAGATCTTATTTATCTGCTCCGGACAGATTCAATTATAACCAGATATTTTATGTTAAGCTTATTATAATGTTATAACTAAAATTTAATAAAAATACCAGTAATCCATTTCAATTTCACCGCTGAACACAAAGTATACATCCTTACTGCCGCTTACAGAATTTATAACAGGAACAGTCACCTCGCTCATTGAACTGCCTGCCGGGATCTCAGCATAAGTCACAGCTAAACCGTCTGCACTGCCTGTACATACTTTAATAACAGCGCCTTTTTCAGATGAAGCCCTGACAGTCAGATTACTTTCATTTCCTGAGAAATCAACTCCGCTTGCCTTTATCCAGCTGCCCTTTGTTCCGGTTACAACTGTATCGCCCAAACCGCTTACTGAAATATCATTTGACTGATTTGACATAGTTTCCGCCTGAACCTTCTGATCAGGATTTATGGATTTAAGCTGTGGTATACCTGCCATTGTACCGGTAACACTATTCATCGAAGTTCCGTTCATAGTGATTTTATCCACCTGAGGACTTCTGTAATTTCCGCTGATTCCCATTGCCGATTCTACCGGACGTGAATGGTAGAACAGATAAAGCTGACCATTAAGCTCTGTAATGGAGTGATGATTGTTTCCTCCCAGTCCGGGGAAGAAATTGCCCTGATTTTTGAACAGTTCTCCGCCGTAAGTATAGGGTCCGAGAGGATTATCTGCGATCATATACTCAATAGCTCCGCTGGTCAAACCATAACTGTTGCCGCCTGTATTCCAGTTTGAGCAATAGGTATAGTAATATTTATTTCCGATTTTATTTATTCCAGAATCTTCAAAAAGATACGGGGCGTCAATTGTAACAGGATCGCCGGCAAGACTTATCATATCGTCGCCCAGCTTTACAACTCTGGAAGTTCCGGGCATTGCTGTTTTTCCCTCAGGCACTCCTCCGCCGAAGCAAAGATAGCCTGTTCCGTCATCGTCGACAAAAACTGCCGGGTCGAAGAGCCATGGTATATCTGAACAGTTCGGTACAGCTCTTGTAATAAGCGCTTTGCCGAGAGGGTCGCTCCAGGGACCCGCAGGACTGTCTGCTGTAAGAACGCTTACACCGTTTCCTCCGTTGCAGAAATAAAGGAAGAATTTTTCCTTGCCGTTGATTGTCTTATGCGCCGCACATGGAGCCCATGAACAGGTTGCCCACTTAGCCACACCATCAGAACCGGCAACTTCTATTGCACCATGGTCTGTCCAGTTTACCATATCGTCTGATGAAATACAGTTTATTTTGTTTATCTGAGCATATGTATTTTCAGTAACGTCTCCGTTGCTGTCATACTCAATCACATCGTTTGTCATGTAAACATAGACTCTGCCGTTATATTCCATAACTCCCGGGTCTGCACCGAAACGCTGAGTGTAAAGCGGATTGTTTTCACCGTCCTCTTTATAGCTCGAAGCAATTGTTATTCCGGAGAAAAGCTGTTCCATTGCAGCTGTATCGATCACCTTTTCTGCAACAGGAAACTCTGAAATTTTCGCAAGGAGGAAATCGCAGATCAGCTGAATATCAGTGATATCTGTTACACCGCTCTGATCTGCATCGGCTGCGAGCTCTGCTGCCTTTCCGCTGAATCCGTTCATGAGACCGCGCTTTGCCATGCAAAGATCATATACATTTACAACTCCGTCAAAGTTTATGTCACCGGGAACAATATCCTTTGATTCACCCGCGCCAAGTATATATGTGCCTGCAACAGCACCTATTGCCTCATCTATATAGAAATTATTTGTTGTTTCAGCCGTTTCAACATAGATACTCATATCTGATGCGCCTGACGGGATAAGATAGTTCCTGTTGGCAAGCTGTATCCACTCACCCCTGATTCCTGTACCCTCAGCAATTTTGTCATACTGGGTATCACCGTTTGCATCTGTATACTGAAGCTTCAGATAGAACTTATCTGTTGCTCCGCCGTCAAAATATGTTACATTTACACTGAAGCTGTATTCATTCCCCGGAACAAATGCTCTGGAGTTCAGTGTTTTGTATGCGCCGTTCCATGCAGCCGCTCTTTCCTGAACAAGAAGCGCCTCGCTTCCTACATAATATGTCCTTCCGCTTGTCATAATTCCTGAAGAACCTCTTGCCTGCCATGAGCAGGTGTCCCCCTCAAAGCCGTCTGCAAAATACCAGCCGTATTCATTCGGCTCAACAGGTCCGTCAACGTCTGTTCCGTCACCCCACTCTGATTCAGGGATCATTGCAGTAAGTGTGGTATACGCAAGCTTCGGCTGATTATTGCTGTCATAAAGCAGAGCGTCACTGCCTGCACTCAGCCATGAGTTTGCATCATTCGGTCCCCAGATACATACAGCTGTTACTTTACCGTTATATATTCCGCTTGTGTTAACATCCATAGCATGCTGAAAGATTGCCTTATACTTATCTGCCTGATTCTGAAGTGTATATGTGCCGCTTTCAAGGCTTATATCAAGCTCTGTAACCTGTACATCACAGCCGATTGAAAGATATTTATCCATTGCTGTTATGTATGAATCGGTACCCGCAAAGCCGGTTGCATTTGCAGGAATATGGGACTGCATTCCGACACCGTCAAGAAGTCCCTTTTCATAAAGCGACTTGCACATACTGTAAATTGCATCCCGCTTGTGATCCCAGTACTCGTTGTAGTCGTTGTAGTAAAGATCACAGCCCTCAGGAGCATATTTTCTTGCGTATGTAAATGCCTTTTCCACAAAGCTGTTGTCGCCGTAAACCTGTACCCATGGTGACTGTCCGCTTATATTTTCACCCGGTTCTCTTGAACCGCCGTTATTTGCAGTGCGTTCCTCACTGTCGCTGATACACTCGTTTGCCACGTCATAGGCATAAAGGTTCAGCTCAGGATACTGTGTCTTGACAGCACTGAACATATTTTTTATGTAGCTCTCCATACGTGCGTCCATAGTCGAGCTGCTTACCCATGCTCCGCCTGCGTCATAATTTTCCTTGAAAAACCATGTTGGCGTCTGGCTGTGCCATACAAGAGTGTGTCCTCTCATTGCAATACCGTTCTGCACACAGAAATCCATAATTGCAGCAGCACTATTAATTGAAACACCTACATTCGTTCCGCTGCACTGTGACTGGACAATAGTCGCGTCCGGCTTCATTTCGTTTTCACATTCTATACTGTTGTAATCCTTGATAATATTAGCCGTAATCGCAGAATTCTGAACCGTTCCGCCGTTCAGAATATTTCCAACTCTGAAATATGCTGCAAATTCGTCCTTTAAGCCCTTTTCAGCTGTGGCTGCAAATACCGTGTCCGAATCCGGCTTTTTATCAGCTGTTACAATCACATCATCAAATCGGAAATCATTTGTACTGTCCGCTGTGATCGTCAGTCTGAACTCATAGCTGTTTTCAGGCGCTGTGTATTTCGCTGAAAGCTCTGTCCACTTTCCCGCACTGACATTTTTTGAAACAAGCTCTTTTACCGTTTCTTCTCCTGTTTCCTGGTCAATGCAAAGCAGAGAAACATGGAATTTTTCAGCGGTTTCGCTGTAAACCTTTACACTGTAATCATACTCAGTTCCGCCCTCAAGATAGAATCCCTTTGATGAGCTTACACCGTCAGAAGCCGACTGTCTTCCGCTTACAAGCATTCCTCTGGAGTTTTCGTATCCTGCACCCGACTGTGCAATCAGCTTTACTGCGTCTGAATTGCCATACCAGCCGTCATAGTTCACTTCAAAATCGTTGTGTACAAACTCGGCTGCATACGTTTTCTCTGCAATTTCCGGAAACAGGGAAAGCGTTCCGAAGCAGCATACAAAAGCTGTTATGCCTGCGGCTATTTTCTTGAGTTTCATATTTTGCCTCCTTCAAATAAAAATATTTCAAAATTTTAGCAGATAATTTTATTATATACTTCAGAATCACCAAAGTCAATTCACAAACGTGCTGTAATTTTGGTTCTTTCGTGCTGTATATTCTTGACGGTTTTTAAACAATATGATATAATAGTTGAAAACAATTTATTAAAATCCCCTTGCAGATACGCAAACCTGACTTTGCTCCCTGCATAGCAAAACAAGGAGGTTGTATAATGCGAATGGATGAAATCGGGTATCATCACAAACATGAACCAACTTTTCTTATAGACCGTCCCGACGGCGCCGGAGACTGGCTCTTTCTTGTGATCAAAACACCGGCTGTATTCCGGATAAACGGAAAGGATATCGCAGTGCAGCCGGATTCTTATATTCTTTATACACCTGAATTTCCTGAATATTATCATGCTGATAACGAAGAATATATTGATGACTGGATCCATTTCGGACCGGATGAAAATGAAGAAGCGCTGATACGAGAACTGCTTCCTCTGAATGAACCCATACATCTCGGCAATATAACTGCCATTTCCAGGATTGTCGGCAATATGTGCTATGAATTTTACTCTGCCCATATTCACCGCCAGGAAACAGTTGACCTGTATTTGAAAATGCTTATATATAAAGTACACGAACAAATCATATTGAATCAGCCATCACAGGGGTTTTCCGAGTCCGTTTATGGTGAACGGCTGCTGTGGATCCGTGAATGCATATACCGCTGGCCGTGCCGAGACTGGAGCATTGATGCAATTGCCGAAGAACTCGCACTAAGCCGTTCCCGTTTCCAGCATCTTTACAGCAACACTTTCGGAACAAGTGTATCACAGGATCTGATAATGAGCAGAATCAAGTACGCTTCAAATCTGCTGAAGCATACTGAAATGTCTGTCGAAGAAATCGCTGACGCATGTCAGTACAGCACTCCTTCTTATTTTGTACGTCAGTTCAAAAAGATCACGGGTATGACGCCCAGTGTTTACAGAAACAATAATTCCTGATCGGGCACATATGAAAAAAGACCTCCTATGGCACAATAGTGAACCACAGGGGGTCTTGCTGTTCTCACAGAACAGAATTGTTTAATATAGCTTTAAGAGTTTTTTATTTTGCCATTCCGAGGAATGCCGCACCTATTATACCTGCATCATTTCCAAGCTTTGCAATTACGATTTCAGTATTCTTAGGTGAATTTTTTGTATAGACTTCTTCCTTTACAAGGGCTTTTACAGGAAGAAGAAGCGGATCACCCTCATTGCATACACCGCCGCCGATACACAGGATATCGGGCTGGAAGATATTGATGGTATTTGTGATTCCTGCTGCAAGATACTTGATATACTTGTCAACTACTTCCTTTGCCGTCTTATCACCCATTCTCATAGCATCGAATGAAGTTCTTGCAGTAACCTTGCCCTTTCTTTCAGCAGTGATCTTGTGCATCAATGTGTTCTTGTCCTTTTCCATTGCTTCCTTTGACATACGGATAAGTCCGGTAGCTGAAGAGAACACCTCAAAGCATCCCTTTCTTCCGCATGTGCACTGCGGTCCGTCAACCTCAATAACCATATGACCGATCTCAGCACCCGCAAAGTTTGAACCTGAGTAGATCTTGCCGTCAATAATTATTCCGCCGCCTACGCCTGTTCCAAGAGTAATGCAGACTGCGTTTTTAGCTCCCTTTGCCGCACCGGCAACATATTCGCCGTACGCAGCTGCGTTTGCATCATTTTCAATAAATACGGGCTTATCGATAAATTCTCTGATATATTCAACCATTGGAGTATTGTTAAAGCCAAGGTTACAGGAGTATTCGATAATACCTTTCTCGCTGTTTGCAATTCCGGGAGTTCCGATACCGACCCACTCGATCCGGTCCATTGTGATCCCTGCTTCCTTTACAGCCTGGACTGCGACCTTTGCCATATCAGCGGCAATTTCCTTTTCAGGTCTGGGAAGATTTGTTTTTGTACTTGATTTCGCAATAATGTTGTATTTTTCATCTACAACACCTGCAACGATGTTTGTTCCGCCAAGATCAATACCAATATAATATTTCATAATTATCTCCATTCTGCCGCTTGAATTATCAGCAGACCGGAACGGAAATCTCCCAAGCGGCATATAACGGAGATTTCCGGATTATACTGAGCCTGTCTGCATCAGTTCAGCGTGATTTTTCACGCTGAAATCATCCTGAGGTAAATTTATTCAGCTATATCGCCCATGACGATACCGCGTCCGTTTGTTGCGAAGTAAACTCTTCCGTAAATCGTGCTGTCACCTGTAATAGAATGAGTCAGGTTGCCGAAAAGGTGATGTTCATCATTGATCCTTTCCCATGTTTCGCCCTTGTCGGTTGAACGGTAGATACCGTCTCCGTCCTTTTCGTTGTCGCCCATAGCATAGATCACCATGTAATCGCCGTCCTTTTCGGGGGCGCCGAAGCCCATTGCTTCACACTTGAAATTCTTGATCGTCTTAAAATTCTGTCCGCCGTCTTCGGTGTGCATTATAAGACCGTTGTTGTAAACCCAGACATCACCCTCTCTGTCGCCGACAGCAGCAATTTTTGCATTCTGCATTACCATGTTTGTGGATGTAAAATTCTGTCCGCCGTCTTCCGAATAGAAGAACATGTCATTGTATACTGCATAGAACTTGTTCGGATTTACTCTGTCTGCCGCGATCGCAGCACCATATCCGATACCGTTTACAAAGAACCATGTCTCACCCATATCATAGGTAACATAGGATTTGCCTGTGCTTGTAGCAGGAGTCCAGATAAAGGAGCTTCCGTCAGCAGATACCGCAACCGTTCCGTCTGCTGCGCTTTCCGGCAGAGCTGTACATCTGTTCCATGTAACCCCTCCGTCAGTAGTATACCTCAGAGCGCCTGCGGAGTCACCGGATCTTACTGCAATATCAGGATTCAGCCATGCGCAGTCGATATCAGAAGGGTCTCCGTCCTTCATAAAATGCTGGTCATCGGGGCATTTCGTAACATCAACATGAGAAAATCCTGTAAGGTCGCCCATGATAGAATAGAGCTGCGGTCCGCCTTCCGGAGGAGAAACCATTTTATAAACAGCTGTTTCCTCAAGACCATATGCGTCAAACTTGACAGTAACGGGCGTTCCGGTTCCCAGAGCAGTCAGATTTACAGTTGAGTAGATCGTGGCGCCGGTGCCGTACATAGCCTCATCTGAATTAAACGGATTTATATTTATATCAGAAGTCCACCAGCCCAGCTTTGCTTCTTCATTGCCCCATTTGAGCCAGTCAGCCTCGGAGGTGTCCATAGTATAATTCTTGTTTTTATCGTAGAAGGCAGACCATGTTGCACCGCCGTCCGTTGTACGGTAGATATTATCTCCGTATTCGCTCCAGAAGCCTACAGTTGAAACGACAACTGTGTCCGGGTTCTGAGCGTCAACCGAAACTCCGCTGAAGCCGCCGTATCTTCCGTCACCCACCTGCGGAGTTATATCCGTGAACGATCCGGCAGCCATGTCGAATGCGTATACCTTTCCGTTTTCAGGAGAAAGGTTCGGTCCGCAGTTATCGCTGCATGAAATATACATTTTTCCGTTCGGTGAAATATCAGCCTGAAGCGGATACAGTCCCTTTTCGGGCAAAGCAAAAACTGTCCATGTTTCGCCCTTGTCGGAAGATCTGTAAATGCATTTTCCGTCATTTGATTCTGCAACACCTGCATATACATCCTCTGAATTCGGATCAAATCTGACCCACATAACACCAAGGGCATTCCCCTCCTGGCTGTAGCTGCCTGTTGTCGGGAAGGATGTCACCTGAGCCCATGTTTTTCCGTAGTCTGTTGATTTCCAGAGCCCCTGTGTTCTGCTTCCGAAATATACGTTCTTGTTGTCCTTGGGATCAACTGCAAGACGTTCGCCGGTTCCTCGTCCGGACTGGTTTCCTCCGCAGCCGAACGGAAGGTCAAATCTTGTCCATGTCTCGCCGTAATCATCGGAGCTTAAAATGGCACCGTTTGAAGTATCCATATAAGTACCGCAGGCAATATAGACTCTTTTGGCGTCAACAGGGTCAGCAGCGATACTTTCAATACCTATAAGATTCCACTCATCCGAGCCGAGGTGATCTGTAATTGCGACCCAGCTGTCCTGTGACTTGCTCCGGCGGTAAGCGCCGCCGATATCAGTTCTTGCATATACAAGGCCCTCTTCAGCCTTGCTGTATTCCATGCCTGTAACATACCCGCCGCCGCCTATGGCAACATTGCTCCAGTTATATTTTACTGCTGCTGCGCTTTCCTTGTCGCTCTTTCCCGAGCAGCCTGTAAACCCTGCGGTCATCATAAGAGCCGAAACCGCAAGCGCAATAGACTTTTTGATTCTCATTATAAACTTTCCTCCGATTCGTTATTTTTTCCTGATGCAGACCATTGCTCCGTAAGGTACAAGCACGGCGCTATCATTATAATCATTTCCGCTTATCAGATCATGAAGAGCATACGGAAGACTCAATTTCTTTTCCTCCGCCGTAAAGTTCTGAATAAATATGTACTCAGTTCCGTCCTCTGCAATACGCTTTCCGGCAGTAACGCCGCAGGGAAGCTCTGTATCAAGATTTTTTGCAATACTGCATTCAGCAAATATCTTTTCAAGGAAACGGTCGAAAAACTCCTCATCAAGGAAAGCACCGATGTAATAAACCTTTCCTTTCCCGTATTCATTAACGGTAAGAACAGGACACCCCTTATAAAAGTCATCCTTGTATGTGCCGAGCACTTCAGCTGTCTTTACATTTACAATCTCGCAGAGCATCTTTATCTCATATTCGCCCTCAATACCGGAATCTGCGTTCATAACAGCAGTATTCTTCTGATAGTCGTAGAGAGCGTCAATATCCTCAAAGCTTACTCCCATCATATCCGAGAGACCGCATGCAGGAGTTTCACCTAAGTAGAAAAGATCGGATTCGTTTACCATTCCCGTAAAGAACGTGGTTATTACAGTTCCTCCGTTCCCGGCAAATTCAGCAAGACGCTGTGCAAAATCCCCTCTGAGCATGTAACCCATGGGTACGATGACAAGCTTGTATTTGTCAAGAGCAGCGTCCATATTTATTATGTCCGCGCTGACTCCTTTTTTCCAGAATGACTGATAAATTCTCAGAACCAGGTCTGTATAGCCCTTGTTTTCGTTTCTGGGTCCCTTGCTGTCCTCGATCGCCCACTTGTTCTGCACATCAAAAATAATTGCAGCTTCCGCACGGACATCGGCTGTAAGAACATCGCTGAGCTTTGAAACAGCGTCCCCTGTTTTGCAGACCTCACGGAAAATTCTCGTTTTGTCCGAGCCGTTATGACTTACAACTGCACTATGGAATTTCTCAGCTCCGCCCCGGCTCTGCCGCCACTGGAAATACTGGCAGCTGTTTGACCCGTGAGCTATTGCCTGGACTGCTGTAAGTGTATTCATATCCGGGCGCTTGTGTCTTGATACTCCGCTCCAGTTGGTTGTGCTGGGCGTGTTTTCCATCATGAGGAACGGCTGCTGCTTCATGGAGCGCATAACGTCATGCCAGCAGGCATTCCATACGGCATTTCCGATATCGTCATTTCCTCCGTTGTGCCACATAGGGTATGAATCCCAGGAAACAATATCTATGACGTCCTTAAAACCCCAGTAGTCAATTCCGTCATAGAAACCCATCATGTTAATGGTCACAGGCACTTCGGGGGCAGCCTCTTTAAGAGGTTTTATTTCCTCCATATAAAAATCGACGGTCTGTTCTGTACAGAATCGCTTCCAGTCAAGATTCAGCCCGTGGATACATGGTTCGCCGTGCTGTGCAGGGGATTCGATCTCTTCCCAGTCGGTATAGGTGTGGCTCCAGAAGTTTGTCCACCACTGCTTGTTGAGCTTGTCAAGGGAGCCGTACTTTTTTTTCAGCCATTTTCTGAACTGAGCCTGACACAGCTCACAGTGGCATTCACCCTGGATCTCGTTGGAAACGTGCCATAATATAACAGCAGGATGTTTTGCATATCTCTGTGCAAGCTTTGTATTTATGATCCTTGTCTTTTCACGGTAAACCGGAGAGGTGTAGCAATGATTATGCCTTCCCCCCTGAAGATTTCTTATGCGGTTTCCTTCGGTTCTCAGGATTTCGGGATACTTTTTAGCCATCCATGAGGGTTTTGCACCCGAGGGAGTCGCAAGAACGGTATATATACCGTTTTTATAAAGCTTTTCTATAATGCTGTCAAGCCACTCAAACGTGAATTTTCCCTCTTCCGGTTCGAGAGAAACCCATGAGAAGATTCCGACGGAAACACAGTTGATCTTTGCTTTCTTCATCATCTCAATATCGCGTTCAAGAATTTCCGGCATATCAAGCCACTGTTCGGGGTTGTAATCAGCTCCGTGAAGCATCACAGGAAGCTTTTCAATTATATTTCTGCTCATATATCCTCCGGAATCATTTTTATAAATACATACACATATATCATAAACCAAAAACGATCATTAGTCAACACTTTTTTGTTGAATTTTACTGTTTTTAAAGTCGTATTCATGGAAAAATGTCTGCCTTGCATACATTTATTATGGACATGTGCGTATTTTTCTTCCTTTGCCATTGAAAAAATCTTATATATATGTTAAAATGTTATATATATTCAGGTTGATTTTGAAGGGAGGGTTTTATGAGTTCTGATAAAAAGGAAGAATTTCTTGAGATCTACCGAAAATGCATACAGCGTCCCGGAGCGGACAGACTGCTCAGCTACATGCTTTCCGATCAGAGCGATTTTTTCACAGCGCCCAGCAGCACCAGGTACCATGGTTCATACGAAGGCGGTCTTGTGGAACACAGTCTCAATGTTTACTACTGTCTTAAAGATTATCTGGAAAGACAGCGCACAAAGGAAGTTTACGGCATGGAGTATTCTGAAGAAACTGTCGCACTCGTTTCTCTTCTTCATGATCTGTGCAAGATGAATTTCTATTCGGTTGATTACCGCAATGCAAAAAATTCAGACGGTGTCTGGGAAAAGGTCCCTTATTACACTATAAACGACCGTCTGCCCTATGGACACGGAGAAAAATCCGTTTACATAATTTCAGGCTTTATGCGCCTTACACGTGAAGAAGCATTTGCGATAAGGTATCATATGGGCTTTTCCGGAAACGAGGACAAAAACTGCGTAGGAAGCGCTTTTGAAATGTTTCCTCTTGCCTTTGCGCTGAGTGTTGCGGATATGGAGGCAACATATTTCCTTGAAGGAAAACCCGGACAATAAAGGTCTTCCGTTTACCTTAAAAGCGGAATATCACACGTCGCTAAAGTATGCGGCAGAACAGGAGCTATATTATTATGAATCATTGGTATGACAACGCCATCATCTATCACATTTACCCGCTGGGATTCTGCGGAGCGCCCAAGTTCAACGAGGGCGGACCCGTTGAATACCGTCTTGACAAAATTATCGAATGGATACCTCATTTCAAGGAAATGAACGTTGATGCGCTTTATCTCGGACCGGTCTTTGAATCTGTCGAGCACGGCTATGACACGATTGACTATAAAATGATCGACCGCCGTCTGGGAGATAACGAATCCTTCAAAAAAATTTGTAATGCACTTCACGAAAACGGAATAAAGATCATTCTTGACGGTGTGTTCAACCATGTGGGACGCGGATTTGCTTATTTTAAGGATATTCAGGAAAAGGGACAGTCTTCGCCTTACTGCGGATGGTTCCACAATCTGAACTTCGGCGGTTCAAGCCCCTGCGGAGATAATTTCTGGTACGAGGGATGGAACGGTCATTACAACCTTGTAAAGCTAAACATGAGAAATCCTGAAGTCACTGACTATCTTCTGGACGTTGTAACCTTCTGGATGGACGAATTCGGAATTGACGGCATAAGATTTGACGCTGCGGACTGTATTGACTTTGAATTCTTCAAGAGAATACGTTCACACTGCAAGAGCAGAAACCCTGAATTCTGGCTCATGGGCGAAATTATCTTCGGCGACTATAAAAGATGGGCAAATCCTGAAATGCTGGACAGCGTTACGAATTACGAATGCTACAAGGGCATTTATTCCTCACACAATACAAAGAATTATTTTGAGATCGACTATTCTATCAACCGCCAGTCGGGAAGCAGCGCAATTTATCCGGGACTTGTGCTTTACAATTTCGTCGATAACCACGATGTTAACAGGATCGCAAGCACTCTTACAAACCCTGAGCATATTTATAATGTATATACACTTCTCTACGCAATGCCGGGTATTCCGTCAATTTACTATGGCGGCGAGTACGGCGTAAAGGGTATGAAGGAAAACAATTCCGACGATAAGTTAAGACCTTGCCTTAACCTTAATAATATTCCGGATAAAAACGAAAAGCTTTATCAGCACATTGTAAAACTGGGACGAATTTATAAAGCTTATCCCGCACTCAGAACAGGAAGCTACCGCACTGTGATCATCAGAAATCAGCAGATGGTTTTTGCAAAGGAGCTTAATGGTCAGACCGTTTATGTAGCGCTCAATCTTGAAGACCGCGAATTTGATCTGAGCTTTGGCACAGGAAGTCAGCACCTGGTTGATGTTATCAGCGGACATGCCCTTGATATCAGCAACGGAAACGCATATATCAAAATGCCTGCGTTCTCATCCATGATTATAGTCGAGGACAACATCCTCAACGAGGAGCCCGAGCCTTCTGCTGAGCCTGTGATCCGGGAAACTGAAGTTGTTGCAGGTGCAAGATACCGTCACTACAAGGGCGGAGAGTATGAGGTTGTATCCCTCGCAAAGCACAGCGAAACTCTTGAAGAGCTTGTAATTTACAAATCATGTGCCGACGGTCAGGTATGGGCAAGACCAAAGCACATTTTCTGCGGAACTGCTCCCGACGGACAGATGATGAGATTTGTTAAAATATAAGATATAAGATAATAAAGTTAAAAGCGGTACTTAATGTACCGCTTTTTTTATCAGAAGTTTGATCTGTTGTTCTGGCTGCGATTATTCTGATTGTTGTTCTGCTGGTTGTTCTGCTGGTTGTTCTGACCGTTCTGCTGACGGCTGTTCTGATTCTGGTTCTGATTCTGGTTGTTGTTCTGATTGTTATTCTGCTGGTTGTTCTGGTTACTCATAATTAAACTCCATTCTCCGCACACACGCCGAAAACACCGGCTTTCACTGTGTGCGGAGCAAATGGAAGCCCTTTTTATGCATTTTCGGTAAAAGCAGCCGGATTGATTTTGGCCGCACAAATATTATTGACTGAAAATTACAGATAATTCACACAAACATTTAATTTGAGTATAATTTGAGCAAAAGAAAAAGTGACCGGGATTTTCTTCCGGTCACTTTAAATATAACGATCTTATTTTGAAATAAGTGCGAGTGTGTCTCTTGCAATGAGAAGTTCCTCGTTTGTAGGAATGACCCATACCTCTACCCTGGAATCATCCGTTGAGATCTTGCAAAGCTTGCCGTGTATTGTATTGTTGAGCTCATTGTCGATTTTGATTCCTAAATAGTCCATATTTGTGCATACGCCTTCACGGACTTCGGAAGCGTTTTCGCCGATACCGCCTGTGAAGATAACAGCGTCAAGACCGTTCATTACAGCGGCATAGGAACCGATGAACTTCTTGATCTCATAGCGGAGCATATCTGCTGTAAGAATGGCTCTTTTGTCACCTTCGCTTACTGCCTTTGAAATTTCCCTGTTGTCAGAGGAAATATGTGAAACGCCTAAGAATCCGCACTGTTTATTAAGGTAATTGCTCATTTCATCAGGGCTCATATTCATTTTCTTTTCAAGGTATGTAACAGCGGATGCGTCGATCGCACCGCTTCTTGTGCCCATGATGATACCATCAAGAGGAGTAAAGCCCATGGATGTGTCTATCGACTTTCCGTTCTCGATTGCGGTGATGGAGGAACCGTTTCCGAGATGACATGAAACGATCTTGATATCCTTTATGTCTTTGCCCATAGCTTCTGCAAGAGCTGCCGATACGAATCTGTGAGATGTGCCGTGGAAGCCGTATTTTCTTACATGGTACTTTTCGTAATCCTCATAAGGAATACCGTACATATAAGCTTTAGGCGGCATTGTCTGATGGAAAGCCGTGTCAAAAACAACCACCTGCGGAACAGACTTGTCGAAAACCTTTTTGCATGCCCTGAGCGCAAGAGCGTGAGCATGGTTATGAACAGGAGCAAGCTCAGCAAGCTCGTCGATCTTATCAATGACCTCATCTGTTACAAGAGTTGTTTCACTGAATACTTCAGCGCCCTGTACTATTCTGTGACCTACTGCCGAGATCTCAGACATGCTGCCGATAACAGAAGCGCTGCTGTTTAAAAGGGTGTCAACAAGCTTTTCAAATGCTTCTGTATGAGTGGGGAAAGAGCAGTCCTCATCAAGAGTTCTTCCGTCGGCTGTTTTATGGGAAATGTGACCGTCGATTCCGATCCTGTCACAGTTACCCTTTGCCAGAACGCTTTCATCATCCATATTGATAAGCTGGTATTTAAGCGATGAGCTTCCGGCGTTAACAACTAAAATTAACATATTGCAAAACAATCCTTTCTCAATTTCCTTAACATTATTATTATATACCTATTTCAAAAAAATGCAAGTATTTTTTATAATTATGCATTTTTACAGGTGTTTTTTGTGAGTTTTTATATAAAAAGAGAGCGTTTTTACCCTGCCCGGTCCTGTTAATCATATTACAGAAGCATGCACAGCGCCGAAAGTCAATAAATATTGCCGGCAGTCTAAATTTTATGGAAATTGAAAAAATTACTTTATTTTTTAAAAAAAACGTGTTATAATGTTAAAGATACATTAATAAAAGGAAAGCAATCAGAAAGGCAAAAGGATATGGCTATTTATTCGCTTGGTATTGATGTCGGTTCAACGACCGTAAAAACAGTCATTACAGATGAAAAAAAGGAAATAATTTATTCGGAATATCAGCGCCACTTTTCAAAGGTCAAGGAAACAGTTGAAAATCAGCTTGAGATCATCGGCGGAAAATTCCCCGGAGATTCATTCCGCATATGCATGACAGGATCGGCAGGACTGGGACTTGCTACTGCGTCCGATCTTCCGTTTGTTCAGGAAGTCCATTCTGCTTTTATAGCCGTAAGAGAGAAGATCCCGGACGCTGACGCAGTCATCGAGCTTGGCGGTGAGGACGCTAAAATTATTTTCCTTACAGGCGGCGTTGAACAGCGTATGAACGGCTCCTGTGCAGGAGGCACCGGTGCGTTTATCGATCAGATGGCGACTTTGCTGGGCGTTTCTGTCACCGAAATGGATGAAATGTCCCTTAAAGCAGAAAAAATATACCCCATCGCTTCACGATGCGGCGTATTTGCCAAATCCGATATCCAGCCGCTTCTGAATCAGGGTGCAAAGCGTGAAGACATCTGCGCAAGCATTTTTCAGGCTGTTGTTGATCAGACGGTTTCGGGACTTGCACAGGGAAGAACAATTGAAGGAAAGGTGCTTTTTCTCGGCGGTCCGCTTTCGTTCCTGAAAGGGCTCAGACGCGCATTTATAAAAACTCTCGGACTTACCGAGGGAGAAAATGCAGTATTTCCAGAGGAAGCTCCTGTGTTCATGGCTCTTGGCTGTGCACTTTTTGCGGAAAAGAGCGAAGAGCAGTTCACGATCAAAGAAGCTCTCGGAAAAATAAGGAACGCAAAAGCCGCAAGCGGCGTTGTGACAGGTGAACCTCTTTTCAGATCCCATAAGGAATACGAGGAATTTATAGAGCGTCACAAGAAATGCGACCTTGAATATGCCGACATGCATACATACGAAGGAAATGCCTATCTGGGAATAGATGCAGGTTCAACTACCACAAAGCTTGTGCTTATCACGGAGGACGGAAAGCTGCTTTACAATCACTATTCCTCCAACAAGGGTCAGCCGCTTGACAGAATTGCCGGCAAGCTTAAAAAGATCTACAGTGAAATGAATCCCAGGATAACTATTGCCGGTTCCGCTGTTACAGGTTACGGCGAGGATCTTATCAAAGCGGGACTTTCAATTGATTTCGGCGTTGTTGAAACAGTCGCACATTTCAAGGCAGCTTCCCACTTCTGCCCGGATGTGGACTTTATCATAGATATCGGCGGACAGGATATCAAGTGCTTTAAAATAAAAAATCACAGTATTGACAGCATCATGCTCAATGAAGCCTGTTCCTCGGGCTGCGGATCGTTTATACAGACCTTTGCGCTGGCTCTTGGGTATGACATTGCAGAATTTGCGTCCTTAGGACTTATGGCTGAGAATCCTGTTGACCTTGGGTCAAGATGTACTGTGTTCATGAACAGCAGCGTAAAACAGGCGCAGAAGGACGGAGCCAGTGTTGAGGACATTTCCGCTGGTCTTTCATCGTCCATTATCAAAAACGCGATCTACAAGGTCATCCGTGCAAATTCTCCTGACGAGCTGGGCGAAAATATTGTTGTGCAGGGCGGAACATTTCTCAATGACGCTGTGCTCAGAGCCTTTGAAATGGAAATGGGCAGAAATGTTATAAGACCGGCTGTATCGGGACTTATGGGTGCATTCGGTGCAGCTCTTTATGCAAAGGAGAAGTCGTCAGGAAAGTCTTCAATCATTTCAAAGGAAGCGCTTGAGGAGTTCTCATATACTTCACGAAATGCCCAGTGCGGCGGCTGTACTGCCAAATGCGGTCTTAACATCATCACCTTTGCCGACGGAAAAAAGTTTATTTCCGGAAACAGGTGTGAAAAAGGCGCAGGAAAAACCTCTGCCGGCAGTGCAGAAAATCTTTATGACTTCAAATATAATCTGCTCCTTGAAACGGCTTCAAAAAAGACGGAAAATCCGAAACTCAGAGTGGGTATTCCTCTTGCGCTCAATTTCTATGAGCTTCTGCCTTTCTGGAAAACATTCTTTGACAAGGTCGGGATCGAAACTGTGATCTCCGAGGAAAGCTCAAGGGATATATACTACAAGGGACAGCATACAATCCCGTCGGATACGGTATGTTACCCTGCAAAGCTTGCCCACGGACATATCGAGAGCCTTATTGAGAAAAAGGTGGATTTCATATTCTATCCGTGCATGAGCTTCAACATTGACGAGGGCGAGAGTGACAATCACTTCAATTGTCCCGTTGTTGCATACTATCCGGAGCTTCTCATTGCAAATAATCCGCATCTGAACAATGATAACTTTGTGTATCCCTATATAGACCTTAACCGTGAAAAGAATGTTGTTTCGGTAATGACCGGAATATTAAAGCGCTACGGCATAAGAAAACCTGCAGTAAAGGAAGCTGTCAGAGCAGCATATGCGGCTCTTGCGGATTACAAGAATGAGATTTACAACAAGGGTTCCGAAATCATCAGACGTGCAAGGGAAAACGGTCAGAAGATAATTGTTCTTTCAGGGCGTCCTTACCACATCGACAAGGAAATAAACCATGGCATCCAGAAGCTTATAACCGGACTCGGAATGGCGGTTGTTACCGAAGACGCTGTTTTCCAGCACGGTCATTACCGTCCGGGAGTTCTAAACCAGTGGAGCTATCATGCACGACTTTACAGAGCAGCACAGTATGTTACGACCCAGCCTGATATGCAGCTTGTCCAGCTTGTTTCTTTCGGCTGCGGCATAGACGCCATAACAACGGATGAAGTAAGAGAAATCCTTGAATCCGGCGGAAAGCTGTACACACAGCTTAAAATTGATGAGATAAACAATCTGGGAGCGGCAAAGATCAGACTCAGAAGTCTTGTTGCTGCTATGGAAGAAAAATAATAATGGAGATTGAGAATATGCAGTACCCGGTTTTCAGGCCCGAAATGAAGGAAACATACACAATTCTTGTTCCGGATATGCTTCCGGTCCATTTCAAGCTTATTATAAATATTCTGAAAAAATACGGCTATAACGTTGAGCTTTTGCAGACCTCAACAAGAGAGGTGGTAGACGAAGGACTCAAAAACGTCCATAATGATACCTGCTATCCTGCACTGCTTGTTATAGGTCAGTTTATAAACGCTCTCAAAAGCGGAAAATATGACGTAAACAAGACTGCCCTCATGATGACACAGACAGGCGGAGGATGCAGAGCGTCAAACTACATTCATCTTATCAGAAAAGCTCTCAGAAAGGAATTTCCGCAGGTTCCGGTAATTTCCCTGAACCTCAGCGGACTCGAAAAAGGAAACGGTCTTTCGCTTACGCTGCCCATGCTCCTGAAGGTGCTTTATGCGGTTATTTACGGAGATCTGCTCATGTCGCTTTATAACCAGTGCAAGCCATACGAGCTTAATCCCGGAGATACAGACAGAGTAAGGGATAAATGGCAGAAAAAGCTCCCTCCGATTTTCGACGAGAGAGAATTTTTAAGTTGCAAAAAATATTACCGCATGATCCTCGATGATTTTGCTGCAATCAGACGTTCGGACAAAAAGAAGATCAGAGTTGGTATTGTGGGAGAGATATATGTCAAATATTCTCCTCTTGCAAACAATCATCTGGAAGAATTCCTGCTGTCTGAGGGATGTGAACCAATCGTTCCCGCACTTCTTGAATTTGTAATGTACTGTCTTGCGGGAACTATGGCAGACAGCAGACTTTATCAGTTCAAAAATAAAAAGACTCTTATAAGCGCAGCAGGCTATAAAATCATACACAATGCCCAGAAGACTATGATCCGTACTATAAAGGAACACGGCGTCTTTGAAGCTCCACATGATTTCGATCACCTGAGAAAGCTTGCAGACAAATATATAAATCAGGGCGTCAACATGGGTGAAGGCTGGCTTATTCCTGCGGAAATGGCGGCACTTGCTGAAACAGGTACGGAAAATATTATTTGTGCACAGCCTTTCGGATGCCTGCCGAATCACATTGTTGCCAAGGGTATGTCAAGAGTTATCAAGAAGGGGTACCCAAATGCGAATATTGTAGCAATCGACTATGACCCCGGTGCTACAAAAGTAAATCAGGAAAACAGAATAAAGCTCATGCTTGCAAATGCAAGAAAGTAGATCTGAACCTGACAGAAGAGAAAATTTATTTGTTTATACAGAAAAATCCCTGCCTTACGGCAGGGATTTTTTCATAATAAAAAAGCAGTTATTTTTATGCATCATTGTTTCCGAACTCAAATGTAAAAGGCAAAAGCTCATCAAGCCTCAGCGACCTGTCAGACAGTATGATCCTAAAGTCATTTCCGCAGAATTCAGCCATAACCTGTCTGCATGCTCCGCAGGGAAAGCACGGCTTGTCAGCTGAGTCCTTTCCTCCTGCAATGGCAATAGCTTCAAATTCTTTTTTTCCTTCGGAAACCGCTTTGAAAAACGCTGTTCTTTCCGCACAGTTTGTAAGCGAAAAAGACGAGTTCTCAATATTGCAGCCGGTGTAAACGCTGCCGTCAGAACACAGCAAAGCTGCTCCCACGGCAAATCCCGAAAAAGGAGAATAAGAGTTTTTCCGCGCATTTACAGCCATATCAAACAAATCTCTGTAAGAATCCATATTTTCTCCTGTACCTTATTTATTAAGCTTATCCCCGGTCTTTTGCATAAACCTTTCACTGTAAACCACAAAACGCTTATGCATGCCCTTTCCTATCGGACCGCACTCGTCCTCCGCCCTGACAGCAAAAACTATCTCACGTCCGTTAACCTCTGTAACCTCAGCATACGCCTTTACCTTCATTCCGACAGGCGTAGCCGAGCTGTGGCTTATGGAAATCATCGTTCCGACTGTCGTTTCATCTCCTTCAAGAAAAGGCCTTACAGCTTCCGCAGCAGCTTTTTCCATAAGAGCTGTCATCATAGGAGTTGCGTAAACCTCAAGATCTCCGCTTCCGGCTCTTAATGCCGTATTTTCCGATGTAACTGTTTCTTCTGCGCCTGCCCCGGCGCCGATCTGTATCTCTTTCATTTTTCCCTCCGGAATTTAAAATTAATGGGGACATTTCGTCCCCATTTTTTATTCTTCAACTTCCTCAGCCGTCTTCCTGAGTTCTTCAGGGATAGCATTTGAGGATACGATATCTCCCAGTATTCTGTCATATGTCAGGATATCAAGCTCCTCGTCTCTTTCTGCATCCGGTGCATAATTCGTTGAATATACTGGAACAGTTTCCATCTTATCCATCATTGCCTGAATGAAGCTGTCTCTTGGAGTATCAATAAGATCCATGATCACATAAGGCATATAGAAAGCAGAGAGTTTTTCCTGCGGAATGCCGCTGTAATCAATGTCATAATTGCTCCAGATAAGATATGGCTGCTCATAGAGTACGCTGCAGTTGTCACCGTTTATGCCAAGCTGGTCATAGACGCTGTCCTCTCCCTTGAGAGAAGGATAATGATCACCGACCATAAATACCACTGTCGGCTCGTCGATTTCCTTGAGATCATTTATAAATGCCTCAAAGTCATCACATGTATGACCTATCCACTGGAAGTAGTTATCCATTTCTGCCTCAGGATCTTCACCCTGATCATAAGGCTGGTGGTTCTGCATGGTTGTCGTATGCAGATAAAGAGGCTCATCTGTATCCATGATCATCTTTTCTATCTGATCGAAAACAGTTTTATCCTCAATGTATGTTCCATAATAATTTACAGGAACGTCAAAATCATCGTCAAATACAAGCCTGTCATATCCGAAGTTGGAATAGATTCTCTCACGGCTGTAAAAAATACTCAGAAACGGGTGAACATAAGCTGTTGAATATCCCCATTCCTTATAATATGAAGCTATTGTCGGCTGCTCTCTGTTAAGTATCTCTCTCTGAGGCATGTTGGGATCATTGAGCGATCTTACGGGAAGACCGAAATTAAGCTCAAATTCCGTTCTTACGGTCCAGCTTGCAAAGGTCGGAACAATGGCAGTTCCTTTATATCCCTCAGCTGCGACCCTGTCGTATGCGTCATAAGCCGAATAAGCATCCCTGCTGATGTCAAGCTGATCTTCAAACTGTCTGAAATCCGCAAAAGCCTCCGACATTATCATGATAACATTAGGCTTCTGAAATTCGCTGTATTTCTCATCCTCAACTTCAACATCCATCATAGCCGCAATAGTATCATCATTGTAGTTTTCAGGTGTTTCGAGCTGATTTGCAAGATTCTCGGAAGCTGTCTGACAGAAGAAAGCAAGAAAACTGTTATTGTCAAACTTCTCATTGAGCTTGAAAGGATTGCTTGCCGCAGTCTGGTCAATATCAAAAACAGAATAAACCGTTGTTGAAACGGCAGGAACCGTTACAACCGAAATGCATGCTCCTATACATGCAACAGACGGAACGATTCTTCTGGAGATCTTCATTTTCATTTTCGGATTGAACCAGAAAACCGCACAGAAATAAGCCAGTACAATAAGCACATATGTAACAAGCATAGGCGTGATTTTAATATATGCAAAGGACGTAAGGCTCTTGATGCTTTTAACGAGCTTCATATCCGTCATGATAAGATGATTTCCGTTTGTATTGAACTTGAAAAGCTCGGTAATGCTCAGTGCCATATAAATAAACGACTGGAGCAGAACTGCCATCCATCCTTTTTTAAAAAGAAGCAGAAATCCATAAAAAATAAGAGATGCGATAACAACATTAAAGAGCATGACCGACGGACGCTCCGCAAGGAACAGGATAAATCTGGACGGATATTTGCCCTGATTCATTTCAGCCATACATACTATAAAAAGAGGAAAAAGTACTGTAAGAAGCAGATTTGTCATCTTATACTTTTCCGAATTTACTGCTCGTCTGGCATTGAATCTGCCCAGAGCACTTTTAATAGAAGCGAACTTTTCTCTCATCTTTCCCCTCACTCTTTCCGGTAATAAAAATAAACTTCAAATCCAACCAATAATATATCACAATTGCTTTAAAACTTCAAGTGGTTTTTGGTCAGTTTCACGTTTTTTTCATTTCAGTTCTACACCCCGTATAATATTAACAAATTCTTAATTTATTTTTTTGTGCTTTTTAACAATAACCTTAAATCAGTATTTTTGTTTTTACAGCAGCATAATTATTCAGTTTATATTATATACCCTCCGTTTACTCCGATAATCTGTCCCGTTATAAAACCCGCACCATCAGATGCAAGAAATGCTGCCGCTTCCGCAACATCCTCAGGAGTCCCGAGCCTTTCAAGAGGCGTCTCTTCCCGGAATGCCTGAAGCGTTTCCGGAGTGTGTGCGCTGTTCATGTCTGTCATTATGAATCCCGGTGCTATACAGTTCACATTTATGCCCGACGGTCCCAGTTCCTTGGCAAGTGCTTTTGTAAATCCGATCACAGCCGCCTTTGACGCCGAATAATGCACCTCACAGGAAGCTCCGGCCTGTCCCCACATTGAAGAAATATTGATTATTTTTCCGCATTTACGGCTCAGCATATATGGTATCACCTGCCTTGCACAGTTCATAGTCCCCATAACGTTAACATCCCATATGCGCTTTTCCTGTTCCGGAAGTATATCTGTAAAAAGTCCCGTGACTGATATTCCTGCATTGTTTACAAGCAGATCTATCCCCCCGCATTTTTCGGCAGCAGTTTTCATCATTTCCTGCACCTGCAAGGGACTGGAAACATCTGCACAAAAAGGTATCCCTCCTGTTTCCGACGCGATTTTTTCTGCAGCCTCCTTATTTTTAAGATAATTCACAACCGGTATAAACCCGTCCTCTGCAAGTCTGTAAGCCACAGCTTTTCCTATTCCTCTTGATGCACCTGTTATAACAGCCGCTTTTTTCATTTTCTTCCCTCCGCTTAATTTCATATAATCGCATATACTTTATAATATCATATTTTCAATAAATTTCAAGGAAATATTGAAATAATCCTGCAAAAGTGCTATACTAAAGATATATAAACTGATTTAATGGAGTTTACATTTATGGAACAGAAAAAAATTGACCGCATAAACTTTCTTGCCCGCCAGTCAAGGATCCGTGAGCTTACGGCTGAGGAAAAGGCAGAACAGGCAAAGCTTCGTCAGGAATATCGTGACAGCATAAGACTCAGCCTTACATCTCAGCTGGACAATACATATATCCTCGAACCTGACGGCACAAAGAAAAAGGTTACAAGATCAGAAAATAATAACAGCTAAGCTGTGCCGCGAGCACATTTAAAAATCACACGGCAGAACGGAGAGAAAAAATGTCAGAAAACAACGGAAACGGAAAAAAGATGGCTCTCATAAGATCCGTCATTTGTCTTGCAGTAATACTTATTATTACACTGGGCAGGTTCAAAATAATCCCCACAACAATTTCACTCATTGCAGCATGTATACTGCTGACTATAATCGCAGTCTGGAACGGCGCTTCGCTTTTTAAAAGCGGAAAAAAATCAATGGCTGTATTCAACATCATAATCGGAGCTGTGATCATACTGCTCTGCGCTGCATTTATCATAAGCGAAATAAAACAATAATAAAAAGGGAAGCTTAAAAAGCTTCCCTTTTTCAGTCTTACTGTCTGTTCTTTTTGTATATCAGTGCAAGCCCCTTTATGAGCAGCTTGTCATCAACAGTTATTTTATGTCGGCACTGAGAAATGATCATCCGTGCATTTTCCCCTGTTGCAACAGCTTTCAGACCGTACCCCATTTCTTCTTCGATCCGGTCAATTATTCCGTCAATTTCTGCTGCTGTTCCGAATATAAGCCCGCTTTTCATGCAGTCAACAGTATTTTTTCCGATAAGGCTTCTGGGCATTTCAAGAGCAACACTCTGAAGCTGTGAAGCATTCACCGCCAGAGCACCCAGAGATGTTCCGATGCCCGGCATGATAATACCCCCGATAAAATTCCTTTTTTCATCTATAACCGACGCTGTAACGGCGGTGCCCATATCAAATATGACTATCGGATAACCGTAATACTCCGTTGCCGCAACAGCCCCTGCCGCAAGATCCGCTCCAAGCTGTGCAGGATTATCAATAACAATGCTCAGCCCTGTTCTGACTCCCGGTCCGACTGTAACAGCATTGCAGC
This sequence comes from Porcipelethomonas sp., assembly GCA_051881915.1. GTDB lineage: Bacteria > Bacillota > Clostridia > Oscillospirales > Ruminococcaceae > Porcipelethomonas. Next base: position 5,371 of record JBJEQV010000100.1, on the reverse strand, counting down.
CTGTTGCCTTTTTTACGGCTTCACATATATTATCTGTAACAGACGGTACTACCGACGCTGCAATTGCACCGTCAATTTCGTCAGGGCAAATCCCGTGCAGGTTCAGGATTTCCTTCAGAAGCACTGCATATTCAAGAGGAGTACGTCTTATATCAGTTGAAATTCTTTCCACAAAGATTATTTTATCATCAAGGCAGCACCCGATTTCAATATTTGTATTGCCCACATCAACAGCTAAAATCATATTCATTCTCCGCTATGATCAGTCCGTAAAAAACTGTGACCAGTGATACACATTTTCTGTATTTTCATTGTAATAATACCCGATGCCTACTTTTTTGTGTTCGGGATTCAGGATATTTGCCCTGTGTCCCTCAGAATTCATCCAGCCTTCAACAACCTCTTCCGGGGTCTTGTATCCTATTGCAAGATTTTCTCCGGCTTCAGTGTACACAGCACCGATGTTATCCAGAACAGTAAAGCAGGATGTTCCGTCAGGACGGGTATGCGACCAGAGAATGCTGATCTCCTTTGCTCTGATATTTGCTCCCTTATTAAGCTTGCTGTCCAGTGTAACCGGGGCAGCGCCTGTCTTTTGCCTTTCAATATTAACGAGTTCGGTAACGCGCTTTGCAAGCGCTTCGTATTCTTCCCTCTTCTTACGTTCGAGCTCCTCGGCCTCTTTATTTGCAAGCTTTGCAACAGAAACAGAGTCAAAAACGTCAAGCGTTCTGTCTTTGTTGATATCGCCAAGAAAAGCGATAAAATCATCGCTTATCTCATACATGCCGACTGAGAATCTCGCAATTGCTATTGAATCAAAAACGTCATGCTTCAGATCACCGTTCACATCGCCTTTTATTCCTATTTTGCACTGCAGCGGAAATTCTTCTCCGTTTTCCACAACAGTCAGCATATAGTCTGTAACGCCGCTTTCATATATCGCAGCAGGCGATTCCTGGATAAAGGAATAAGTGTCCGTAGGACCTGTGGGATTGCCGTTCTCATCATATTTTATAATACCGGTATAATCAAATTCGGTATCATCGGAAAAATACCACTGATTCCCCTTGGTATAGCTTCCGTCCGGCAAAACCTGTGCACAGACGCCGGAAGCATTTGAAAACAGTATTGTCAGAGCAGCAGTAAGTGCCGCAGTTCTTTTTAATTTCATCATTTGAACAACTCCGTAATGAATGCATAAATCAGTATATATATACATATATTATATTAACATCTTTTCAAAACAAAGTCAATTAACATAATGTATGATGTTTTCAGATGCAAGTTGTTATTATTCCCGAATCATCTTTAAAACACATGGCGGGCATATACGTAAAATCATTTAATTGTTTTAACATATAACTAACGTCTGTGTTGTAAAATTCTGTATTTTTTTCAAAAAATCCTTGACAAGGTTCACCTTTTTTGTTATAATATCCATAGTAGATAATTTACACTTTAGTTTTCATTTATTTCAGGAGTGATTTATGCGATATTCGCGACAGCGTGAACTTATTTTCAATACTGTTTTGCATAACAAGGTTCACCCCACAGCAGACTACATATACAACAAGCTTAAGCTTGATTACCCGGAGCTGAGCCTCGGTACAGTTTACAGAAACCTGAATTTTCTTGCTGAAAACAAGATGCTTTTAAAAATAAGCGTTCCTAACGGTTCAGACAGGTTTGACGGAACACTGACCCCTCATCACCATCTTATATGCCGCGAATGCGGAAATGTATTTGACATTGACGCTCCGGAACTTGAGGATTTGTACAGACGCGCAGAGCGCAAAAGCGGTTTTGTGATTGATAAATGTTCAATGGCTTTTGAAGGATACTGCGCAGACTGTTATAAAGATAAAAATAACCAGAACAAAGATACAAGTAATGCATAAAGTATCTTCATTGTTTTTTTCTTTCTCTATACCACATGAGCAAAAGAGCACCTTTCTCAGGTGCTCTTTTGCTTTTCTTTTTAATATAACAATAAGTATCAGACTTCACGTCTTGTAAAACCGTCCCACGCCGTAAGCAGAAATATGACCATATGCACAGCAATAACAGTCAGTGAAAACGCAGCAGTCTGCCCGGAATAAAAGGTATCTCCCGTAATAGCGTCGCTAAGTGAAAGATTTGCAAATATGAGGTATCTGCCCCAGTCAAAGTTCAGCTGCTTTAATATCATAACTATTGTGCTTCCGCCGAAATATGCCATAACGCTGGTGCCGATGGCAAGGGCTGAGCTTCTTGCAAGAGACGAGATCGCAAACGCTAAAGTAGCCATAACGATCATCTCAACGCTTCCCAGAATAAACTTTATTAATACATACAGAAATCCCGGTACTGCTCTTACAGCTCCGTCGGAAATACTCAGACAGGAAGCAGAAAGATTATCCGCACCGAACATTATCATTGTTGTAAGCATAGAAACAATGTATGCGGCAAAAATCAGAATATATCCGAAGCTTATGGAGGTAAAATACTTTGATGCAAGTATTTTCCAGCGCTTTACGGGATTTATAAGAAGGAATTTTATTGTTCCGGCTGAAAATTCATTGGAAACAATGCCTCCGCAGATTATGATGATAACAACGCTTATAAAGGACAAAACCCCGGGAGCCGTACAGAAAACATTCCAGAAATCAAATTTACCGGACATTCCCCAGCTGTTATTTTCCGAAATATCATATTCAACATTGTTGTCAAGTCTGTACTGGTAAAGCAGAACAGTATCACTTAACGATTCATATTCTGCCGAATCAATTTCCATTCCCTGACTCCTCATGGAATCCATTTCATCGATCTGCTCTTTTGAATATTCAAGAGTTGTTACTGCGTTGTATCTCCAGTTGTCCGGATCAGGAGCAACATTGTTTTCCACACAGTATTCATAAATTTTTCTCTCGGCTTTTATCATAAAATCCGGAACCGACAGAGACGATTCGTAAAAACTCTTCCAGTCATCATTTTTCAGTGCAGTTTCCATTGCAGGGAGTGCACTGCTCTGTTCCCCTGAATATTTCAGGTCGAAATACGACATGGCCGCAGAATCTCTCCAGTCACCTTCATATATTTCATTGTCAAGCTTGAACTGAAGCATCTCCGCTTCCTGTTCCCAGTTTTCTGTTTTTACTTCATTAAGATAATCTATCTGACTTTCATAATATTCCACACATTCAGACTTCGTCTGGCTGTCAAAGAAGCCCATGGTATATTCACCGATAAGCGCCATAGAAGGGCATCCGATTGAAAGAGCCAGAATTATCGCAGCCATAATCCACGTGCTTACCTTTGAAAATATTTTTATATATTCGTTTTTTACAAGATTTACAAATTTACCCAATCTGACTGCCCCCTGACTTTGTAAGTTCAATAAATACATCCTCCAGCTTTTTATTCTCAGCCGGCGCTACCGTTCCCAGCTTAATGCCGCTGTTTATAAGCTGTGCTGTGATCTCAAACAGTGCTTCGTCCCCTTCATCCTTTGGTATATTAATAAGGATATGACCATCATCGTGAATTTTCTTCTTGTCAGACTTCACAAGAGTCAATGCTTCAATTGCATCCTGACAGTTATTTACACGAAGTATGTATGAACACTCAGTACCCGTAGAAGATGAGATCATATCTTCAACTGTCTGAACGCCTGTCAGTCTGCCGTTGACAATAATGCCTACTCTGTCACACATAAGCTCCATTTCTGACATAAGGTGACTTGAAACGATAACGCAGATATTTTCCTTATGGGCAAGATTTTTGAGAATATCCCTCAGATCCTTTATTCCCGCAGGGTCAAGACCGTTTGTAGGTTCGTCAAGTATCAGCAGCTTCGGTTTATGAAGGATCGCCTGTGCAACACCAAGCCTTTGCCGCATTCCAAGGGAATACTTGCCTACCTTTCCGTTTATTCGGTTTTTAAGCCCTACAAGCTCAACCACCTCATTTATGCGCTCCTCGGAAACGCCGCCTCTCATGCGGGCATATTGACGAAGATTTTTCATTCCGGACATGTACTTATAAAGCTCAGGATTTTCAACGATTCCGCCAACATTTTTCATGGCTCCCTCAAAATCCTTTTCAATACTTTTGCCGTTGATAAAAATACTGCCTTCTTCAAGTCTTAAAAGTCCCACGGCAATTTTTATAGTTGTGGTTTTGCCTGCACCGTTAGGACCCAGCAGACCAAACACTTCACCGGGATAGGTTTCAAGCGAAATATCATGCAGGATCTGTTTTTTGCCAAAGTACTTATTAAGATGATCAATTTTTAATGCCGGAGTCATTCGTCAATCCCCTCCATTCCTTCGTCTGCTGATGAAATGCTGCTGTCCCATCCATACCAGTCAGCATAAATTATTTCCCATTTATCGTCCTGTTTCTTCAGCGTAAAAGCATACTCCCCGTTAACTGTTATCTTTGATAATTTTTCGGAATATTCTGCTTCACCATAGTTCATATCAAGCACCGGCAAAACATATCCCGGAGTAACAAGAAAGGGGTTTCCGGCAAATTCCGCAACAATTTCGCAGTCAAATTCAACCTCAGCATATCCCGGACCGGACTTATGTATATCGATATTTGTCGGATGAGCAGACCATTTTGTAACATAGCCTATTCCGCTGTTGTCAAAATCATGGTTGTCGAACTGGTACATAAGCATTGATTTGAAATCCTCACGTGCAGCACCGTCATAAAAATCTGATTCAGTATTTTTTTCGACAGTCCAGTATTTACTCATGATACCGTTAATACTGTTTTCAATTTCCGCTGCATCGTCCTTCGATTTACTGTCGAAATTCTGTAAATTCCCGGGAGTAACAGCTATGGTCTCCATTTCTGATAAATACTCTTCCACCATTGTGCTGATCTGAGGCTTTGTTTTCTTGAACGAATTTGTATCACAGACAACAAAAATAATGAATCCTGCCAGAACAACAGCGCCAAGAACAAGCCCTCTGTTCACTTTTTTTAAAAAGCGCTTCATCTTTACATCTCCTTTATTTGTAATAGGTGTACTACATCACATAAGACACCCAATGTAAAAGATTATACACTATAAAAACACATTTGTCAAGTAAAAAGCAAAAAAATTTTATTCGACATGAACTGAAATAACTGATTATAAAAGCCCGACGAAATTATATTCCGGCAGGCTTGCTGTTATATCAATAAGTTTATGTAAAATAAAAAGCCACCATTTAAAATTAAACAGTGACTTTTTATATAAATATTTGGTGCACCATCGGGGGCTCGAACCCAGGACCCACTGATTAAGAGTCAGTTGCTCTACCAACTGAGCTAATGGTGCACATGGCTCCCCAAGTTGGACTCGAACCAACGACCCTGCGGTTAACAGCCGCATGCT
>JBJEQV010000099.1:40098-40287 GCA_051881915.1 Porcipelethomonas sp. | reverse complement strand
CTGTAGTTGTAACTGTTGTACCTGGATTTGGTACTGTTACTGTAACTGTAACTGTTACTGTAACTGTTACTGTAACTGTAACTGTCTCAGCTGGTACTGTAACTGTAACTGTAACTGTCTCAGCCGGTACTGTAACTGTAACTGTAACTGTCTCAGCTGGTACTGTAACTGTTACTGTAACTGTCTCCG
>JBJEQV010000099.1:0-39998 GCA_051881915.1 Porcipelethomonas sp. | reverse complement strand
GCGGTACTGTAACTGTAACTGTTACTGTCTCCGGCGGTACTGTAACTGTAACTGTTACTGTCTCCGGCGGTACTGTAACTGTAACTGTCTCTGGAGGTACTGTAACTGTTACTGTTACTGTAACTGTAACTGTCTCTGGAGGTACTGTAACTGTAACTGTCTCCGGTGGTACTGTAACTGTAACTGTTACTGTAACTGTCTCCGGTGGTACTGTAACTGTATTTGTAGGAACTTCTGTTGTAGGAGCTTCTGTTGTTGCTGTTGTTGCATCTGTATCACCAACAACTGTGATCTTACCGATCTGCTTGATAACAGGATTAAGAACCTGATACTTGTCGTCGATCTTGTCAACGATAAACATTGGATCTGAATCAGCATCCAGACCGCCGATTGTGATTTCGTATTCATCTCCAGCCTTTGCGTCTGAAGGAACTGTGAACTTGAATGATACTACATTCTTGTCAGGATTGTTCTTTACGCCTGTACCGCTTCCGAGAACGTATGTTGCGTAACCGAGTGCGTTAGGAGCGTAGTCTGATGAGCTTGAAGCACCAGCAAAACCTAAGCCCTTTACACCTGAACCCTTTACAAGTTCAAGACGATCATCCCAGCTGTATGCAAATTCAACACCCTGAAGTGTGTTGCCGTGTGCATCAGCCTTGAGAGCGATTTCAACTTCTTCACCAGGAGCTGCTGTCTTCTGATCAAGTGTAAGATCGATATTTCCGATTACATTAAGGTCATCTCTTGAAGTTGTAGGACCTTCTGTTGTAGGAGCATCTGTATCACCAACAACTGTGATCTTACCGATCTGCTTGATAACAGGGCTAAGAACCTGATACTTGTCGTCGATCTTGTCAACGATAAACATTGGATCTGAATCAGCATCCAGACCGCCGATTGTGATTTCGTATTCATCTCCAGCCTTTGCGTCTGAAGGAACTGTGAACTTGAATGATACTACATTCTTGTCAGGATTGTTCTTTACGCCTGTACCGCTTCCGAGAACGTATGTTGCGTAACCGAGTGCGTTAGGAGCGTAGTCTGATGAGCTTGAAGCACCAGCAAAACCTAAGCCCTTTACACCTGAACCCTTTACAAGTTCAAGACGATCATCCCAGCTGTATGCAAATTCAACACCCTGAAGTGTGTTGCCGTGTGCATCAGCCTTGAGAGCGATTTCAACTTCTTCACCAGGAGCTGCTGTCTTCTGATCAAGTGTAAGATCGATATTTCCGATTACATTAAGGTCATCTCTTGCTTCTGTAGGAGCCTGTGTAGGAGCCTGTGTAGGAGCATCTGTTGGAGTTGTGCTATCACCAAGCTTGATTGTAACACCTGATCCTGTTGGAACATATTCGTATGTAATTGATGTATCTGTTGCATCGATACCTGCGAGGTTAGCAAGACCGAGTGTATAATCGCCTGCTGAAAGACCAGCCTCAAATACTGCAACGAAATTTACAATTGCATCGCCAACCGGTCCGTCCTCATACAGATTATTCTTAATGAACGGATGTGCTGAATCTGACATCATTGAGAAACCAGGTGTAGGGCTTCCGTTATCTGTTGCTGTGAAAATGAAGTCAATATCACCATAACCCATACCGCCGGATGTAGCGAGATAGTTACCAACAGAATCATCTGAGCCGATAATCTTGATGTCCCTTACTGTTACACCCTTAGGTGTAGTAATATTGGACTGTAAACCTGTGTACTTTTCAGATTCGTCGTAGTTCTTGATAACTACGCTAACTGGAACTTCAATTCCGGATTCATATTCTCCGGTTGCGTATGAAGTTTTTTCAGCTGATAATCCAAGCTGCATGGTCGTTTCTTTTGGTGCAGTAGCAGCGCTTGCTGTAAATGGAAGCGCACCAGCAATAGCAGATCCGATCATAGCCAAGGAAGTAAGAGCCGAAAGAATTCTTTTCTTCTTCATCACTATTTTTCCTTTCTGTCTTTGTCAGACACTGTTTATTTTTTTCGGGTCCCCCCATATATTAAGCTTTCGCTTAATTTATGAACTCAGGCTTTGCCAAGGTCGTCAAATGAAATGATCTTAGCCAAAGCGTCTATAATCCTGCCGCTGTCTGCCATTGTGATTCTGTTATCCTTCTCACAGTCAGCATTTGCAAGACCTTCATCTGTCAGCGGATTACCAGTCTGATCAAGCAGGAACTTGTTGAGTGTAACAACGTCAGCAATTTCAATCTTATCATTGCAGTCAACGTCGCCATACATTGTAGCTTCACCGATATTCAGTGTAGGTGCATCTGTCGGAGCATCTGTCGGTGCGTCAGTAGGTGCATCTGTCGGAGCATCTGTCGGTGCTTCAGCATCAAGAACCTCTACCCATCCGTCTGTGATAGCAGGTGTGTACACTGTAATGGTGTCCTCACCGTCAATCAGACCAAAGTATGTACTGCCGTTTTCTGTTGTGCCGGAAGGATTTTCTGTTCTGTTGATAGGAACAATCTTAAAATCAGCCTTGCTTCCTGCAGCAGCGTCTTCATTAACTGTACCTGAAATTGTCAGGAATGTTCCTGAATCCTTGAGGTAATACTGTGAGTCAACTGTTGCAACAGCGTAAATAACGCTTATGAAACCATCCTCAAGATTTGTGTTAAGAACATCTGAAACATCAAGCTCAGCTTCAGGAACCTGGGCAACCATGTCACCCTTTGTAACTGATGTTACGCTTACCAAACTTGAATCATATTCGATTCCGAAATCGCAGCCGTTCATTCCTGCCGACGGAATACCGCTGAGATCTACTGTCAGGCTGAAGTCATCTCCTGCCTTAACCTTTGTATTTGATACTGCAACATTTACTGTTTCTGCTGCTGTAACAATTACAGATGCTGCCATTGTAGCTGCGGTTGCAGCGGCCAGAAGACCTGCAATCAGCTTTTTTGTTTTCATTTTCGGTTTCCTCCTTTTCTTATCAAGCATAAACAATATAAATTATATAAATAAAGGAATACTTGCTCTGTACATCCCTTCAATTATATCCATAGATAAATCAAGACATAATCTGCCTGAATCCATTCACATTTAAATTATAATTAAATGTGCATTTAAAGTCAAGAGATTATTCTGCTTTTTGTATATAATTCTAAAATCAATTATTCAAATTTGTTGAATATCATGGACAAATGATAACGTTTTCAAAACCGTCACATTTTACACAATATTAATTCAACATGTATAACTGATTTTAACGTTTGTCCCAAAATCTATGATATTTATATTATAGCTGATAAATAAAAAAAAGTCAATAGAAAAGTTTGAAGCAGAGCAACTTTATTTTTTATTATTTAACGTTCTCTATTATACTCCAAAACCCCCGTAAAGTAAAGGGTTTTTTAAGTTTCATTTCTATCTTTGTTGATTTTTGATAAACGGGATTTTTTTTTTGTATATTTTTTTATTATTTTCACAAGCATAATGTTCCCGGTAAAAGAAGTTTATATAAAACTGCATTATTCCTGAGCTTTATGGCAATAATAGCTGTAATAACTTCCGATGAAAGGAGCGTTTTCCATGCCTGACAAAAAAACGGAGGGAATTATTCCCTGCCTTGACAGCAACATAAAACGCATAAAGGAGATCTCACAGGAATCATCTGACATACTTATCAACAGGATCGAGATATGCGGTATAAGATCTGCTCTTATCTGCTGTGAGGGTATGCTGTCCACCTCAACAATAACGGAGCTCATTCTTCATCCACTTACAAATATAAAGCTGGATAATCCCAGCCCCGAAACCCTTTTCAGTCATATAGAGAACAGGCTTCTGCTTTCTATCGACCGCACGGAAGCATCGGATTACAGCAGCTTTTTCCGTCTGCTCAATTCTGGCTTTGCCATGTTTACTGCCGACGGCTGTAACCGTATCCTTGCATTCGGCGTGCAGGGATATGACAAACGGGGCGTTGACGAGCCGTCGGGTGAAAACAATATCACGGGCGCACACGAAGGATTTGTAGAAGTAATACGAACAAATATGTCGCTTATAAGAAGACGGCTCAAATCCCCTGATCTTGTCCAGAAGCTTTTTGTAAAGGGCGACAAAAGCCAGACTGATATGTGCATCTGCTATATGCAGGACAGAGTTCCGCCGTCGCTTATTGAAAGGGTCATGGATTCCATTGACCGGATACAGCTTGAATCCGTTTTATCTACCGGATATGTACAGCCGTTTCTTGAGCAGCGCGGAAAGCGCATTTTCTCATCTGTAGGCACGACCGAAAGACCGGATGTGCTCTGCTCCAGGCTTATCGAAGGCCGTATTGCCATACTTGTTGACGGCACGCCTTTTGCCATGATAATCCCAAAGCTTGTGAGTGACAATTTCCAGACTGTGGACGACTACAACTGCAAGCCGTATTTCGCCGTATTTGCCCGGTGGATCAAATACGCGGCATTTTTTATCGCCGTCCTTCTCCCCTCTCTTTATGCCGCTGTTGCCATGCACCATCCCGAGCTTCTCAACAGCACTCTGCTGCTTATACTTGCAGAATCCGAGGCAAACGCACCGTTTTCGATCGTAACAGAGCTTATAGGAGTGCTGCTTATGTATGAGATTATTAAGGAAGCGGGGCTGAGACTTCCGAAAGCTGTCGGCGGAGCGGTAAGCATCGTAGGCGGTCTTATAATAGGAGACGCCGCAGTTTCATCCGGACTTATCAGCACACCTCTCCTGACTGTTGCAGCACTCTCGGTAATAAGCGGTTTCGTAATCCCCGAGCTTTCCCGGAGCATAACCATACTTCGTATCGTTTTCATTGTATGCGGAGGCATATGGGGATTATTCGGCATAAGTATTGCAGCATCCGTGGTGCTTTTCAATATGTGCGCTACCGAGGACTACGGCTATCCCTATACTGCTCCCGTATCTCCGTTCAATCTCAAGGCAATGCGCGATGTTGCAGTAAGGGCAGGCTTCAGAAAAATGCAGAAGGATAATTTCACCGTGGAGGAGCTTTATGAATAAGATAAGCAGCATACAGCTTTTCACTCTGCTTCTGGGTGTAAAAATGTTCAGTATTATCTGTTCGGCAAGTTCTGCCGACGCTGAACAGATGGCAGGAGCGGCTGTTTCTGCGACATTCCAGATGCTCGCAGCTGTACCAATGATCGCCCTTTACCGTCAGAGCGGATTCAGTCTTAAAAAGGAGATGCTTTTCGGCAGGTTCGGAAAGCTTCTTTACTGCCTTTATTTTATATTATGGGGCGCTGTTTCACTGGAGAATCTGTGGGGCGTTACCAAAAGCGTATATTTTCCCATAGACAGCAGTCTTACCGGAGCTGTTATCCTTGCAGCCGTAAGCATTTACTGTGCGTCTCTCGGAATCAAATCCGTATCACGCAGCAGCACTGTCATGCTGGGGTTTATAGTACTCTCAGTGGGAATAATGCTTCTGGGTGCATACCCAAAGGCAGACCCTGCAAATTTCGTGCCTGCCGTTTCGGTCACAGGAATGCTGAAAAAAGGAATCGGAGATTTCTGCTCTTCAGGAGAACTGGTCATGCTGTTTATTCTTCTTGATATAGCAGACAAAAACCGTGAAAAAGGCGCTTTCCGTTTCTTTCTGTGGAAGCTTGTGCTAACGGAAATCATTTTCGCAGTCGAGATCACCGTTCTCGGACGGATCATGGGCACCACAGATTTCCCGTTCTTTACAGCAGGCGCATTTTCACAGCCGTTCAGTATCCAGCGTGCGGATTCTCTTTATATGATAGTATTCACTATGCTATGCGTCATGACAGTAACACTTCAGATATTACTGAGCAGTTCCATATTAAAGGAGATATTCCCCGAACTGAAATACACGACGCTTATTTCCGCTGTGCTCATGGCGGGATCTTCCGCCGGGATCCGGACGCTGTCAATTGACATTTCACCTGTAATGGGAATACTGATCATAATACTCGCTGTTGTGATGCCGCTGATTATGTATATAAGGAGGAAGACAGGAAATGAAAAAGCTTCTGCCGTTACTGGTTCCGGCAATAATGCTGCTAAACGGGTGCAGCAATGAAAGTGAAGTGCGGAATATGAGCTTTGTGCAGACGATAGGCACGGACATTTCAGAGGACGGAATGAAAAACGCCGCACTGCGTCTGTACGGCTCCGAAGACATTCTTACCGGAAAGGGAAAAACCATATTTTCTGCAGTTGAGAATGCAGAGACCGCACAGGATAAATCACTTTTCAGCGGTCATACAGAGCTGTTTGTTTCAGGCGAGGGAGACTTCATGGAAAGTCTTGAGCTTCTTATAAAAAATAACCGTATTTCACCGTCATGCATGTTCGCATGTACTGATGAAAAAGCAGAGGATATCCTTTCAGGTCCTGACGGCGCTTCTCTGTCGGGACTTATTGAAAGCGGAAGCCGCAACGGTTCGGTTCTCAGACGGAATATAAGCGATGTTCTGGACGACATGCTCGGCAGCGACGGCATGGCGGCAGTTCCCGTTGTAAACAGCAGCGGGCTTAACATGGCTGTCATCAATTCCGAAAAAATAGTAGGTATCCTGACCGGCGACGAATCAAGAGGACTATGCTGGCTGAACGGAACGATCCATGACATTTATCTGCCTGTAACAGTCTCAGAAGACACAACGGATTTCTTTGTGAGAAAGACGCAGACAAAGCTCACAGCGGAAACGGAAAATGATGATATAATAATAACCGTTGAAATAAAAATAAACGGAAATGCTCAGAATGAACACGAAAGCAGTACACAGGTCCGCAGACAGGCGGCAGAGCAGATCTCCTCACTATGTGCCAAAGCTGTATCCACAACCGTAAATGTTTACGGCGCCGATGTATTCGGTATAGAAAAATGCATACGGTCTTCGGGAATAAAAACAGATGCAGAGTGGAAGGATATTATATCAGGACTTCAGTTCCGATACAGAATAAAGATAGCAGAATAAAAATATCCCCTGAAAAGAAACGGTTTTCCGTCTTTCAGGGGATATTGCCTTTTATTTATGATTCGTATGCCCTTACACGCAGCTTTATTCCCAGTCGGTCTGCAACTGCCTGAGCCGCACTTATCTCTTCCTTTCCTATAACGTCAACAACGGTAAATACCACATTCGGAACATACTTTTTGCACTCGGCTGCAAACTTCTGCATAGCTTCATAAGAACATTCGCCGAACCCGGGTCTTGTGACTTTAAGATATTCTTCCTTTGTTCCCGCGTTAAGACTTATGGAAACTGTGTCCACAAGTCCCCGGAGAAGATGGGCTGTGGGTCTGCCATGGATAAGATCTGAAAGACCGTTGGTGTTAAGCCTTATTTCAGGACCATTATTCTTCTTTATATACGCTGCTGCTTCTGCAAGGATCTCTATTCTCTCTGTCGGTTCACCGTAGCCGCAGAAAACGATCTCATTGTACTTTTTATAGTCACGCTTTTCAAGAGCGTCTGTAATTTCACTGAGTTCAGGCTCACGCTCAAGCCACAGGCTGTCTGAACCGTAAGCGCCGTCAGCATTTTTTCGTATGCAGAATGTACAGCTGCAGGGACATTTATTTGTAATATTCACATACAGATTCTGTCCCACTTCATAAACTATTGTCATTGCCATATTTTTCTCCGTTCCGCCGAATAAAACGGCGTTTAATGCTGTAAAGGACGGCTTTAAGCCGCCCTTTGCATTTTATTTTTTCTTTTTGCCTTTTTTTCTGCCCGATCCCTGCTTTGATTTCTGAGCAGAAACTGTATTTTCGTTTCCGGATTTCTCCTCCTGAGCATCGGATCCTATCTCACCGGATTCATCCGGTTTTTCCGCATCGGAGTCTTCTCCTGCCTTCAGTTTTCGGCTGCCTGACTCCTGAAGCTGCTCTGCTTTTGCACGTCTCATTGCGATAAGGACCTTATTGTTCTTTTTGTCGTATCTGTAAATGTAAACTATAATTACAATACCCGCAATAAGAGCGAATATACCGATAATAAATCCCGGAGGAGTGTAAGTCATTTCAACGGTATGGGTTCCGGGGGTGAGCCTTAAACCAACAAAAGCGTCGGCAATAATTATCTGACCTGTCTCCCCCTCGCCGTTGACAAGCTTTGTTGTACCGTCCTCATTTTCAACTTCGTTTATAAGATTGTCAACACGTTTTCCGTCCACCTTTATTTTCCAGCCCGGTTCATACGGAATACTTGTCATCATGATCTGATTTTCTCCTGCCTCGATCGTACCCTCAAGGTGACGTCCGCCGGCATCTGTAAGATTCCACTGCTGAGTTTTAAGCTTATCCATTGCAGCCTGATATTTTTCATTGTCAAACTGATAGAAGAAGAAATTCTTTACAATTGTAAAGTCATTTGCTACCGTCATTCTCAGATTAAATGTTTTTCCCGGTTCAAAGGATCCGAGGTTTATGATATGATAGTCATGATTTTCAAAGTAGCTCTTTACGAACTTATGATTGATATAATCACCGTTTGCATCCTGTTCTGTGCTCAGCCAGAGATTTACGGAATGCTGATACTCGGTTTTGAAGAACATATACACATCGTCACCGGTCTCGGGAGTAATAAACATATTAACTGTCGGATCTCCGCTTTCCGCTGCGACATACTTTATCTGATCGCCGTATGGCTCCGTTGTAACATTATTCAGAACAAACTCTTCAGGATTTACATCCAGGGGTTTGAAATATTCCGTATGCTGCTTGAACGGATTTACAGAATCCTCAAGATCAATAACCGTATCCCCCGCAATTGTACTGAGCAGAAGATTCTGGCTGTTAAACGGGTTGTCATTTCCGAAGAAAGCAATGTTCTGTATGTTTGAATCAGCCATATATCCTATTGAAAGAGCATTTTTGTTTTCATAGAAATCTATGATCTGATCCGTTACAGAGCTGACATTTGAATCATACCCTGTAAACGAATAATTGCCCACATACTCATACGAGCTGTTTACGAGCTTATTCTTATTGGCTTCTTCCGAAGCCTCTCTCTTGTCCATAACATACCTTATTCCGAGGAGGGAATCCGTTACAGGAGTATTTCCGTCGTATCTTGAATAGTATGTGGTTGTGGAATAACCAACCGCCTCAAGGAATTTCAGTATCTTTGCATTCATGACCGAGCTTGAGTGGCTGAGGCCGTTTATTCCCAGAGCAAGGTTGTCATTGACCATTCTGTGGAAGGTTTTTTCGGCGCGGTAGAATCCGTCGTCATAATTTTCAAGTGCGTCCACAGCATTTCTGCCGTTATTTATACAGTCATACCATGATGAGCGGCTTGAATAAGCAAGCTCCTTGTCTTCTGATCTGAGCGTATCATAGCAGTTATAAAGAAGCTCTCCGCATCCTGCCGCAAGTATTGCAAGCGGGATCACAAAGCCGGAAGCCGACCTGAACCTGGTGAAAGCAAATAAAAGCGCGCCGTATACGGCAACAAGTCCAATGGAGATCCATATTTCCTTTGTGGTGATATGCCCGATCCCTCTCGTTTCGTTTATGAGCAGAAATACAATAATGCACGCTGCCGAACCGCCTATTGCAGGAAGCTTTATTCCGTCAAGATTTGCAAATGCGGTTGCCGCCATGCTCAGAACCAGGAATGAGAACATGAATGAGTAACGGAATGGAAGCCAGTTAGGCTCCTGTCCGCCGTGCCACATCATGTCGATCGGCTTGATGTACATGCACAGGAACATTACAAACAGAAATACGGAATAACCAGCTTTTTTCAGACTTGATATCTTCTTGTTGAAATAGAAAAGCGGAAGAAGCACTACCGAAAGCACGCCGCAGTAAATCTCAGGCAGCGGACTCTTCTCAGGGTTGACAGAATCATACTGACCTGTAAACAGCTGCATAAAAAAGTCGATCGGAGAAAACTGCGCTCTGTACGAATAATCCGGATCGGAAAAGTCGAACTTACCGAGTTTCAGAGCATTGTAAACAGGAAGCAGCATAAATGCGGAACACAGAAGGACAACCGCTGTTGCTCCCGCAAATCTGCCGAACCGTCCGCACTTGTCATAAAACGACAGTCTTGAAGTCTTCTCGCTTCCGAATATAAGATAGAACATAAAATACAGGAATGTAAAGATAGCTATCATAAATCCTATGTAGAAGTTTGCAATAAACATCAGTGCAAGAGGAATTATGTAGTTGAGCTTTCTTCCGTCATCAATAAGATACTCAACGCCCAGCATTATCAGCGGCAGGAAAACAAGACCATCCAGCCACATAGGATTCATAAGCTGAATAACGCCGTACGCCATGAGCGCATAAAGTGTCGAGAAAATAACCGAATGGAACGGCTTTAAACCCTTTGACTTCTGAAGATAGTAACTGAATGTCACAGCCGCAGAACCGATCTTCGCCAGCATCATTATAAGCAGGCTTCCGAGCAGCATAGTTCTCGGCAGAAGCATTACAATAAGCGTAAACGGGCTTGCAAGGTAGTAGCCTATAATACCCATATATCCGCCCGAAAGGTTCCTCGACCAGCTGTACAGAGCGCTTCCGTCACCCCAAAATGCATCTCTGAGACCCTCAAAGTAATAAACATACTGACCGTTCAGGTCAAGAACCAGAACACATTCATCACCAAACGGGAAAATTTTAAACAATGCATAAGCAATATACATTACCGCAACAGGCAGGATGAATGCCAGAAAATAAATTTTGTTTCTGAATGCCCACTGACGGATAAACGAAAAAACGTTCTTTGCGCTGAATCCGTTCTTTACCACATCCGAAGGAACATTCATTTTTGTTACATGAGACAAGTTTTAGTCCTCCTTCTCTTTTTTACTGCCCGGCCATTGAAAAACTGCACGAAGCCTCAGAAATTCAGAACGAAAGCTCCGGCTGACTATGAGCAATTCCGGCAGAGCGTATGCTTATGAAGCAGCATTATCGCTCACAATTGATTTAATTATACAATATTTTTAACGGTTTTACAATAGAAAATGAAAAAAATCCCGGCAGCTTCATATAATTTCATAAAATGCCTGTACAGCTTTGCGGTTATATTCTTCATAATCCACTTTAAGAGCCGTTATTTTCCCCTCTCTGAACATTTTCATGGCAGACACGATCCCCTGTCTGCTGTTTTCCGCAAGAAATCCCCCGTGTTCTCTCATAAATCCTCCCGGACCTGCTATATCAGTCGCAAAAACAGGAACTCCAAGCGTATCAGCCTCAAGAAGCACAAGCCCCAGCCCCTCGTAAAGTGACGGAAGCATGAAAAGACCACATTTTCTCAGAACCGGCATGGGATTTTCCATTGAGCGTATCAGAACAATATCCGCTTCCGATTCCTCCGCACGTCTGAGTGTCTCTTCAAAAAGCTCTCCCCTGCCGCCTATTATAATAAGTGTTGTATCATCATATTCACGGCAGTACTCCTCAAAGGCTTCGATCAGTCTGAAATGAGCTTTTTCAGCCGAGAATCTTCCTATGGTGATAAATTTCACACGGGAGCTGTCAAGAAGCGCCGTCAGCTTTTCTGAAGAAATACTGCTTTCCGTTTCCGGCTGGAACTCAACCGGACACATGCTTTTTTCTGTAACGCCTTTGTAGTCATGGCAGTTCGGGACGACCTGCATGTTCCCCTTTCCGCCGCTTATTTCCATTGCGGATTCACGCATATCCTCCGTTACAAGCGCTGTGACCTCAAATTCGCTGTAGGCACGTCTGAGCGTTGGCTCATGCTGGTTTTTTCTGAGACGTATCTCTTCTTTCATGTTATTGTGAACGTATATCACACGTCTGCCCTCAAAAGCACGGAAAAGATTTATCATGCCGTACTCATACCCGGTAAAGTGGACAGCGCAGTCAAAGCGAACCGGGCCGAAAAGTCTTTTCCATTCCCTTTTATACATTATGTCAAGCTTACGGCGAACAATTCCTGCGCTTACGCCGAATTTAAAATAAAGTATATAGCAGATAAGCTCACCTGTGCTGTAGGCCGTTCTTCCGCAGATGGGAACAATGCCGAATCGCGGAGGAATTTTTTTTATGTTTTCCGGATGCTTTCTGATGGAATCCTCCCGCCATGTTATCCTTATATCTGTATCATCTCTGTCCGCCCGTGAAAGAAGATTCAGAAGAGAAGAGGTAAGACCATTCTGTGCAAGAGAGCCGCCGTAAAGCAGAACCTTTCTGCGGTCAGTGCTGATCCTTTCTCCGTCTGGGATCATGCCCGAGACTATATCTTTTACAAGCTCTTCCCTGCTGCCGCATAGTATACTGCCCTCATATATGCCGCCAAGTCCGAAATCTGACAAAACAGCGGATTTCTCACTTTCGCTTCCGGTTATGATAAAGTCCGACATAAGAAGCGTCCGCTGAGTTTTTCCGATAAAAACGCTTTTTTCGGGAACAAACTTACTAACAACAGTCTGACCGTCCCTTTTTATATAGTAATCGGGCAGCGGCGCTCCTGCAATAACAAATCCTGAAACCGCAAGCTCCTTCATACAGCCATGCTGACCTCTGAATTCAAAAACATGCTCTTTTTGAACAGGCTTTTTCATAAACCTGAGATAACGGCTCTCATTCACAGCCGCTCTCACAGCTCCGATAGCTGACTTTATATTCAGAACTCATGCCCCCTCTGCGCACTGATGTTACTGACATGCACATATATACTTATGCCTGCCGTCTTACATAATTATATACGCAAGTGCGCTCCTTGTCAAACAAATGCCATTTATTTATTGACATAACTTTGTTTTAGAGGTATACTTATAATGTATTGCTGTAAGATAAAACAAAAAGAAAGGTAATGCTATGACAACAGACTATTCCGTACTCATGTCGGTTTACAAAAAGGAAAGTCCCGAAAATCTCCGCAGCAGCATAGAGAGCATGATGAAACAGACTGTTCCGCCTTCTGATTTTGTTCTGGTCTGTGACGGAGTTCTTTCCGGAGCACATTATGATGTAATCTCGGAGCTGAGCGTCATGTACCCGGTCATGAACATTCTTCAGCGCGAAGTTCCCGGGGGACTGGGAAAAGCTCTGAATTACGGGCTGGGCTACTGCAAAAACGATATAGTCGCAAGAATGGACAGCGATGACATCGCCCTGCCGGACAGAATGGAGCGTCAGCTGAAAGCCTTTATAGACAAGGGTGCTGATATTGTAAGCGGAACAGTGGAGGAATTCGTCGATACCCCAGGAGATACGGGAATATTCCGCCGTCTTCCGGAAACCGATGAGGAAATTGTGGAATTTTCAAAAAAGAGAAACCCGTTCAATCACCCGTGCACATCCTTCCGCAAACAGAGAGTATACATGGCGGGAGGCTATGTGGATACAAAGTGGTTTGAGGATTACTACCTCTGGCTCAGGATGCTCGGCAACGGCTGTATAGGCTACAACATACCCGAAACAGTGCTTTATATGAGAACCGGAAACGGCATGTACAAAAGACGGGGCGGATTCAGATACATATCGGCGGCAGTGAAGTTCCGGAAAAAAATGTACGTTGAAGGTTACTGCAGTCTTTTTCAGTACATTTATGCATGCGCCGCACACATTGCTTCGAGCATTATTCCTTCAGGCCTGAGAAAACTTGCTTATTCAAAGTTTCTGAGAAATAGATAAAGGATTTTTTATGGGAATTTTAAAACACGCTCCGAGAAAAATATGGAGCTTTCTCAACATTATCAACAATGCGGTGAAAAAAGATCCGGACCGCATTTTCATATACTCCAATCTGGGGTTCAGGGATAACGTAAGAGCGGTTTACGATCACCTTATTGAAAACGGGTACAATAAAAAATATAAAATAGTATGCAGTCTTAACGACTATGAGCAGTACCGGCTCAGCGCACCCGAAAATGTACGCTTTACCGGTAATTTTGCAGGGATTTTCCATTTTTTCCGCAGCAGATACTGCTTTTACTGCTTCGGTAAGTACCCCGTAAAGCCGGCTGATAATCAGACTGTTATCAATCTGTGGCACGGTATGCCCATGAAGCGCATAGGCAATATGGAGCACGGAAACGAAAAAACCGACTATAATTACTTCTCTTATCTTCTGTGTACCTCCGAATTTTTCAGGGATATCATGAAAAAAAGCTTCAGCTGCACCGATGAGCAGATATTCATATGCGGAGAACCGAGAACGGATGTTATGATGAATGACTCCCCCGGATATTCAAGAAGCGCTGTTATGACAGAGCTTTTCGGGGATTACAGCAGAAACAGCCGTCTTATGGTCTGGCTGCCCACATTCAGAAAGGACCGGGAAAACGAAACGGAGCTTATGACCCATGAGGTGCTGGACAGGCTCAACGAGCTTTGCAGACGCTATAACTGGTCAGTACTCATAAAGCTTCACCCCCTGTCTTCGGTAAAGACACCGGACTTCAGTAAATACGAATTTATCAGCATTATCAGTCAGGCAGAGCTTGAAAGAAAGAGACTGAACCTTTATACTGTGCTCAGGGCGTCAGACTGCCTTGTAACCGACTACTCCTCGGTTTATTTTGACTATATCCTCCTTGACCGCCCTATGGGATTTACCGTTCATGATCTCGGAAGCTACCGCCGTGACAGGGGTTTTGTTTTTGACGATCCTGCGGAGTATATGCCCGGGCACGAAATAAAGTCAGAGGACGATCTTATATTCTTCGCGCAGTCGGTATTCACAGGAAACGATAAGTACGCTGAAAAAAGACGGGAGCTGTGCAGACTTTTCAATGAATATCAGGACGGCGGAAACTGCCGCCGTGTTCTTGAAAAAGCCGGCATAAAAAAGTAAAAAAGATAAAACGAAAGGCAGCAGAATGAACATAAAGAGCATTATATATAAGATACCGCCCTTAAAAAGGCTGGCAAAGAAAACATATCTGAAAAAGAAAGAAAAATTTTTTGTAAAAGCGTCCAGAGCCGCAGAAACAGACAGAAAGCTTGTGGTTTTTGACGCATATCAGGGACGCAGCTTCGCATGCAGCCCGAAAGCCATATATGAATACATGATCTCGGAACCGAAATTCTCTGATTATCGCTTTGTATGGATATTCCGGGACACGGAAGCTCACGGCACATTTCCCGAAAACACCAGTCTTCTGAAATTTGATTCGGATGAAGCCCTTGACGCTTACGCCAGAGCAGGAACGTGGATTACAAATTCAAGACTGCGTGACTTTATTGTCCCGAGAAAGGATCAGGAATATGTGCAGTGCTGGCACGGCACTCCCTTCAAGAAGATCGGCTGCGACATTGAAGCAGGAGGAAATGCAACCTCTTCGCTGAATGAGATTCACGAAGAGTACCTGAGCGAGGCTAAGCGAATCACAAAAATGATCTCTCCGTCCGATTTCTGCACCTCAAAGCTGATCTCTGCTTTCGGTCTGGACAAGCTTTCAAAGGAAAACATAATTATTCAGAAGGGCTATCCGAGAAATGACGCACTTTTTAAATCTGACGATAAAAAAGTAATGCAGATCAAAAAAAGCCTTGGGATTTCCGATGAAAAAAAGATTATTCTCTACTGTCCAACCTTCAGGGACAACCAGCACAGTGCGGACGGGTACAGTCTGGAGCTGAAGCTTGATTTTGAAAAGCTGCGTCAGTCACTGGGCGAGGATACGGTGATACTGTTCAGAGCGCATTACTTTATAGCCGACAGGTTTGATTTCGACAGGTATAAGGGGTATGTTATAAACGTATCGGATTATGACGACATAAACGATCTGTACATAATAAGCGATATTCTCGTGACCGACTATTCAAGCGTATTCTTTGACTACGCAAATCTCCGGCGTCCTATTATTTTTTATCAGTACGATATCACGGACTACAAAACAAAAATGCGTGATTTTTATTTCGGTACAGCCATGCTGCCGGGTCCTGTTGCTCAAACACAGGAAAAGCTCTGCGAACTGATCAGCACTGCTCTTTCCGACATGAAAAACGGAGGAAACGGTCTTATGAGATACAGCAGAGCTATGGAAGCCTTTAACAAAAGATTCAACAGTCTTGACGGCAAGGACTGCGCACGAATGGTTACAGAGGAAATATTCAGATAATCAGCGGCTTGACATATGCACCTGTTTATTATAAAATAAGCACAGAACATAAAAACGGAGATGATAAAATGACAAAAGCTAAATCCACACTTGGCATTATAGATATTATTTCTGAGCACAAGGGTCAGGGACGAAAAATATGGATGCTGGCAGTAAATGATCTTATAAAAAAATACAAAGGCTCCGCTATGGGTCCGCTGTGGGCACTTATAAAGCCAACTTTTACACTGTTTATACTCTGGTTTGCCTTTCATGTGGGAATCAAGGGTTCGGGAACTGTAAGCGGATTTCCGCGGTTTATTTTCATGCTTGTGGGATATGTTCCGTGGTTTTTCATAAACGAAGCAATTATCGGCGGCTCACGTTCAATAAGACGCAACAGCCAGTTCGTTACAAAGCTCTCCTTTCCCGTTTCAAATATCATGACCTTCAGCGCCATCTCTTCTCTGATAGTTCATGCGGGAATGTGCGTTATTATGTATGCGATCCTGCTCTTTTCGGGGTACTGTCCTTCCATTTATAATCTCCAGTTTTTCTACTACTTTGCTCTGATGTTCCTGTTTTTCCTAATGCTGTCATGGTTCACAGCTCCGCTGAGTGCTTTCAGCAAGGACTTTGAAAACCTTGTAAACTCGATCATGACGGGACTTTTCTGGTTCTCAGGCGTTTTCTGGGATACATACGATATCGACAATCCTGTTCTAAGAAAGATCATGTATTTCAACCCCATAAACTACTTTATAAACGGTTACAGGAAAAGTCTGCTCTACGATATATCCATTTTTGACAGCAACTACACAACGGAAACGGTCGTTTTCTTTGCGGAATTTATTCTCATTATTTTCATCGGTTCTCATTACTATAAAAAGCTCCGCAAAACACTCCCGGATATTCTTTAAGGAGGGAATAAATGAGCGATACAATAATAAAATTCGAGCATGTTAGCAAGGAATACTTCCTGTATAAGAACGAAAAAGCAAGACTGAAGGCGATTTTCACCAACAACCGCGGAGTAAAACGTCATCAGGCGCTGAAAGACATCAACTTTGAAATAAAAAGAGGGGAATCCGTGGGTATCATAGGCAAAAACGGTGCCGGAAAATCAACTCTTCTGAAAATGATTACGGGAGTTTCCTTTGCGACCGAAGGGAACGTCATTGTCAACGGAAAGGTTGCGGCTCTCCTTGAGCTTACAGCCGGTTTCTCCGCCGATATGACAGGCAGGGAAAACATTTATCTTAAAGGTTATCTTTTAGGTCTTGAGTCAAGTGAGATAAAAGAGATCGAGGAAAGCATAATTGAATTTGCCTGTCTTGGAGAATATATCGACCAGCCTGTCAGGACCTATTCCAGCGGTATGAAAATGCGTCTGGGATTTGCTATAAACATAAACATACGCCCGGATATCCTTGTAATAGACGAAGCTCTCAGCGTAGGCGACGCCGAATTCAGAAAGAAGTGCGAAGCCAAAACAAAGGAACTGAGAAATTCCGGGGTAACTGTGCTTTTTGTAAGCCACTCGATGAGCAGCATTAAAGATACCTGCGACAGAGCAATTTACTTAAAGGGCGGACATGTTGAATATGACGGAACAGTCGACGAAGCATTTAAAAAATACAACGCAAACAAATAAAAAGCCGTGTTTTACTGTAAAACACGGGCTTTCAAGGAAGCATAAAAATATGACAGAACGGCTTTCTACGATCTGTCATCAGAGCATAAAATCAGCCTGAGAAGAAACGATCTTCCCAGGCTGTATTTCTTTATGTATAACCACGCTTAACGGGTACGCTTTTATTTTACTTCACGGATCCAGCCGAATTCATCAGGCAGCTTGCCCCACTGGATTCCTGTCATTGTATCATAAAGCATCTGTGAAATCTTTCCGATCTTATTGTCGTTGATCTCCATGATCTTGTCATTCCATTTGAGATGTCCGACAGGTGAAATAACAGCAGCTGTACCTGTACCGAATACCTCGTTAAGTTTTCCTGCATCATATGCATCGGCAATTTCCTGGATCGAGATCCTTCTCTCAGTCACCTTATATCCCTTGCTTCTGCATACTTCAATTGCGGATTTTCTTGTAATACCCGGAAGTACAGATCCGGTAAGCTGAGGAGTGATGACCTCGCCGTCAATAACAAAGAAAATGTTCATTGAGCCGACTTCTTCAACATACTTCTGCTCAACACCGTCCAGCCAGAGAACCTGCTCGTAATCCTGCTTGTGCGCTTCGTCCTGACCTGCAAGGGAAATAGCATAGTTTGCAGCAGTCTTTGCAAATCCGGTACCGCCTCTTACGGCTCTTACATATCTGCTTTCAACATAGATCTTGACAGGGTTAAGACCTGTTGAATAGTAAAGTCCCGACGGTGAAAGAATAATGATGAACATGTACTTATCAGCCGGCTTTACGCCCAGATACGGGTCAACAGCTATAATGAACGGTCTTATGTAAAGAGACGTTCCTTCTGTGTGCGGTACCCAGTCCTTTTCTATGTTCAGGAGAGTCATAAGTCCCTCCAGAGCGTCAGCTTCATTGATCTGCGGGATTACCATTCTCTCGTTTGAAACATTCATTCTCTTGAAGTTCTCCTCAGGACGGAAAAGCTGAACCTTTCCTTCGGCTGTTCTGTAAGCCTTGAGTCCTTCAAAAATTTCCTGTCCGTAATGCAGACACATTGACGCAGGTGAAAGAACAAGATCCTGATAAGGAACTACTCTTGCATTATGCCAGCCCTTGCCCGTTTCATAATCCATGATAAACATGTGATCGGTAAAAACATGACCAAAGCCAAGGTTTGATTCATCTGCCGGCTTTGCCTTCGGTGTTTTTGTCAGTTCGATTTTAATATCCATTTTATATATGCCCCTTTTTATAAAATCTGCTTAATCACAGATCGTAATATACTTTTTTCTGAATTTGCTCCTGTAAACAGAAATGACAGCTATGACTCCTGCGGCTAAAGCTGCTGCAGCCAGAACGATCCCGGCAATTTTCAATATTTTTTTCATAGATATCATCCTCCGTTTTCATAAAGTTTAATTTCCATTTAATATTATATCACATTTTTCTCCGCTTGGCTATAATTTTTTTTAAAATTCCACACAAAAAATATTATTCATAACTTCTCAGTATTGTAAATTCAGTACAAAAACCGAAAATATTCTATTGTATAGAATTATCCTGAATAAAATTTTAAAAATACTATTGAAATTTTTTCGGCAATGTGTTATAATAAAGAAGTTATTGAAGGTCATACAGCAGACCTATTCCGGAATATAGGTGTGCGGGCCCTGTGCAATGAAACACCGTGAACCATGTCAGGCGGGGAACCGAGCAGCATTAAGCGGATCGTTTTGTGTGCCGCAGTCAGCCTGCACACCTATATCCCGGATTTTTTTATTTATAAATCGGGAGGTGCGGATTTGAATTATAAGGCATTATACAGAAAATGGCGTCCCAGGTCGTTTGATGACGTGCTGTCGCAGCCGCACATTACGGATACGCTGAAAAATCAGATCAGAAACAGCAAAACTGCTCATGCCTATCTTTTCACCGGCTCGAGAGGTACGGGAAAAACCACCTGTGCCAGAATCTTCGCAAAAGCCGTAAACTGCACGGGAAACCGTGACGGAAATCCATGCCTTGAATGTGATGTGTGCCGTGACGCAGATGATTCCGCTCTTTCTGATATTATTGAGATCGACGCTGCATCAAACAGCAGGGTAGATGATATAAGAAGTCTCAGGGACGCTGCGATCTACACTCCTGAAAGATGCCGTTACAAGGTCTATATAATTGACGAAGTCCATATGCTGAGCACTGCCGCATTCAACGCCCTTCTGAAAATCATGGAGGAGCCGCCTGAATTCGTCAAGTTCATTCTTGCAACAACCGAGCTTCATAAAGTCCCGGAAACCATTGTTTCAAGGTGTCAGCGGTTTGACTTCCACAGAATAAAGACAGCAGATATAACCGAAAGGCTTATGTATATCGCCTCCGAAGAAGACATTCCGCTTGAAGAAAATGCAGCCATGCTTATTGCAAGACTTTCTGACGGAGGCATGAGGGACGCGCTGTCTCTCCTTGACCAGTGCGCAGCCTGCTCGGACAGGATTGACTGCGAAGCTGTTTCAGCGGTAGCCGGCGTTGCCGGACGGGACAGCCTTTTCGACATTATGGATGCCGCCGCCCAAAAGGATATGGCAAAGGCTCTGGGCGTTGCGGACAAGCTGTACTCGCTGTCAAAGGATATGCAGAAGCTCTGCACAGAGCTTACGGAACAGTTCAGAAACCTCATGCTTCTGAAGGTGTGCCCCGAAAACAGGGATCTGCTCAGCTGCATGCCCGATGAGATACAGCGTCTTACCGGTATTTCCGCACAATTTTCCCTGAACGGGATCATGTCCCGCCTGGATATTTTGCAGGAATGTGCAGAGAAAATGTCACATTCGGCAAACAGGCGTGTGGAATTTGAAATGGGACTCATAAAGCTCTGTTCGGGGCAGGTTACACAAAATACTATTGACAATTCACAGATTTATGATAAAATAAAACAGGACGGCAATTCGCATGCTAAAAAGCATCCGCAGCAGGAAAACGCCCCGGAGATCCGCAGAGAACCGGAAAAAGCGCCGGAGGCTGCACCAAACAGCGATGTTGATATGTCAAAGCTCAGAGCTTCGGATTTCCATCCTCTTGCAGAGTGGCCCGAGATCCTTGACGTGCTGAGGACAAACTGCCCTTCTGTATCGGGAGCATTGAAGGATTCAAGAGCGTTTGTTTTCAAAAACATTATGCTCATTGATTCAAAAAACAAATTCTTCCTTACAATATTCAAGGTCAAGAGCAATGCTGAGGAGCTCAGCAAGGCAGTTGTCAGCGTTATGGGCAAGCCATTTGTTATAAGAGTCAAATGCTCCGCCGCTTCAGACGAGGAGAAAAAAGCGGATGACCTTGTCAAAAAAGCTTTAAACAGCGGAATTGAAACTGCTGTTGAATAAATAAAAATAATAATATAATGTAAAATCAAAGGAGATCATAATCATGAAATCAAGATTACCAAAGAACATGGGCGGCGCCCAGAATATGAACTCAATGATCAAGCAGGCTCAGAAGATGCAGGATGAGATCACAGAGCTTCAGACTGATATTGAAGCCAGAGAGTTTTCTGCAACATCGGGCGGCGGTGCTGTTGAAGTAACTGTTACAGGCGCAAAAAATATAAAGAGTCTCAGCATCAAGCCGGAAGTCGTTGATCCGGAAGACGTTGAAATGCTTCAGGATCTCATTATAAGTGCTGTTAACGAGGCTATGGCAAACGTTGAAAAGACAACAGAAGAAGAAATGAACAAGATCACAGGCGGAGTTTCACTTCCGGGACTGTTCTAAAATATGGCTGAACATAACGCTCTCCCTCTGGTCGTTCTTTCCGAGCAGTTTGCAAAGCTCCCGGGAATAGGCATGAAAACCGCACAGCGGCTTGCTTATGCCGTAATGTCAATGAGCGAAGAGGAAGCAAAGATGTTTGCTCAGGCTATAATATCCGCAAAGCAGGATGTGGGATACTGCAGCGAATGTCAGAATCTTACGGAATTTGACGTGTGCCCTATCTGCTCCGACAGCCGCCGTGACAAATCCGTCATATGTGTGGTCGAAACTCCCAAGGATGTTACAGCCTTTGAACGGACCAACGAATACAGCGGTACATATCATGTTCTTCACGGACTTATTTCGCCCATTAACGGCATTGGTCCGGACGATATAAAAATAAAGGAGCTTCTTGAAAGGATCGGCAAAAACAGCGTTTCTGAAATCATCATGGCTACCAACCCGACAGTTGAGGGTGAAGCAACGGCAATGTATATTGCAAGGCTTTTAAAGCCCATGGGTGTAATGGTGACAAGGCTTGCTTTCGGGCTTCCCGTGGGCGGGCATCTGGAATACGCTGATGAGGTTACTCTTTATAAGGCTCTTGAAAACAGAAGTGAAATGTAAATAAAAACAGGCTTTCATTTGAAAGCCTGTTTTTTGTGTCTCAGCACGCCATAACAGGCGTATCAGACCCGCAGATGCATAAAAAAACAGACGAACCGCAATTCGTCTGTCAATTCAAAATTACACATTTACAACATTTAAACCTTAAAATTTATTCTTTGATGTAAACAGCAGTTATCTCTCCAGTAAAGGCTTTGTGATACGGATCTTTTTCATAAAAGCTCAGCGAAGCCTTATCAGTGAATCCGCCCTCTCTGAGGTCATCTGTGTAAAGCTTTCTGCATACAAAGATCATATCAGCCTCCTCAAAAGCGGCTGTGCCGTCAATAAACAGCGGTGTCAGTCCCGTTTCCTTAGCTTTGTCGCAGTCACGGCCCGAGTGAGAGCCGCAGAAATTCAAAGCGCTGCGATACTTCTCGCTGAAAAACGACGCTGTAAAGTATTCATTTTTCTCCATAAATTCAAAGGTTTTCCTGTTGGGGCGAACAACCGTAGTAAATACAGGCTTATTCAATAAAACACCCATTTGTCCCCAGGAAGCAGTCATAGTATTATAACCGCCCTCATCTCCGCTTGTTAGCAAAAACCAGTCCTTGCCGATAAGCTTGAAGGGATTCATATCCTCGCTGTAAATATCCTTTTTTACAAAACTCATCAAAACCATTCCTTTCGGGTAATATATCAATAACATATTACCACAAAAACGGAAATATTACAAGCGGAAACAAACAAATTATGCTCTTTTCAGAACAGGCTTGTACTGAAGCCTCAGCTTATCGGTAATGAGAGCAATGAATTCTGAATTCGTAGGCTTACCCTTACAGGTATTGACCGTATAGCCGAAAAATGAGTTGAGCGTATCGAGGTTTCCTCTGTCCCACGCTATTTCAATCGCGTGTCTGATCGCCCTTTCAACTCTTGACGATGTGGTGTCAAACTTCTTTGCAACGGTAGGATAAAGCATTTTTGTAACGCTTTCAAGCAGATCACCGTTATCAAGAGACGCAAGGATAGCTTCTCTTAAATAGTGATAGCCTTTTATATGTGCCGGAACCCCAAGCTGATGTATGACCTCGGTCACAACGACCTCCATATCCTGACCGCCGTTTTCACTGTCTCCCGGTGAGCCGTGCATCATGAGAGAAATGATCCTTTCTCCGAGAGAATTCATGTCAAAGGGCTTGAGCATAAAATAGGCTGCTCCGTTCTGCATAACCTGCCTCTCGATAAATGGGTTGTCATAAGAAGATGTAACGATAAATTCGGGCTTTTTTCCTCCCAGCGCCTGAACCTTTTTGATAAGCTCAATTGCGTCAATATGAGGAATAATAGCGTCAACCACAACGACGTCAGGGCTGTCATTCTTTATAGTCTCAAACAGCACGTTTCCGTCCTTTGGTCTTGTTACAGCATACATTCCCATTCCCCTGAGGGTGCTGGCGCAGGCAATGCCATATTCAACGCTGTCATCTCCAATTAAAACCTTGATTTTGTTTACCATTGTTCTACCTCCTAATTTTTTTCTACTTCAATATATTAACACAGCTTTCTTCTTTGTGCAATAGCAATTATTAATTCTTTTTATCATATTTTGGGGGTATATGTAAATAAAATATTGATATTTCGTAAATTGTTTTACTCTTTGTGACAGAATTAATTTTGTGTAAACAAATAATAGTTGATTTTTTAAAAAAAACTTTTAATCATCCAGAATTTTCGGGGCAGGCATATTTTCTCTTTTTTCTTTTTCCTCACGCTTCTTTCTGCGCTTTACGGCGGCTTCATACGAAAAGAACTGCAAAGCGGCAGCAGCGATTATAAGTACAAAGGGGATTATTGTCGGCAGAATCCTGTTTCTGTACATATTTGAAACAGGTTCCATTGTATATTTGTTGCTCCAGCCATTTTCATCTGCAAACACAACAACCTTATAAAGAATAGTCATACAGGGAATAAGCCCGATAAAATCAGCAATTACAGCCGCGATATTCAGCTTCAGACAGCATAGAATTGCAGCTGCCGCCATAACCGCCGAAGAAACTATCATAACAGCTCCGTACACATTAAAAATCTCACCATAGCTTCCGGAATTGTAAATCCAGCCCGCTGCAGAAAGAATATTGAAAATACATGGGAAAACAAGTGTTGTCAAAATTGCCGCAATTTTAATTATTAAAGTTGTTTTCTTTAAAATTTTTTCCTTAGCTGTAACAGGTTCCATCTTTTTTTTCATCTACATCACCAACAATTCTTTAAAATATGCTTAAAACCGCTCTCTAAAAAAATTAGCAAAATAACATGCTTCAAATTTCATTAATAAAGTCCTTGTCTTATGCCAATAGTATTATCAGAAAAAACAAAAGGCAAAATGAAAGGACATCAAAAAATGAAAAAATTTTTCAAAATATCTTTCGGACTTCTTACGCTGTCCGTTATTAATATCTGCACAGTTGCAGGATATTATGCAGTAAATCTCCCCGACAGTTATTATATTCAAAAAGGAGAAAATCTCGAGCTTTCCACCGTTTTTGATATTTCCGCAGATCCGGAGAACGAAGCTCTCGCCTCATTTGCAGGTGAAGCATGCCCTGCTTCCCGATCGGCTTCTCTAAAGCTTTTCGGCGTTATCCCAGTAAAAAACGTTGAACTGCACACCGTGGATACTCCCGTTCTCGTACCAGGCGGCGATCCCTTCGGAATAAAGCTGCTTATGGACGGTGTAATGGTTATCGGAACAGGCGAAGTAAAATGCAAAGACGGCATGGCTTCTCCTGCAAATGACTGCGGCATTGAAAAAGGAGATGTTATTCTTACCATTGACGGACAGGAAATAACATCTAATGCTGACATACAGGATGCAATCTCAGCGTCAGACGGCGAACCCGTTGAAATAAAGTATATGCGCAATGAAAAGGTAAACACAGTCTCACTTACGCCTGTTTTTTCCCTAAAGGACAGCAGCTATAAAGCCGGCATGTGGGTAAGAGACAGTACAGCCGGTGTGGGAACAGTGACCTTTTACGAACCCGGAACCGGAAGATTCGGCGGTCTCGGGCATCCTGTATGTGACACTGACACCGGTGAAATAGTTCCTATATCCTCCGGTGAAGCAGTTGATGTTCAGATAAACGGAGTGATCCCGGGAACAGAAGGCAGTCCCGGAGAGCTGAGAGGGTCTTTTATTTCCGACCGCTCCTCAGGAGTCATCTATTTCAACAACAAATACGGAGTATACGGAGAAATGCTGAAGCCCGTTTCAGGTGAAAACGCAATACCCATGGGGCTTAAACAGGAGGTCCGAACAGGACCGGCCGAAATATACACCACCATAAATGACAAGGGTCCCCAGAAATTTCAGATCTCGATCGAAAAGATCAACCAGAAAAATTCCGATACAAAAAACATGGTAATAAGAGTGACAGACCAGGAACTGCTTTCCGAAACCGGAGGAATTGTTCAGGGAATGAGCGGAAGTCCCATTATCCAGAACGGAAAACTTATCGGAGCCGTGACCCACGTTTTTGTCAGCGATCCGACTATGGGATATGCAATTTTCTGCGAAAACATGTATGAATCGGGAATTTCAAATTAAGCGGACCGCTAACATTAAAGGGCGTTACTGAAACAGTAACGCCCCTAATCGTTGTTCTAAATTACAATGACTGCAATCAGTTGTTGCTGAATCCGCTTTCAACCAGCTCAACAAGAGAATCAACAGCCTGCTGCTCATCTGAACCGTCAGCAATGATTCTGATTGCTGTTCCTCCTACGATTCCCAGAGAAAGGATACCGAGAAGGCTCTTGGCGTTTACTCTGCGTTCTTCCTTTTCGATCCAGATTGATGATTTGAATTCATTAGCCTTCTGAATGAAGAAAGTAGCAGGTCTTGCATGTAAACCAACCTGGTTCTGAACTGTTACATCTTTAACACACATAATAAACTCTCCTATCTTTAATATAAAATTACACAAATGCAATATTTCTTGTAATCTTCTGTATTAATTATACAAGCTATTTTTCCCATAGTCAACGCTTATTTTACACTAAATATGCTATTTTACAGAAATTTCTACGCTTTGATTAATGTTAAGATTTTTAGGTGCTTCAGATTTGTTTATATTAACTAATGCGAAACTGTGTTAATTAAATCTATTCACTATATACAATTTTCAACAATCAATTATATCCACTATAAACAAATCATTTTTTCGCGCTGACGCTTTTGACATATTCTTCATACATGTCGGGACGTTTTTCCCGGGTAAGCTCGATACTTTTTTCAAGACGCCATTGTGCGATATTTTTATGGTGTCCCGTCAGAAGTACCGGCGGAACAGATTCACCCTCCCAGACTTCAGGACGGGTATACTGCGGATATTCCAGAAGTCCGCTGAAATGGCTCTCGTCCTCATAGCACTCAGGGCTTGACAGAACTTCATCACACATTCTCGCAACAGCATCCGTCACCACCGCCGCCGGAAGCTCGCCCCCTGTGAGAACATAATCTCCGATAGAAATTTCTTCGTCTACGATTTTATCAATTATGCGCTGATCCACTCCTTCATAATGTCCGCAGAGAATGAGAATATTACTTCGTTTAGACAGTTCTATTGCTTTTTTCTGGCTGAAAACCGACCCTTTCGGGGTCATATATATAGTATGCGGCTTTGTTCCCAGTTGTTCACATACAGCATTATAGCACCTGTAAATCGGGTCTGCCTGCATAACCATGCCCATTCCTCCGCCGTAAGGTATATCATCAACACGCCTGTGTTTATCCAGAGTATAGTCCCTTATCTGATGACAGCACACCTCAATGGCGCCTTTTTTTCTTGCTCTGCCTACAATACTTTCGGAAAGTATCGCCTCACACATCTCCGGAAACAGCGTTGCAATATCAATCCTCATCGAACAGTCCCTCCAGCGGACTTATTGTCATAACTCCGTCTTCAATATCCGTTGAAACAATTACGTCTTCAATTGCGGGAACAAGATATGTCCTGTCCCCGTCCTTTATTTCGTAAACGTCATTTGCACCTGTCTGAAGCACGTCCGTGATTTTGCCGTATACCCTGCCGTCCGAAGCATCTTTGACCGTAAGCCCTATAATATCGTTTATAAAGTAGACTCCCTCCTCAAGCTCGATCTCCGAACGGTCAATATAAACGATCTTGTTCCTCAGCTCATTTGCAGCTTCGGGAGTGTCAACACCCCTGAGCTTTGCCAGCACCATATTTTTGTGAACTCTGGAAAACTCCACTTCGTATTCCTTTTTCTGCTTACCCACATAAATCAGATCAAATTCACATATAAAATCAGGACTGTCACTCCACGGCATTATCTTGACCTCGCCCTTTAAACCGTGAATATTAACAATTTTCCCCGTTTCAAGATATTTATTCTCCATAAAGCGATAACTCCTTATAAAACAAAAGGCGGCAAACGCCGCCGTAAATCAGT
The DNA here is from genome assembly GCA_051881915.1 of Porcipelethomonas sp. Taxonomy (GTDB): domain Bacteria; phylum Bacillota; class Clostridia; order Oscillospirales; family Ruminococcaceae; genus Porcipelethomonas. The sequence goes on along the minus strand of JBJEQV010000099.1, from coordinate 12,496 downwards.
CTATTTCAACTGCAACCTTGAGGTTGCTTCTGGCAGCGCCTGCACGCATGATCGTGCGGATAGCCTTGGCGATCCTGCCCTGCTTTCCTATAACTCTGCCCATATCCTCAGGGGCAACATTCAGATGAAACACAACAACGCCCTCAGCGTCAGGCTCATCCTCAGTGATCTTTATAGCAGACTTGTCTTCAACAAGCTCTTCAACTATTGAATATAATAATTCTTTCATTAACTATTCTCCTTCACATAAGGACTCACAGGCAAGAGGTTTACTCCTGCCCTGTAAGCGCCCTGTTTATGCGGATTAAAGTACGCCGTTGTTCTTCAGAATAACCTTTACAGTATCTGTTGGCTGTGCGCCGTCAGCGATCCACTTCTTTGCTTTTTCAGCGTCAACGCTTACAACTGACGGTTCCTTTGTAGGATCATAGTAACCGATCTCCTCGATAAATCTGCCGTCTCTCGGGTATCTTGAGTCAGCAACAACTATACGATAGAAAGGAGCCTTCTTAGCACCCATTCTTCTGAGTCTGATCTTAACTGCCATTTCTTTCACCTCCGAATTTTGATTCTATCTAAATTTTAATTGATAGCTTGAACCGGTTTATGCTTAAACCGCTGTAAATGACGACATTACACAGGCGGAAGCTTGTCAAAATTCATTCCTGCCAGACGTCTCATCATCTTCTTGTTTTTTCCGCCCTTGCCGCCGAGCTGCTTCATCATTTTCTGCATCTGCTCAAACTGCTTTAAAAGGCGGTTTACGTCCTCTACCTTGGTTCCGCTTCCGGCTGCGATTCTGCGCTTTCTCTGCGGGTTTATAATTGAGGGTTTTTCACGCTCTGCCTTTGTCATGGACGTTATCATAGCTTCAAGACGGACAAACTGTTTTTCATCCACATCAACATCCTTGAGCTTGTCACCGACGCCGGGAAGCATTGAAATGATCGACTTGATAGAACCCATCTTCTGTATCTGCCTCATCTGGTCAAGAAGATCGTTCATGTCGAATTTATTTTCCTGAAGCTTTTTTGCAAGCTCCTCTGCTTCCTTTTTATTTATAACATCCTCAGCCTTTTCAATGAGCGTCATAACATCGCCCATGCCGAGGATCCTTGAAGCCATTCTTTCCGGATGGAACTGCTCAAATTCATCAAGCTTTTCGCCCGTTCCCACAAATTTGATCGGCTTGCCCGTTACTGAAAGAACCGAAAGCGCCGCACCGCCTCTTGTATCAGAGTCAAGCTTTGACATAAGCACGCTGTCTATCCCTAAAGCGTCATCAAACGCCTTGGCAACATTAACTGCGTCCTGACCGGTCATCGCGTCCACAACGAGCATGATCTCGTTCGGCACAACAGCTTCCTTTATGTTTTTGAGCTCATCCATAAGCTCAGTGTCTATATGAAGACGGCCGGCGGTATCGAGAATAATGATATCGTTGCCGTAATCCTTAGCATGCGCCACTGCCTGCTTTGCAATAACAACAGGATTTATCTGCCCCATTTCAAAGACCTTTACCTCAGCCTTTTCGCCCACGACTTTCAGCTGATTGATAGCGGCAGGACGGTAAATATCACAGGCAACAAGAAGCGGTCTGTGACCTTCCTTCCTGAAGTATTTCGCAAGCTTTGCAGAATGGGTTGTCTTACCCGAACCCTGAAGACCGCACATCATGATAATGCATGGTCCCTTTGACGGCATGTTTATTCTTGAATTTGAATTTCCCATGAGCTCACAAAGCTCATCTCTTACAATTTTTATGACCTGCTGCGCAGGAGTGAGACTTTCCAGAACTTCGTTTCCGACAGCCTTTTCAGAAACCTTCGCAACAAAGTCCTTTACAACCTTGTAGCTTACATCGGCTTCAAGAAGCGCCAGTCTTACCTCACGCATAGCTTCCTTTATGTCGGATTCCGTGAGCTTTCCTCTTGATTTAAGCTTCCGGAACACGTTGTTAAGTTTCTCTGACAGCCCTTCAAAAGCCATATAAGCCCTCCTTTTTCATTGATTCAGAACAGTTCCCTGCCCTCCAGGGCAAGTTTTATTATTTCATCGGCGTTTTCACCGCATGATTTTTCTTCCAGACTGCATATTCTGCCGCAGATCTCTCTTATTCTCAGGATCCTGTCAGCAAGTTTCAGCTTTTCCTCCAGCCGGCTTATCGTATGCTCTCCGCGCTTTATTCCGTCCCTCACTCCCTGACGGGTAATCCCGCAGGTCTCGGATATCTCGCCCAGCGACATATCCTCCCAGTAATAAAGCTCCATGAGATTTCTCTGATTTTCGGTAAGCACTGCACCGTAGCATTCGAGAAGCATTCCGTAATCCAGATTTTTTGCCACAGTACCGCCTCCGCTGTAAAGGTAATCAACTTTACACATTATACTACAATTCATTCTCTTTGTCAATAGAAAAACCGCTTTTTTTCAAAAAAACTTACCCGCAAGAATTTGTCCGTCACAGACGAACAAGCGTATTCACTAAAAGAACACTGCAGCGGCGTTTTGATTTTGTATCTAATACCAATTGATTTTTGGATAAAAATGAAATATACTATTATATGTGCTGATTCAAGGCGGAAAAAGGAGAGTTAAGATGAATATTAAAGTTGTAAAATTCGGCGGAAGCAGCCTTGCCGATGCAAAACAGATAAAGAAGGCTGCCGAAATTATCAGAAACGATGACAGACGCAGATATGTTGTTCCGTCAGCTCCCGGAAAGAGATTTTCCGATGACATAAAGATAACCGATATGCTTTACAGATGCAATGCTCTGGCGCAGGACGGCAAAAGCATAAACGAAACTTTCAGTGCAATTATCAACAGATACAACGGCATTATCGAGGATCTGGGTCTTGACCTTTCTCTCGACAGTGAATTTGAAACCATAAGAAAAAATATTTCCGGGAAAGCAGGCAGCGAGTATGCCGCAAGCCGCGGTGAATATCTTAACGGTATCATCATGGCAAATCTGCTGGGATATGAATTTATCGACGCCGCTTCGGTCATCGTTTTCAACGAAGACGGCACATTCAACAATGAAAAGACACAGCCCAAGCTCAGATCAAGACTTTCAGGCGTGGAAAAAGCGGTTATCCCGGGCTTCTACGGCGCTGATGAAAACGGTACAGTAAGGACTTTTTCAAGAGGCGGCTCAGACGTTACAGGTTCTATCATTGCAAGTGCTGTAAAGGCAGACGTTTATGAAAACTGGACTGACGTTTCCGGATTTCTGGTTGCAGATCCGAGAATAGTTGACAAACCGGAATCCATCAACGTTATCACCTACAAGGAGCTCCGTGAGCTTTCATACATGGGCGCAACAGTTCTTCACGAGGACGCTATTTTCCCGGTAAGGACCGCAGGTATCCCTATCAATATCAGAAACACAAACAGACCGGATGACGCAGGAACAATGATCGTTTCGGATGTTCCGGAGGATGAGATAAACAGATACACCATAACAGGCATTGCAGGAAAGAAGGGCTTTGCTGCGATCAATATCGAAAAGGCAATGATGAACGGCGAACTGGGATTCTGCCGAAAGGTTCTTACAGTGCTTGAAGAATGCGGAATCTCAATCGAACACATGCCGTCCGGAATAGACACCCTTTCTGTTATCTTCCCTTACAGCCAGATCGAAGGCAGGGAGGACGAGGTGCTTGCAAAGATAAGAAAAGCTGTCGCTCCTGAACATATTGAGCTTGAAAGCGGAATAGCCCTCCTCGCTGTTGTGGGACGGGGAATGAGACGCACAAGAGGTACTGCGGCAAGAATCTTCGCTTCCATGGCACACGCAAGGATCAATGTAAAGATGATAGACCAGGGTTCAAGCGAGCTGAACGTTATTATTGGAATAGGCGATTCTGATTTTGACGAGGCAATAAGAAGAATTTATGATATGTTTGTAAATTCAGTTGAAAAATAAATTAAGGGAATGCTATGCATTCCCTTTTCTTTTGCTTTTATATTAAAGCTTATATCAGTTCAGTGAGTTTTTCAGCAAATGCGGATCTCGGCACAGACACCACCTCAGTATGAGAAGTTGTCTTTTCGGTATAATCAATGATCTGCGCTCCTTCAATATTTTCAGACAGATCCTCAGCCAGAGGTTCCGTCCAGTTATTTACATTGACCTCAAGAGCCTGATTTGTCAGGTTTTCACCTTCAAGGCGGAAAATTCCCTGATAGCTGTTTGTAACGTTGTATTCACCGTCATTTCCCAGTCTGCCGAAATAGACAACAGTTTCACCCTCTGCCGGAACATAGCAGTCAAGCCAGCTGTAAAAAACCTCAGCGGTTTCAAGCTCTTCCTCCGTGCATTCGGATGTACCGGCAGGAGAAATCGCATCAGGATAGGACATATATTCATAGTAATCCATATATCCTCCGTTTACATTAAGACCCCCTCCGTTATATTCGCCTTTATAAACTTCTGTTATTTCGGGAGTAATCCTTGTTATGATCTGCTCTGTTCCCGGATAAACAAACTGAGATGTTTCCGCAACCTTTATTTCCGCAATAAAATCCGAGTCGGCAATCAGTTCTTCAAGGGTAAATGAACAGTGTACAAGATCTGCACATACAGTTCTGATAGTTCCTACAACATTTTTGTGACCCGAATCAGCCGTTGTACTTTTTTCAGAGGAATCACTTCCGCATCCTGCTGAAAACAAAGAAAGACTGCATGCCAAAGCACAGGTCAAAGCACATATTCTCCTTGATTTCATAAAAAATCTCTCCTTTCTGATCACGACTATGATACATATAGCTTTCTTAATTTTCCTCTTATTAACATTGTACCAGAATCAGGAACAACAGTAAATACTTAACATATACTTTTGTTATTTATTCTAAAAACCAAATGGCAGAATTGTACAATTTTACATATTTAACCAGCAAATTATTATATATCCGCAAACAGAAACGACCCCGTGCCAGATTGCACAGGGTCGTTTTTTCAGTTCTTTACAGTCATTTTAAGCCATGCATTTGCCAGATCAAGCGCCTCGTAAAGACTTTCCTTTTCACTGGTCTTCTTTATAGCCTCGTTAGGTTTAAGTGTAAGATCGGTCGACATCTGATAAACCTTGATCTTGTTCGCAACATCAAGATCATTTACTTTTGTCTTGCTGAGAATCTGAAGCATCACAACATAGTCGTCCGACATATTGCCGTAATAAATTACATCATCGTGTCTTACAAGCGGAAATCCCTTGTATGTAAAAAAGCTGCTGCTCATTTTATAATCCTCCTTTGTTCAGTTATCAATGCTTATGATTATACCATAATTCTTCTGCGTATAAGGTCGAAAACCGTAGCTTACCAGTTCTCAACAAATTCTTCACTGCCGTCAAATTTAGAAAGGTTTTCAATAAGGAGTTCAACAAATGCCGTTCTGCATTTGAACGATGGCTGACCGTTCACGCAGATAAGGGATTTCTTCCCGTCTGCCTTGTAGAATTCAACGGTCTGTTTGGTTTTTCCGTTCTGTGTCTCAAGATAGATCTTTACCTGCGGATCCCCTTCTGCCTTTTCGTCAATCGCAAATTCCTCAGCCGAAGTTTTAAGAAGGAAAGAATAAAAATCCTGGAATCTTTCGCTGCTGCATTCGCTTCCGTTCTTTGTCACTTTATAATCCTTCTTGTCAGTTCCCTTTCCGCTGAACCTGACAGTTTCTCCGTTCGCTGTTATCTCAAGCTTGCCGATATCCCATACATATGTACCGAAAACCATTCTTGAAATAATATCGTCGGGAACAACATCAGACCAGCAGAGGCTGTCTGTACCAATGGCGTAAATAACATCCTTGTCCGTAAACATGGCAGTATAATAAGAACCATTTTCAGTATCAAGCTTATTTCCGAGACTGAGCTCATAGGAAGAGCCGTCATCACATTCCATATTAACGGTACAGAACGGTTTTTCAAAGCCTGCTGCATTTATCTCTTCCTCAGTGGGATGAGCTGTTACAATTGAATCTGCTGCAAGTCCGAACAGTCCCGCAACCTCTTCCTGAGACTTTTCCGGATCAAGGTAAGCAAAGATCGGTGCAGTCATATAGTGAGTTGCCATGGTTCCGCTGGTTGTTCCGTCACTGGTCGATTTATCATATTCAATGACCATATCATAGTCAAGGTCTGTTCTTTTAATTGTGATCTTTTCTATGATGGGAGCCTCCTCATCTGCCGGTTTCTCAAGGATAGTCTTGGAAAGGCAGTAGGTATCGTCGTTCAGGAAAACGCTTATGCTTGAGGTGGCGGCGGTATAAACCGTGTTGCTTCCCTTTGACATACAGTAGGTTTCACCCTTTACAGGCGATTCGTCACCTATATATATGGTCTTTCTTTCACCGCCGGCAGTAATGGTAAAGTTTGCACGGGGCGATTTCAGACCGTACTTTTCAAGATCCTGTGCGTCCTCCTCAACAGTTGAATCAGCTGTAAGAGTTTTTGCGTTGTTGAGTATGGATGAAGTCATAGTCTTGTCAACATCAAGATCCTCAAAGCCCTTTACCGTCATTTCGACTGTTCCGTCCTCTGCAGGCGAGCCTGCGGGAACAACATCGTATGTTCCGTTTTCGTTCTCCACTGTAATAAGAGTAACGTCGGCAGCCTCAAAGGAAGTAAGCGGCACGGGAATATCCGCTGTCTGTTCGCTGCTTTCCGACGAAACAGAAGCTCCGCTTGATTTTGATGATGCATCATCATCCTCTGTAAGCATTAATGCCGCATAGCCGCCGCCTGCGATAGCAAGAGCTGCGGCGCAGGCTACCAGCGCCTTAACATTATTTTTCATCGGTTCCTTCTCCTCAAAAATACAACAACACCTATTACCGCAACAGTTATCGGAATAACAAAGATCACAATCCTGTTGATAGTTCTCGACTGAGCTGCAGTAACGTCGATATAGTCAACCGTAATATCCTTTTCAGCAATGATAATGCCGTTTTCCTTGCCGCACATCTTATTTACAGCGTTAATAACAAACTCAGCGTTATTGTAAAGATCAGATGATGTGATAAGACGGTCAGTAATACCGCTTCCGCCCATAACAAGGAGATTGTTTACATGCTGTTCGTTGTTATCGTCAACATTTGTTTTTGTTGCAAGAGCCATTACTACCTGTGAGCTCTTGTCAGCCGAATCCGGATCGAATTCAGTGGTTTCTTCGGTTTCATCCTCCGCTGCTTCCTCTTCTTCCGCATCACCGGCATTTTCATCAAGGAAAGAAGCGTCATCCTCCGGCGCATCCTGCATCTGGATAGGATAGAGACAGGTTGAATCTGAAGATACTAAAAGTGCTGAAGTCGTTCTGTCAACGTTCGCATCAAAAAGAAGATTTATAGGTCTTGAATACGGCGCTACGATAGGAAGCTTGGTATTTGAAAGATCACCGTAGTTTTCGTCTGAAACAGTAACAATAGGCGACGGAATAGTGACCTTGGACTGACCCAGTACTATCTGTGCATTCTGGGTAAGGGTATCGTCCGTTTCATATACCCAGCTGTCTCCTATTTCAATTCCCCATATCTCGAGAAATTCATCAATATTCGGAGTTCTGTACTGATAGACATCCGAGATGTAGATCATATTCTTGTTAAGCTGTCCGCCGTTGTAAAGGAAATCCTCAAGCTTTGTGATACAGTCCTCGGAAATATCAGTCATAGGCGCCGGAAGAACCACCATGTCGTAATCCTCCGGAGAAAGCTCCTCCGAGAAAATGTCAACTGTTGTCACCTCATATCCGTTCTTGTCAAGCATGGAGCTGAACGCACTTACAGCATATGTTATATATGCGCTGTAAATATTGCTTCCGTTGTATGCTGCAATGAATGCAACTCTCTGCGGATTTGCGTCTGTAACGCTCATAATAGCGGAGGTCAGCTCCTGTTCACCGTTAAACCCGGTAATACTGCTGTTGCCGTAATAATCGGATTCAGTTGTGAAAAGATTGTTTATGGATGTTACCTTGACTCTGTCGCCGGAAGAAATAATTATATTTCCCTCAGTGATCTCGCCGTTGTAATTCTGAGAAAACTTTGACACAACGTCAGGATTTGAAGCGATATCGTAGAATTCAACGGTAATATGGTCAGAATTCTGTCTGTACTTATCAAGAGTTTCAAGGATCATCTTGGTATATGTAGTACCTGTTTCATATGCCGACTTATCGCCCATAACGGCAATTTCAATGTCCTTGTCGATAGATTTCAGATAGTCGATGGTTTCATCCGAGATCTCATAATACTTTTCCTTTGTAAGGTCAAGCTTCAAGTTCTTTTTATCAGTAAGGATACCTGCGATAAGATTCAGAATTATCACAACAACTATAAAAATAATGGTTATGACTGTTGCAACAGCACCGTATTTAAGCTTCTTTTTATTAAGGAAGGGCTTTTTTTCCCTGACCTGCGCGCTTTCAGCGTTTGGCTTTTCTTTGCTCATTGTCTTACCTCCTTAGCTCCAGCGTCTCTTTTCAAATACCCTGATAGTCAGGAAATTGAAAATAACAGCAGCGCTTATATAGAAAAATACGCTTGAAAGGTTGAAAACTCCAAGAGTAAATTCGTAATATCTTGTGTAGAACGAAAGCGAACTGAGAATGTTTGAGATAAAGTCTATATTCACATGTCCTGCTAAAACGTCAAGCATATAAAGAAGCATTATAATAAGAAATGCACCTACTGCCGAAACCACCTGATTTTCTGTAAATGCGGAAACAAGCATTCCAGCGGCAATAAACGCGCTGCCCAGAAGCAGGATAGCAATATAATTCGAGATCAGTGATATCCACTGAACATCTCCGAAGCAGCTCAGGATCAGTCCGTATACAAAGACAATGCTTATGCCCATTATGTACATTACAACAGTTGCAAAGTATTTTCCGAGGACGATCCCTCCGAGGCTTACAGGAGCCGTTAAAAGTCCCTGTTCAGTTTTCTGCTTCTTTTCCTCGCTGAATGATTTCATGGTAAGAATGGGGATAAGGATAACAATTATCATGAACATATTTGAAAACAGTCCGGACATATCCGTAACCCCGTAATAGATCGTGGAGCCATAGAAAAAATATCCCGACAAAGCATAGAAAACGGCAAGAAAAACATAAGCTATGCTTGATGTAAAGAATGAGCCCAGCTCACGTCTGAATATTGCGCCCATTATTCATCGCCTCCATTATTTTCTTTCTTTTTATCCGGCTGGATGAGCTTCCCGGAAATGCCCTCGCCCATTGTAATTTTAAGGAAGATATCCTCAAGTGTCAGCTCAGTCGAGCGCATGAGAAGAATCGGCCAGCTAAACTTCTGTGTGATCCTGTTTACCTCACGGCGGAGATCAATTCCCTCCTGAGCCTCCATCTCGTATTCATAAACGCCCGGCTCACGCTCCATGTCTGCCTTTACGTATTTCAGTCCGTCGATTTTTCTCAGCTCGTAAATGACCTCATCCTTGTTTCCCTCGATTCTTACAAGCAGACGGTGGTCGTTTGAGATCTTCTTTGAAAGATTGTCCGCCGTATCGTCGGCTGCGATCTCGCCCTTGTTGATAATAATTACCCTGTCGCACACTGCCTGGATCTCAGAAAGGATATGTGAAGAAAGAATCACAGTATGATTTCTTCCGAGCTTTTTGATAAGATTTCTGATCTCGATGATCTGCTTCGGGTCAAGACCTACTGTGGGCTCATCAAGAATCAGGACCGGCGGATTGCCGATAAGTGCCTGTGCAAGTCCCACACGCTGCTTGTAGCCCTTTGACAGATGCTTTATGATCCTGTCTTTAACGTCAGTTATTTTGCAAAGCTCACACACATCCGTAAGATGCGATTTTCTCGGCAGCCTGCATTTTTTCAGATCATACATGAAATTCAGATACGACTTTACAGTCATGTCAATATAGAGCGGCGGTATCTCCGGAAGATATCCGATCTGCGCTTTTGCTCTGATCGGGTCGTCAAGAATGTCCACTCCGTTAATAAGCGCGCTTCCCGAGGTCGAAGAAATATATCCTGTCAGCATGTTCATGGTCGTTGACTTTCCTGCGCCGTTAGGTCCGAGAAATCCGAGGATCTCTCCGTCCTCGACCGTGAAGCTGATATCGTTTACAGCTCTTTTGTCGCCGTAATGCTTTGTGAGATTTTTTACCTCTATCATTTAAGCTGCTGCCTCCTCATAAATAAGTTAAACCATAATACATTAACACAATTATATCACTATAATGTGAAAATTCAATGAAAGGCTTATGAAAGCTTTTCTATGCCTTTGCGGATACGTGCAATTGCTTCATCTTTTCCGAGAATATGACAAAGCTCAACGCCGCCGCCCGGAGTAAACTGCTTGCCGGATACTGCTGTTCTTACAGGCCACAGCAGCCAGCCGTTTTTGACTTCAAGCTTTGCAATAAGGTCAAAGAGAGCCTTATGAATGGAATCAGCTGACCAGTCCTCCAGTCCCTCCAGAACAGGAAGTGCAGCCTTTAAAGCTTCAAGGGAGGTCTCTTCATTGGTTTTCATCTTCTTGTGGCAGTACATAGCCGTATCGTATTCCGGAAGAGCGTCTATAAAGTCCACCATTTCGGGAATATCGGTAAAGACCTCAGTTCTTGACTGTATCATTGCAGCAAGCTCCTTCAAGTCGATATCCTCACGCTTTACAGACTGTCTTATATAAGGCTCTGCAAGCTCTGCGAATCTTTCAGGAGAAAGTCTCTTTATATGAGCCGCATTTACTGCTCTGAGCTTTACAGGATCAAAGATAGCCGGAGATTTTGAGATACCGCTAAGATCAAAGTTCTCAGCAAGCTCTTCGAGGGAGAAAATTTCCTCCTCGCCCTTGGGAGCCCATCCGAGAAGAGCGATAAAGTTTACAACCGCTTCGGGGAGGTAGCCCTTAGCTATAATATCCTCAAATGAAGCGTCACCGTTTCTCTTGGAAAGCTTTGTTGTGTGATCCTTCATTACCGGCGCACAGTGAATGTATACCGGCACTTCCCAGCCGAACGCCTCATAAAGAAGATTGTATTTAGGAGCGGAGGAAAGGTACTCGTTTCCTCTTACAACATGTGTAATTCCCATTGTGTGGTCGTCAACGACGTTTGCAAAGTTATATGTGGGCATGCCGTCGGTCTTTATAAGAATCTGGTCATCGAGAGTCGAATTCTCCACCGTTATATCCCCATAGATCTCATCGTGGAAGGTAGTGGTTCCGTCAAGAGGCATTTTCTGCCTTATAACATAGGGAACCCCTGCTGCAAGCTTTTCCTCGATCTCTTCCTTTGAAAGGTCGCGGCAGTGTCTGTCGTACATAGGCGGAATGTGGGACGCTTCCTGTATCTTTCTGACTTCGTCAAGGCGCTCCTTGTCGCAGAAGCAGTAATAGGCATGTCCGCTTTCAACAAGCTTCAGAGCATATTCCTTGAACATTCCCATTCTCTCCGACTGAACATAAGGACCGTAATCACCGCCGATATCCGGACCCTCGTCCCACTTCAGACCTGCCTGTCTGAGCGTATTGTAAATCACTTCAACTGCACCCTCAACATATCTTTCACGGTCCGTATCCTCAATTCTGAGAATAAAATCCCCGCCGTTCTTTTTGGCGATAAGATATGTGTAAAGCGCCGTTCTCAGATTTCCTATATGCATATATCCTGTCGGACTTGGTGCAAATCTCGTTCTGACCTTTCCTGACATTTTATATCAATCCTTTCAGTTTATTTTTGATCTGCCCGTGTCTTGCGGACAGCATCTATATCAGCAAAAACCTGTTTTTTCAGTTCTTCAAGGGATGAAAACTTCATCTCGTCCCTTATAAAATCCAGAAGCTCAACCTTTATCCTCCTGCCGTAAAGGTCGCCGCAGAAATCCAGTATATGCGTTTCTGCAAGAGGAGTGGCTTTCTTTTCAACGGTGGGCTTTGTGCCTACATTTGTAACAGCGTCGTATACCTTTCCGTCAACATACGCCCGTGACCGGTAAACGCCCTTTCTCGGCACCACCCTGCGGGCTTCAAAATGCTGGTTTATGGTAGGAAAATCAAGAGTCCTTCCTATTTTGTTTCCCTCAGAAACAACGGAATCAACAAAGTAGGTTATCCCCCACGACGCAGAAAGCTCTGAAACTCTCCCCTCACGCAGCATGCTTCTGACACCCTCTGAGGAAACAACAGTCCCTCCCATTTTAAGGAGGTTTATGACCCTTACCTCAAAGCCGTACTTTTCACCGAACGCTGCAAGTTCATCAGCTCCGCAGGAAGCTCCTTTCCCGAACCGGAAGTTCTCACCGCAGACAACAGCTCCCGCATTGAAAACGCCGCAGAGAATCTTCCGGGCAAATTCCTCACCGCTCATATCCTGAAGCTCTCCTGCGCCCGGAGCATAAATATATCTGATCCCCATTTCGTCGAGAATCTCATGCTTCTGGCTTTCACTGTAAATATATTCATAGCTTCGCCCGTGTTTTGTTCCTATCGATTCCACATCAAAGGTAAAAAC
>JBJEQV010000098.1:0-8897 GCA_051881915.1 Porcipelethomonas sp. | reverse complement strand
CTGGTACGATGGTTACTGTCTGGACGATATTTCAATTTATAATCCCAAATCAGTTGTGGAATCAATTCTGAGAAATAATTTCGGAAACTACTGGACAAAAACTGAAACCTACGAGGCTTTAAAAGTTTATATTCAAATAAATTTTGACGGATTGCGAGATAAAGTAATTAAGCTGATTGCCGGTGAAAAAGTAAAAATCAACCCTGATAAATTTCAGAATGACATGACAACATTCAACAGTGCTGATGATGTACTTACACTACTTGTACATCTTGGTTATCTGACATATAATGAAAACCTGGCGTGGATTCCAAACAGCGAAGTAGCTCAGGAATTTATCAATTCTATCGAAGACGGTGGCTGGGAAGAAGTTATGCGTTCAATCAGGGCGTCTGATGAACTTCTTTCCGCTACTCTTGACGGTGACGAAGAAAAAGTGGCAGAACTTATTGAGCAGTCACACCAGGACAACACATCAATCTTGAAATACAACGATGGAAATTCGCTTTCCTGTGTTCTCTCCCTCGCCTACTACTCCGCAAGAAAAAACTATACAATTGAGTGTGAACTGTCAGCCGGAAAAGGCTTTGCAGATTTAGTATTCAAACCAAGAATCAACTGCCATTGCCCTGCTTTTATTTCTGAACTGAAATATGATGGCTTCGCCGAAAGTGCAATTGAGCAGATAAAAAATAAGCAGTACACCGACTGCCTGAAAGATTATTCCGGTGAAATACGGCTTGTGGGTATCAATTATGATAAGGATTCTAAAAAGCATTCCTGTAGGATTGAACGTATTACACAGAACAAATAAAATTATACATCTTACCAAAAATAAGGAGCTCACCTGAACTCCTTATTCCTTTTCATCTTCACTGTCTATTATTCTGTTGAAGTACTCATCCATAAGTCCGTCAGCTTTGAGACGTTCCACATCAAATGTTTCCTGATACACGTTCTTATAAACATCAGGTGTACTCCATCCGCCCATTTCCATTGCATACTTTTCCGGTACGTTCAGCATTGCTGCTGTACTTGCAAAAATATGACGGCAATCATGAAAACGTATGTCTTCTATTCCATTAGCTATCAGTAATTTCTTGAAACGTTTGCGTATGGTATTAGGAGTGACCGGAATAATACGGTCAGTTGTTTTTTTGTGCGGAACTTTTTGCATCAGATTATAGATATGTAAAGGAAGATTCACACTTCTTACGCTTTTTACAGTTTTGCAGTGGTCTACCTCTGCCCAGCCTCCATCGACCTTTACTATTTCTCTTCGGATGTAAAGACGTTTGTTTTCAGTGTCGATATCTCTGAACTGTAATCCTGCTACTTCTCCTATTCTGAGTGACAGCCACATAGACAGAAGAACGGACAATTCACTGTCTGTGCCCTTGACTATTTTATAGATTTCAGTTGCTGTGGGAAGTGTACGTTCTTTTATTTCTTTTTTTGGCAGCCTGATGCTGTTTAGCTTTATGTTAATATCATTGGCATTCAGAACTGCTCTCAGAAAGCCGTAAGCATTTTTGACAGATTTGTGACTGAGCCGTCTGGAATCAATGTTGATAGCCATTTGAATATCCTTAGCAGTCAGCTCTTCAAGTTTTATGTCCATAATGAACTGAAGTTTATTTCTCACAAGCTCTCTGTAATTACAAAGTGTCGTAGGTTCAAGTACTTTGCTTCTGCTCTCAATAAACTGAAGCATTGCCTCTTTTACAGTGTACGGAGCATTTTTCTCTTCTATAATATGTTTGAGCCATTTTGTTGCCTTAACGATTACCTCATCTGGTGAACTTCCTGTGATTTTTGCTTTTTTGCGGTATTTTCCGCAGCCCTCGGAAACCCATGTTATATAGCTTCCGCTGTCAGTCTGAGTAATTTTGAAATTCTTTTTCATTTCTGCCTACTTATTTTAAAGGAACAGACAAAATGTCTGTCCCGATTAATTTTATGCCGCTGCCAGAAAATCTGTAAGGCTCATATCAGTGATAATAAGAAACCTGTCAATTGTTTTCAATGTAATACAGCTTGGGTCCGTATCGTAATTGTGAAGCGTTCTTTCGGTACAACCAAGATAATCAGCAAGCTCATGGTCACTGATATCGTTCAGATTCTGCCAGTAACGAACCTTACACCAGATAGTCTTCTGAAGTGGAATGCGTTTGATTTTGCCTTTTTCAGCCATTTTTATTCTTCCTCCCTATAAAGTATAATTTAAATCAGCAAATCACCAATCAGTCGACATATCAGACTGATTGTTACATATATAATATATCTTCCGGAATGTGTGCTTTACGCTGCTTAAAATGGATTTTGCCGCTTATTCAAAGAACTCATCAGTTTTATATGGATAGTTAAGCCGTATCCCTTTGTAGCACCTGAGTCTTGTCTCTTCACCATTTTCATCACGCTTACTCAGTGTTTTAGATTCAGCATTATACTTCATTTTCAAAACAGGTCCCCATTGATTTTGATTTAAAGCGGGGCACTCTTCAACATGACAAAAGTGAGTGTATGCTGTTGCTATATCTTTACTGCTTACTTTATTTCCAGATTCTTCCTTGATATACCTGCCGGCAAAAACTGTAAAGCTGTCATTTTGCAGATAAAACTCTCTTTTGCACTTTTTCATTGCTTTGGATTCAACAAACCGGAAAGAGTCCTCTTCCAAAAGTTTCAGTCCTTCAATGGCATCCTTTATTAGTGCTTTGGCATCCATAAAAATCATTTCTTCCAGATTACTGATCCATTCCGATCTCGGCTTGGTATTCCTGAATGGAAAAATAATAATCCTTGACATAAATGAATCCGTATCGTTCGCAGAAATCATAGGACTCAATGCATTGCATGCAAAAGTCAGCAGGCAATTATTGCTGAACTGAAAATGGTCCTTACACTTAAATGATGCTGTAATTCGGTCATTACCGGTAAGACTTTTGAAAATGTCAAGCCTTTTATTTGTTGTGCCGCTTACTTCTCCGGAAATATTAAGCCGTTTACCGATAAGCTGGGTTATAGCAAATTCATTGCTCATTTGTGAAAATGAAACTGACGAACAGTAATCTTCCCCGATAAGCAGTTTCAGAACATTCAGAATCACCGATTTTCCGGTATTTGAAGGACCATACAAAAAGAAACAGTTAAGGTTTCGGATATTGCTCAGACACAGTCCCAGAAACTTCTTAAACTCTCGTATTGTATCTTTGTCATCTTTAAAAACATCGTGTATGAATCTTGAATAGTAACCATTATTTTCAGACAGGTTACTGTATTCAAGATTAAGTTTATATGTAAAATACAAATCTTTTCTGTCCGTTGTAGTTTCACCGGTTTTCCAGTTGAATGCAACATCAGAGAAGTTCAACCAGTACTTATTATCCAGAGCAGGGAGTTCTGGACTATCCGCCAGCAACCAGTCATATATTTCCGCAAATGTATATTTATTAACGGAACATCTATCCTCTGCACTAATATCATGCCTTAGTATATATCTGGCTTGATTTTCCGTAATTATTTTCCAAAAGCCTTCATTTTCCATGTACCGATGTAACTGGTTGTCTTGCACCGTATACGAATGTTTAGATGACATTTCAACAGCCAATAAATATGCACTTGGTTTACATTTTCTCTCGTTTGTTTCAGAATCACCATGCTCAGGGATGGTTTTAATTTTTTCCTTCTTTTGTTCTCTCTTTTTCCTGTTTTTATCTTTGGGTTTGAAAGATAATGCCTTTGCATTTAAAATAATCTCTTCCTTTACAGAACACATCTCATCTGATTGGTCATCAGGAAACATAAACTCTGAAACAATAGGATCAAAATCACTGTTTTCCTGTAAGAACCCTGTAATATCAGATTCCTCGTTTTCTGACACATTTTTAATCATGAAATCCGGTGATTTATGTGGATTTTCCTCATTTAAGGGCATCTGTTCCTTGAATTCTGTGCTTTTGTACAGAGCAGATGAATCATCATCTGCTCTGTCACCGGAATATATACTTCCGGGAACGGATTCTATATTTCTGCTTCTGTTCTTGTAAATGTTACCCATTACAATTCTCCTTTGTCCGTCAATGTGAGTTTTTTCTCTTCCTTATTTTCCAGACGCACAATTACATCATACAGCAGTTCGTCAAAAAGCGGTGCAACGTTCAGAACATTTTTTCGCAATTCCTGAATGTCATATGTATCAACAGGTACAAACCACATTCCGGTTTCATTCAACTGCTTTCTGTCTGAACACAAAAAGAATGCTCCATCCGAATCAAACAAATAAACAAAAAGCTTGTCCCATTTGCTTCCCAGCTCCGTATCAATGAACTCTATGTGATTAGGTTTGCCTGTATAGCCAGTTATACCCAGCTTGTCATTTTCGTTCAGGGTTGAAAATACAGAAGTTTTACCGGTAACATCCTTAACACCTATTACTGCATTTTCGTACCCGTGTATTTTCTTCTTAGAAGCAACGTAACCGTGTCCATTCTGGAGTGCAATCTGCACCAGATTCTTTTTCTTGAAAATTTCTGCTTTTTTCATGTCAGCCTCCTTGAGTATTAAAAAATGGTTAGTGTAAGGACTGTATTTCAGCCCTTACACTTATATACTTGAAAAAATTGCTTGGAAATACGAAAAGATCTCAAATTTTTTCAAAGAAAATTTTTGCTTTTTTATAAAGACGCTTTTTACGGTAACTGAAGGTGCTTGTACTCAGGTTAAGCTCTTCGGCAATTTCCTTATCCAGATATCCCTCTAATTTCATCTGAACAATCACTCTTGTATGTTCATCGATCCTGCTCAATTCACCAATAAGCTCTTCAAGTAAATCATTTTCAATAAAATCCATTGATTTTTCGTCAGGCAAATCCCCTCTGGTTTCCAGCATCTCATCAAAAGAGACATTTGCCCCTTTATGATATTTGCACCTAAAGCATTCCTGAGGGCATTTGTAAATCATTTTTTTAGGACAATTGCATTTTTGCAAATTCTGCATCCTTTTAATCTGTCTCCAGATTGGTCGATAGTAAGCATAATATAATTCTTTGCTCACCTTAATGAATTCGCCGTTGTAGTAAATAATCTTTTCGTTTGTTGTTCCAGCATTTTCAGACATAATGTTTCATCCTGTTTCTTTGAAACGGAGAACAAATATGTCCGAAGTACACAACAGAAATTAATACTGATCTTCATCACGGGTGTCTCCGTTTCTGACATCAGCTAACTTTTCCAGTAGTGTAGCTTAAATTATTCGATTGTGTTTTTGTATCGCTCTGGAAATTGCCATGGCCTTTGGCAGCAATACAAAAATTGTCAGGTTGTGTAACAGGCTCACACGCTTATGCGTTTTTATATCTATATTAAATGTAGTATAAAGAAACAAGCAGTAATTAAAATCAATACGTATTACATGTTTATTATCTTAAAACACATTCAATTTTTATAAAAGAAATTGCAAAAGTCCGTGAACCTGCTACGTATAAAGGTGCATGCTTCCTTTATCGATTCAGATTATATCATATCTCATACTTCCAAAACCGCATAAACTTTTTGCATTTTTTTGAAGCTTTGAGTCAGAGTAATAAAAAAATAAAACTGCCTGTGATCTTGCAGTAAATACGGACCAGCCGCTAAATAAGTTGTTCAGATTAAAGTCGTATGAACACAAAAAGAGCACTGAACTCATCAATAGAGTTCAGTGCTCATAAATTATTTGGATTTATTGTCATTTTTGACTTTGGGTTCATATACTATTGCTAATTTTGATGGACTTTTCAAACGCAATTCATTAATTTTTTGATTTTTCTCCTTTTCTCTTTCAGCAAAACATTTCTCCATCATGGCTGATATATCAATATCTTTAGTTTTATTTACAATCTTTTTATACTTGCAAAAAAACTTATGAATATATTTATCGGTTTGTTCAATTAATTTGTCTATTTCCTGAAGTACTTTATCATCATAAAAATCCTCACTGCCATGAGCCAGGTCTAAGATCTTTTTCAGTTTATTAATATTACGGACTTTGACGGGTTCACGTAGTTTTTCTTCTATATCTTCTATATTAAAATAAACATCTCTCCAATTTTCAGTTTCCTGTAGTACTTCTATGCTATTTATCAAACATGCTATCTGATCACTGTTTAACAATTCCCAATATCCGTCCTCTAATTTTCTTAGCAAATTAATATGCGGAAAGTTTCTGCTGTTCATAATTTTAAGAATATTTATATAAGCTTTTGCTTCCTCATTTGTTATATATTTGAAACGATTATCATCTGTGATTATTCCTGCTGTATAATAATTATCAACCGCTTTTTGAAACAAAAACTCACATCGATTAATATCACGCTCCAAATTTTTAATTTTCCTTTCAAGAAATCATAAAATTGCTTTTTCGATTTAAAATATTTATTAAACTCCTTAAAGAGTATTTTCTTTTGTTTCGCTATTATATCTGTATAAGAGATATTATCAATATCAGGTACACAACAGACGTTATTTAAAATCTCATCTAATTCTTCAGTTGGTATTATCAACGCCAATTTCTTATATGAATTTTCTGATTTATTTTTTAATTCCTCCCATCTTTTATAATGTTTACGAGCAATTCTACGACAGTCAGTTAATTTTTTGTTACTCAAATCTGATTCCGGTAAGTATCAATTATTTCCTCGTAATGATTTTTGGGTATAAGTTCTGTATCAATTCTTACATTTTCACTATTACATTTTTCAGGAAATTCATATTCTTTAATATACATTCCTATATATTTACCATGTATTATCTGGATTCTTCGTAATATTCTTTTTCTTAGCCCATCGATGTAGTTATATTTTCTTTTTTCATTGTAACAGTGATTTTGTAGATTTAAACAGTAATCATGAAATGTTTTAGCGCTCTCTTTAATATCAGGATCTTCTTCCTTATTAAAATACTCTTCGGCCCAGTCTTCAAATTTTTTTAGTTTATTGTCATCCATTGTTAAATACCTTTCAATATTAATTTTCAATTTAACATAATAGCATACATGACTTATAAAATCAAGCAATTCACCTGTATTTCAGATATTCCACGATACTATCCTTGGTAATCTTCCATCTGTTTCCTATTCTGAACGCATTAATCTCACCGTTGTGAATCAGATCAAGCAAAGTATTTTTACCTACCTTCAAAAGCTTATGACACTCCTTAAATGTAAGAATATCCGGAACTCTTTCAAACATAAAACATCAGTCCTTTCAGTAAAATAATGATTTAATTTAGTGTAAGGCAACTTATATTAGTGTTTATTGGTTTTTCTGTAAAGTTTCCAAAATTAATAATATATTATACGGACATAAACCGGAAAGGAGGGATATTATGAACAAGATTACAGTTGAAGCAGTTCTGAAAGTTCTCGAATATGCGGCTCTTGCAGTTTACGGTGTTGTAAAGGTCTGCAAGAAAGAAAATGATATTAAAACAAAAAAGGAGTAACTATGTTTACAAACCGCTATATGACAAAGGGAGTGCAGTCGGAAATACCGGCTGTACTCCAGATTTTTATGTGGGACTGTATCAAAGCAGTTCCGGAGCCGGATTATCTGCAAATTTTCCGGTTATCTGAGTTTAACGGAAAGCAAAAGATTGTTCATGAACAGGAAGTACCCGAATACAAGCGTGAATATTTACTCACTTTTCCCAGTCCAATTACAGCAAAGGTCTATGTTATTGATGACGGTGACCATTGCACCATGCTTTTAGCAGAAGAATACTAAGCAGCGTGACGCTGCACCCATTTCGGACATAACTAAGAAGAACCTTTAGTTTACTGCACGAAGATTTAGCAAAATCAATTTATAAGGTTGAAAAGAGCCGGTCCACGTGACCGGCTCAAATTATTTTACGGAGGAAACTAACATGAAAGAAGAATTATACTGCTCACACTGCGGAGAATTAATCGAAGATGAGGACTATGGACACATCAACGGAGAAATTATATGTTCCGATTGTATTGAAAGATACTGTACAACTTGTGAACGCTGTGGAGCACTTATGTGGGCATCTGACAGCTATGGTGACGATTATACAGTACTCTGCCGTTCCTGTTATGAAAATCACTATACCAGATGCTATGAATGTGATGCCTTACTTCACAATGATGATTCCTATGAATATGACGGTGAATACTATTGCCGTGAGTGCTATGACAATGTTTGCTGTGGTGACTCGATTCACGACTACAACTACAAGCCTGAACCGATATTTTACGGTGACGGTTCAAGGTATTTGGGTGTGGAGCTGGAGATTGATATTGGCGGTAAAGACGGTGCTTATGCTGATGAAATACTTGACATTGCAAATGATTCCGATGAGCATATCTACATAAAGTCAGACGGTTCACTCAATGACGGTATGGAAATCGTAACCCACCCAATGACTCTTGAATATCACAAAGAGTTCTGCTGGAAGGATATCATGCGCAAAGCTGTATCTCTTGGTTACCGTTCTCACCAGACTTCAACTTGCGGACTTCACGTTCACGTCAACAGAAACAGCTTTGGAGAAACTTCACAGGAGCAGGAAGAGGTTATTTCAAGAATACTCTACTTTGTAGAACATCACTGGCTTGAATTGCTGAAATTTTCACGCCGTTCAGAAGCAACCATGAACCGATGGGCGGCTCGCTACGGTTATGAGTCTACTCCCAAAGCAATCATGGATAAGGCAAAGAAAAACTGCTGTGGCAGATATGCCGCAGTAAACCTTTGCAACTACCATACCGTGGAGTTCCGTATGTTTAGGGGAACGCTTAAATACAATACACTGATTGCCGCATTGCAGCTCGTAAATGAGATTTGTGATGCGGCTTTTTCTATGTCCGATGAAGAAATGCAGAAGCTTTCATGGTC
>JBJEQV010000097.1:0-9025 GCA_051881915.1 Porcipelethomonas sp. | reverse complement strand
AAAAAGCCTTGCAAGAGTTGTGTTGACGTTTTCACCCTCGATATTCTCTTTCATGTACTGGAATGACACGTCATAAGGCATGATTACGCCTACAGCCTTAAGAGTGCGGCGCTTGTGTGAAACCGTACCTGTCGGTGCAGTTTCAGCATTTTCCATCTGGCGGCGCAGTGCACGCTTGTTTACGTCAAGGCTGTCCAGATCTCTTGTAGTTTTCGTCATCCTGATGAAATTCACCTTATTCAGAAACGGTGAATAGTCCTGCATAAAGGTCATAAACTGTGTTGCCTGTTCAGCGTTCATCTTGCCGCCTGCACCCAGTGCGGAGGTATCCGCAGCGGCTTTTGCAATAATTGTTCTGTTGCTTTTCATTCAGCATTCCTCCTTACATAAATACCCCGGCAAAAATGTCAGATTCCTTTTTTACCGGTCCGGGCTCGTTGTTGAGATTTGTAGCAATACCTCTTGACTTGTAGACAGGTTCAAGAGCCTTTCTCACCATTTCGGCAACATCTTCCTTTGTAACGGGCTCATTGTCGCTTTCGCCCTTTTCGTCCTTGACCTGCCCCATAATTTCCTTTATGGTGTCCCTTATGTATTGCTTTGTTTCGTCATCAAGCTTTGAAGCAGCATCACAGGTACTGTCCTCTGCTTTACTGATTTCACTTTTAATGAAATCCATAACTTCTGATTTTGTCATAGTTACCTCCGTTTCTCCTGCTTCTTCAAGCAGTTTTCCTACGCTTTCGTAAACTGATCTTAAACTTGCGATATTTTTTGCGCTCAGCATCTTTCCGGATTTGATAACCGGAACTGCACCATCTTCCAGCAGCTTCTCAACCGCTTTGGAAAATTCAGAAAGACATTCCCTGACCTTTTTCATATCGCTTTCATACTTGTACTTTCCTGTTTCGGGATCATAGCTGTAAAGGAGAGTCTGCAGATCCCAGAACGCATTCTGAAAGTCCGACTGTCTTTTGCTGTCGGCATACTTGTCTGCAAAAGCGCCCTTTTCAACAATTTCAGCCCCGAACATTTTTGCAAGCTTTTTCAGAAAGCTTCTGCCCTCTGACTTGCTCAGTTCCTCCGGCTCATATTCATCTTCTTCATACTTGCCGTTTCCGCCCATGGAAAAGCCGGTCAGCTCTCCTTTTTCGATCTTCGTCCAGATATCCGGATCCGTGACTTCAACCGTCATGAGCCATGTTCCTTTTTTGATTTCCTGATCGCCTATACTGAAATCAGCTTTTGCGATCCAGCTCTCCACAACGTCAGCATTTTCAAGCTTTTTCTCGTCATGCTGCACGTCAACGCCGCTGCCGTTTTTTGCGTACCAGTAGGCTGCCTTCTGTATTTCCTCTGCGTTCATGTAATCGCCCTGAGAATCAAGCGCCATAGGCTCATAGACAATTCCGGTAACAAAATGATTTGCACTGTCGGCTCTGACTATTTTCCCGAATGTCGAAAAAGAAGCTTTACCGTCCTGCGCTTTGGCAATAAGGAACGATCTCTTGTTCGCCGCTTTGTCCACAAGGGAGATAAAGTCTATCTTCGCATCAGAAATACGTCTTTTACTCATCTTCACAAGTTAACACCTCCGTTTTTATTTTCTGAACAGTTTTACGCCATGCTCAGGGCAAAATAAAAGCGCCTTTAATGGCGTTTTAAACATGATTTAATGATATTTTTTCGTCTTGCCGTAATGTTTTTTTGAAAGCACCATGCCTACATAGGTAGAGTAATCAATGGCATTCAGATCCCTGCTGAATCCGAGTGTTTCTGCAATTGAACAGTACATTTTATCACCAGCTTTCTTTGAAATGTATTTTTCGTAATTTACGTGTAATCATCTATGTTGGAGTCTAAAATAGATAGCATCTCATCAATGCTCTTATTTTTATTTCTTGCGGAAATAAGATTGGCAAGGGCATTTACCAATTCTGCAACTTCGCCATTAATCGTTTCATCAAATATACACTTGATCCCATTATTTATATGTTTACACAAGCCTATGATGAGTTTATCAATTTCTTTATCCATGAACAAACCTCCTACTTTTTTATGTTATAAAAACAGCACCTCCTAAAAGAGATGCTTAAATGTTTATTAAAATATTGTTTTTCCGCCCGTCCCCATGTATATCACCCCCTGCATTTCCTCACTGGGTATAAAAATGCACCCTGCTTTTGCAGAGTGCTCACAAATTAATTAATCTGGAACGATAAACGGTCTGACACATTCTTTTGTATCAACAACATATTCAAGTGCAACTTTAATTTGCTCAAGTTTTTCAATTGGAATTTTATTAAGAATTTCTAATAACTCTTTATCATCCATTTTTTTAAACAACGGTATAAGTATATCATGTATTTCCGAACATCTTGGATTTTCTCCCCTCCAAAGCGGATCTTCAGTAGAGTTCCAGGCTTTGTCAAGTTCATCAAGTAATTTTTCAATCATTTTCTATTTTTACTCCTTCCACATACATATCTTGATCCAAATCAGGACATATTGTGCTTATTTCATCTCCATAAATCAAGGCTCTTACCGCAACATTGTCATAAACAGCAATTTTCCTGTTAGAGTCAAAGGTATCACCTTTATTTGCTGTATAAGTTCCAGCAATCAAAACTTTATCACTGTCCCAACTTTCTGGAAACCACGATTGACCATTTTGATTACGTTTAATATTCAGTTCACTGCTTGGCACATTTCCAAGACATACACCATTGCTGAATTTTTTATTAACAGAATAATCTATACCTTTGGCATCGCATTCTTTCATAGCAAGGTATGTATGACCACCGCTCATCATTCTGCCATTAGGATATTCTTTTGATTTTCCTTTATAAGTTCCATAAACAGAATGTTCCAACCTATCACTTGTTACTGTTATTATACCATCATTTTTCAGCTCAGTCAACGATTTAAACACCTTTCTCTGACCGTATTTTGTGTCAACCGTCTTGTAAAGCTTTTCAAGGTCAGCGTCATTCTGAATAACACCGCTTTCAAACAGCGCCCATCTGGAATCTGAGCGGAAATATCGTTTTCTTTCCTCGGCAGTTTTGTTTTTGAGCCAGTCGCATTTTACAGTGTCCTCATTGATTCCTGCTCTTGCCTTGTTTTCCGATTCAGACTCAGCATGCAATGCTTCAAAGTCCATTTCCTCAACAGCCTTCTGCTGCAGCCTTTTGCGTTCATCAAGATCAAGACCTAAGATCTCATCATTGACAACGCCTCTGTGAATGCAGTGACAATTGATTGATTCTTCCGGAGGAAGATCAGGATCACGGGGAAACTGAGGGTGATATGTGATACCGTTCCTGCCTGTAAGTGTAAAGGATTCGTTTTTCGGCACGATCTGACCGCTTATCTTAATATGATTTTCTCTCGGTTCAATTCTGTAGCCTCCCGAGTGAACCCACTGCTTATTTTCAACAGCCGGGCACTGCTGCAATGATTCTTCACGGGCAGCACTATGCGCTCTGAGGGTCTCGGTAAGCGCCGCACGTCTTGCCTTGTAATATTCGTCCCTGATGCCGTTTTCCATGATCTCTCTTGACAGCTTGTCGATGCTTTTGCCCTCTCCAAGTGCTTTTTTTAGCAGTCCTTCAATTTCATCATGCGAGGACAGCTCCATAAGCTCAGAAAGCTCTCCGCTCCAGCTCTCGATCCACGCATTTGTTTTTCGGGAAATCTGATCAACGACCAGCTCCGGATCAAGCTGATTCATGTAAACATTTGCAAGCTTCGGTATATAATTCGAAAAATCCTCAAAAAAGATCCTGAAAAGTTTATCACGGGTCTTGTCGTTTACTTTGAAATCCGGAAACATGTCTGTCAGGACTTCTTCAACATCAATGCCCCTGTCACTTGCCTTTTTCAGTAAATCTTCAAAGTCTGCGGACTGTTCCGTGAACACTTCCGCAAGCTGTTCCTCCAGCTCCTCAATATGCTTTATGGTATTTTTCGTATCTTCAAAACCGGCTTTTTTCAATGCGTCAGAAAGCTTATCATCCGCCTTTGCTATGTATGCGTCTATTGCCTTTATGAGCTGAGAACAGGCTGTACACATCAGGCACCGTCCCTCTCTTTAAGCAGTGCCCTGACTGATTTCATAACTGCAACAATTTCATCGTCATGGTTGCTTTCGGCTTTGGCGATCTGCGTTTCCAGACCGCTTATTGTACTGCTGTACGCAAGCGGAACATTGCCCCAGTCTCCCTCATAATCATCGCTGACTTCTCCGAGAGCATTGTAAGCAATTTCTTTTGCCTTGTTCGGCGAAAGACCGCCGGCATTATTGCATACATTCAGTATCTTGTAAAGATCATCCGGATTTGTGATATCCGGTGCTCTGAAATACACCTCAACGTGTTCAAAGCCGTACTCGTTAAGCAGCTTGTTATTGATGAACCATGCCAGCGACTGTCTTTCCGGTATAAAAACCTGCTTTTCTGTCACTTCAATGGCGGTCTGTGCTGTGGCACGGTTGAAGTCGGTGGTATAGCCGACATATAAATCCGGGAGCCGGAATGACGACTGAACCTTTTTACGATTGTTTTCAAGGTAGCCCTGAAACAGCTCGTCATGCTGTAAGATACCGGCTAAATCCTTGATCTCAATATCGACTTTGTTTTCATCAGTGCCATAATCCGCACCCTCTTTTATACTTTCAGCCTCCAGGAGCAGGAAAGCATGCTGTCCCTTTTCACCCTTGATGTTGTCCATATATGCCTGCAGCTTTTCAAAACTCCCCGCTGTAAGAGTACCGCCTTTTACAATTACAGCAAGGGGAGTGTGCCGACCATTTTCGAAGTAGTTGTTGTTGAGATTTTCGGCTTTGCGGCTGCCGTCAATGCTCAGCATCTGACCTGTCCAGCGCACCTGCCCGTATGAGCCGGACCCCAGCTTGAATTCAAGTATTTCGTTAGCCTGTTTTTCAAAAGGAACACTCTCACGGTATTCTCCGGTGGTGCTGTCCATTATGCGCTTGTCGCCGAATTCTTTGAAATATACCGTTTTGCCGTTGACATTCTGACGGTATTTACGGAACTGCTTTTTTCGGGTGATTTTTTCACCCTTGTAGTAGTAAACATAATCGACAGCCTCCCCAAGCTGCCTTGACTTTTCAATACTGGGAACGTTCTCGACAATCTCAATTTCCACAACCTCTCCGGCTCCGTTCCTTATCACTTCAAGGTATGCAATGCCGTAGGTCTCACGGTCTGCTATAAGATTTTCAAATATTTCCTTTGTATCACATTCAAAGGTCAGCAGTTCAACAATGTCAGAGAGCTTTTCAAACTCTTTTTCAAGACTTTCGGTATCGGTCACATCGTCCTTGTACCGTGCTTCAAGCCCGAATCCGGCAATATTGGACTTGTATGCGCTTATACACTGAGGGAGAATGGATGAATGTTCGACCATGTTTTTCAGACCCTCAAGGGGTAGTGAAGGAGCAAGCCAGTCTGAGCCGGAATATTCCTTGTTTTTTATGTTCAGCGGCTTGTCTGATTTCGTGACGGTATTGCATTTGATTATTTCCGCACGTACCTTTCCGCTTTTTTTGCTCAATTCTTATCTCTCCTTTTCTTTTGTTTGACCGGCAGACAGCAAAGCAGAATACAGTCTGCCTCATCAGGTGAGTGACCGCCCCGTTTCTTGATTGCATCCTTGCTTTCCACACGCTGCTTTGATGTATCTGTCATGATATACTTTCTGCCGGAAAGCTGTGCTATCATATCATCATCTCTGGGCAGTATGAGTTCAACCGGTTTCGGTTTTCCGTCCTCATCATGGGGAGACAAGAGATTTCTGACCACTCCCATCATGTAGGTTGTGGTATCGTCATAATACTGGTGCTTTATGCGCACACCGAATTTAACAGGTATAACAACAAGCCGGCCGAACCGCTTCGGATTACTGCGCTTCATCTGCCGCAGTCTGTCCACAACTCCGCCGCCCACACCGCCGTCATCAACCTTTGCATAAATATCGCCCTTATATTTCGGATATTCCCTCAGCAGCTTTTCATAGCATGCGGCAATATCATCAGCGGTTTTCATAGTATCCTGACCGTTTCGCTTGCAGTAGAAATCCACCTTTTCATTGATTTTATAGCCAATGACAGTCTTATCATCTCCGAACCTTGCAACGTCACAGCCGATATGGATAATATCCGGTATCTCCGGATATTCAAAGTCGGTGTTGACGGACGCATCTACAAGTTCGATCGAAAGGAAAACATCGTCTTCCTGTTTGGGAAAATCGCCGTCCACACGAACACGTATAAAGTTTGAATCTTTACCGTATTTTCGTTCCATAGCGGCTATGTTTTCCTTGTTTGTACGGATGCTGTCACGTGAGCTGACCTTATGGCACCTGTAAAGCGTCCTGTCACAGTTATGAGAATCGTAGAACGTGCCGGAAGTCCTCGTAGGGTTGCCGCACATCAGAAGCTTATTATTGGAGCCGGAAAGCGTACCCAGAATTGCTTCCATAATAGGATCTGCAACACCGGAGGCTTCGTCCACAATAAAGAGCATATTGTCCTCATGAAAGCCCTGCATGTTTTCAGGCTTAGTCGCAGTTCTCGCAGTTGCGAACCAGCGTTCCTCATACCCGGCTACGGACACCTTTGTTTTAGTCCATTTCAGCACCGCTTTAAGCAGCGGACTTTCCGACTGCCATTTTGAAACCTCTGCCCATAACACATCATTTAACTGCTGCTTTGTCGGAGCAGTAGCAACTACACGGGAATACGGGAAACAGGACAAAAACCACAGGCACAATACCGCTTCACAGCCGGTTTTCCCAACGCCCTGACCGGAACGCACTGAAACCTTGGGGAACGCGGCAATGTCTGTGAATACGTATTTCTGCCATTTGTCAGGCTCGAATCTGCATACCTCACGGGCGAAGAGTTCGGGAGAACGGCGGTATTCGGGAAGTCGTTTCAGGAAAAACTCCGAATAACGATCAGCCATTTTCATCACCGCCAGTTACAGCATCTATCCACGCTTTTACAAGATCGTTCTCGGCTGTATCACCGGAAAGCTTCTTTTCTTTGAGCGAAAGCTCTTTTTTCTTCAAAGCGAGTTCTTCGTGTTTTACGTCCTCACCCAGCAGTTCAACAACAGCTTTAAATGCAGGAGTGTCGCCCTCTTTGGACGCTTTGAGCATTTGCATAAATATCATGACTGTATAAAAATCATGTTCTTCTATGCCGAACATATCAAGCAGCGATATTAATTCATCATCGGCAACATTTGTCTGTGCCAACTTTTTAGCAATGGCTTTCATACTCCTTTTTTTGCCCGATGCTTTGCCACCCTTTGAACGAATTTCTCTCTGTTCGCTCTCTGTTCGTTCGGAAAACGGTATTAAATTCTTCTCATTCAAGGTCACCACCTCAGCATAAATATTTTTGTATACTTTTGCTAATTGATTTGTCGTGAAAATTTATTTATAATAAAAATATAGTACCATATTTTAGTATAAAAAAGATAAGGATGTGGTTATTTTAGGAAAAATGTTAAATTAACCTGTTCTGGAAACGCCATTATAGCAGCTATATAGCGTTGTCGATGCAAAAGGTTACAAAAAAACGAATCATAACGTTAAGTGAAACTATATATCATAGAAGCAATGTTAGCCCATTGTACCATGCAGCCCTTTTATACATTGCATTTTCCAACTTGAATACATATATTTGAATATCAACATGTATCTGAACATCTAACGGGAAATGCTAAAAAACACAAAACATAAGGATAATAAATTTATCCATAAAATTATGAAAGGAGGAATAAGTATATGAACCGATCTGAATATATGAACAAATTTATATTCCGACTAAAATTCATACAAATAAATTGATTTCTTCGCAGGGCTCAATTGAAATAATTCAATTTGCATGGTTGCAGTATATATCCAGTATAATGTGACAAGAAGAGCGTTCAGGGCTATACTGAACGCTTTTCTTGATGCCTATACACTATTTCTTATTGTAATTATATCACACTGATTCGTAACATGTGTAACATTCGTAACACATTACAAACTTTTTTTCAAATATCTGCTTACAGACATTTTTATAGAATTTGCCGTAGACCCATCCTTTAACTTCTCAGCAATACTTTCCCATGTAGGTTTTTCACAGGACTCATCGACAGGATCCATATAATAAATTTTTATAGCCTTTCTGATTCTATAATCATCAATCGACCTTACAAAGCTCTCAACCGCTTTAAGCTGTGCTTTTATATCCGACTTGCGTTCAAGCAGCTCGTGATCCTCATCGGCAACGCCCTCGACCTTATGATTCTGCATAATGTACGGATGATTTTTCATTGAACCCTGTACACCGTCTTTAACGCAGTTCTTATTAATGTCTGTATTAATTTCCTCAAGCTCAAGTTTAAGCGCCCTGTACCGTCTGAGCTGTTCCTTAATCGTCACCTTTTCACCTCCGGACTCTTTTCACCTTGAAAAACTCAGGATTAAGATTTTTTTCTTTTATGTAAAACTCAGCAAATACTTTGTGGCTGAACGTTAAGTAACCATTGTCATTCGATGCAAGAAACCGTCCGCTCAGCTCGTTGAAAATGCGGTATTCGGCGGTAATCATCCCTTCCCTCCCGTGAAAGCGTTGTAGAGCTGATCTTTCCAGTCCTGACGTGAATTTATATCAGCTATGCGCTTTGCTGTCCTTTCAAGCTTAAAATCAATACGGTCATCAACAGCCTTGTCGCACTTAAAAATCATTTTCAGATATTCAAGGCAGATCGTTACGTCTGCAATTTCATCAACGATATCTGCAATGCGTTCAGCGTCTGTTCCGTACCGCCTTGCTTTCAGAAGAGCCTTTGTAAGTTCCCCCGATTCCTCAAAGAAAAGATCTGTCTGTGCCTTTTCGCCGTATGTATCAATTGCTTTCTGTAAGATATGTTTTTTAATTTCCATTTTCTTCTCCTTTCAAAACGTAACTGTCGCATTCAGCACCGCAGCTGAAATCCAGTAG
>JBJEQV010000096.1:0-9358 GCA_051881915.1 Porcipelethomonas sp. | reverse complement strand
GCAACAAACTTGTCGATCCTGCCGTCGTCTATCATCTTCTGAGCGATCTTCAGACCCAGAGCAAAAGCGTCCATACCTGCAATATAGCTGTGGAAGATGTCCTCAAGTTCAAATGAACCTCTTCTTGCCTTGGCGTCGAAATTAAGTCCTCCGTTTGTGAAGCCGCCTGCCTTGAGTACCTCGTACATGCAAAGAGCAGTTTCATAAACGTTAGTCGGGAACTGGTCTGTATCCCAGCCGAGAAGTGTGTCGCCCTGGTTTGCGTCAATAGATCCGAAAGCGCCGTTTTCTCTTGCAACTCTCAGTTCATGCTGGAAGGTATGCTGTGCAAGTGTTGCATGGTTTGCTTCGATATTCATCTTGAAGTCCTTTTCAAGACCGTACTTGCGGAGGAATCCGAGAACTGTTGCTGTATCGAAGTCATACTGGTGCTTTGTAGGTTCCTTTGGCTTCGGCTCGATGTAGAAATCACCTGTGTATCCGATGGAACGTGCATACTCAACAGTCATCTTCATAAGACGTGCCATGTTGTCCTGTTCAAGACCCATGTTTGTGTTGAGAAGTGTTTCGTAGCCTTCACGTCCGCCCCAGAAAACGTAGCCGTTTCCGCCGAGCTTTACTGTTGCTTCAACAGCCTTTTTGATCTGTGCTGCCGAGAAAGCAAAAACGTCAGCTGAAGGAGATGTTCCTGCACCGTGCATATATCTCGGGTGATCGAAGCATTTAGCTGTACCCCAGAGGCATTTCTTGCCTGTTTCAGCCTGCTTGGCCTTTATGTAGTCGGTAACTTCGTCAAGCTTTGCGTTTGTTTCGGCAAGTGAGCCGTACTCAGGTGAAAGGTCACGGTCATGGAAGCAGAAATAGTCGATCGAAAGCTTGTCCATAATCTCAAATGCAGCGTCTACCTTAGCCTTTGCTCTTGCAGTGCTGTCATCTTCGCCCCATGTCTTGTCTGTTGTGCCGCAGCCGAACATATCTGTTCCGTCGCCGCCCATTGTGTGCCACCATGAAAGTGCAAACTTAAGCTGTTCTCTCATGGTCTTTCCGCCTACGATCTCGTCCGGATTGTAGTGCTTGAATGCAAGCGGATTCTTTGAATCCTTGCCTTCATATGGGATTTTCGGAATATTAGTAAAAAATTCGCTCATGATATCCTCCTGAAAAAGTAGTTTTTGTTTGGTTTATTATGGAAACAGCTGAACTGTCCAAATCCAGAATTCAGTTATATAAAATCAAAGGAAAATGATTTTTCATCAAACCATTTTTCTTTTTTGGCCTGTTCGGGTGTAAACCATCTTTCTCCGTCAATATAAAGCTCGTCATCCTTCCACTCGAGCTTTATTTTGGTGAGGGGACGCTTGACGCAGATCGTTCTGTCATAACCCTTTGCCTTATAGGTGACACTCTTTTTTTCTATGTCCTTATCATTAGGTTCGAGAATAACGGATGTGCTTCCGTTGGAACTGTCAACGGTGTTTACTATCTCATATCTGTATTTTCCGGAAGGAGAAACTCCTGAATCTATGGTTTCCTTAACAGACGGTGACGAAAGAAAGGAAGTGAAAATAAAATACGCCAGAGCCGCCAGAATATACATCAGCAGATACATTGTGCCGATAATCGTTTTTGAGGCTTCATTGGCTCCGCTTGCAAAAAATATCACAACAGCACACGCCGCAGTGGGGATAATAAGCTCCCATTCTCCCAGACAGCTGAAGATTACTGGAAGCAGAGCCGGAATCAGAATGAAACCGGAAAGCCTTGTTGCAAGCTGTTTTCTTGAATAGATCATAGCTGCCAGCGAAACAGCTGTTATAGCTGAAATATACAGGCAGAAGCTGACTTTTCCGGTAACGATCACATCATAGAAAACAGACCTGTATGACAATACACATATATATACAGTATAGATAATGCTTATCAGGGAAGCGGCTCTTTTAAGCCATATGTCATTTCGCATTTTGCTTTTCATCAGTTTCCCCTTTCAAGAGAATTCTATATCTTTTTTTAGTTCGGGTAAAATTAAATGCTGTGCCTACACAAATACATTATATCATTATTTTTTACTTCTGACAAGAGCAAAACAGAAAATAAATCTTGCAAAATATAAAAAAAATGATATAATTATTGTATAGCATGAATAGTTGCGTCTGCTGTGGAAGAATAATCTGGGGTACCGCAGCTTGTTTTGCGGATAAAAGAATAAGAGAGGTAACGCAATGACCAGAAAAAGCAAAATACTCAGGCTTTCTGTCCTTGCCGCCGGAATTATACTTTGTATTGTAATAACCGTTTTGTTCGTTATTCCGCTTGCTGACACTCTGTCGAGCGAAGAGGGAAGAGAAAGCGTGCGCGATCGTGTGGAGGAACTCGGTATAACGGCGTATATTATTTTTTTTCTGGCGCAGATGGGACATGTTATACTGGCTTTTATACCGGGAGAACCCTTTGAGATTCTTGGGGGAATACTTTTCGGGGGATTCTGGGGACTTGTTCTGTGTGAAGCAGGAATATTTGCGGCAGGAGCAGTTGTATACTTTCTTGTAAAGAGATTCGGAAGACCTCTTGTGGATGCATTTGTCCCAAGGGAAAAATTTGAGCGGTTCAGATTTCTGCACGATGAAAAAAAACTTGAGCTTATAGTTTTCATAGTATTTCTGATCCCCGGAACACCGAAGGATCTCCTCACATATATAACGGCTCTTACAGATATAAAACCTATGAGATTCTTTACTCTTTCGACGCTGGCGAGGATACCGTCTGTGGTTACTTCCACAATGCTGGGGGCATCCATAAGCCATGGAAACTGGAAAATGTCAGTAGTGATATTTTTGATTACCGCTGCTCTGGGGATATCCGGGATTTTTTTTAACAACTATATAGAAAATAAAAATAAAAAAGCCGACGAAAACAGAAAGATCCGCTTGTCGGAAAAACTGAGAAAAAGGGGTTGAAATCATGTCTGTATATCTTGTGGATTATGAAAATGTCAATGCGGGAGGATTCAGAGGCGTTGAAATGCTGAATGAAAATGATGATGTGTATATATTTTATTCAAATAAGGCGTCAAGCCTGTCTTTTGAGACCCATCAGAAGCTTGTTGAATGCAAGGCACGTGTTAAATATTTTGAGGTGGGAAACGGCGGAAAAAACGCCCTTGACTTTCAGCTTACGCTGTTTACAGGATATCTTCTGGGAAAGGGGATAAATGAGAATATATATCTCATAAGCAATGATAAGGGATTTGACTATAATCTTGCTTTCTATGAAAATTATCTTATGGCGGAAAATGTAGATATTTTCAGAAGCTCCTCCATTGCGGCAACGGTTTCTACCGGAAAGAAGCCTGCTTCACAGATAAAGCAGTCAACGTCCGCCGAGAATATGCCGATATATGAAATGCTCTGTGCTCTGCTTCCGGACTATTCTTCCTGTGATATTATAAATATCAGCTCCGTTCTTCTGGGAACGGAAAACAAAAAGAAGTTCTATACCGAGCTTGTTTCAAGATTCAAGCAGGAAAAGGGTCTTGATATTTACAATAAGATCAAGTCTGAGTACACAAATCTGAAAAAGAAAGCGAAATCCGCATAAAGATTCCGGCAATAAAAAATAACCTGAGAAGATTTCCCTTCTCAGGTTATTTTTTACGTATTAAAATTAATCGGAATCTGCTGTTTCATTTTCGGAATTACTGCTTCTGTAAACATGCTTGTCATTGCCGGTTGCATAATATAATATGATTGCCCGGCCAAAATACGGTTTACGGATTTTGGCTTAAAACAAAAAATCGGGAGCAGTTTCAAAGCGAAAAGCTCTGAAATTCTCCCGAAATCCGCCAAATATTTAATCAGGCTCTCTCAACCTTACCTGAACGCAGGCATCTTGAGCATGCGTAGATATGACAAGGAGTACCCTTAACGATAGCCTTAACACGCTTTACATTCGGCTTCCATGTTCTGTTAGATCTTCTGTGAGAGTGTGAAACCTTGATACCAAAAGTTACGCCCTTTCCGCAGATATCACATTTTGCCATTCGACTGCACCTACCTTTCCTTACTTCTACAAAAAGTCAACAGATATATTTTATCAGAAAACAAAAGAAAAATCAAGTCTTTTTTTGAAAAAAGATATATTTTTTTTAAAAACATTAAAATTGAGGCGGGACTTGAATTTATTCCATAAATAATGTATAATATATTTTAAACCTGTTTTTGTGAGGACGGAGGAATAAAAATGGATACAGAAAAAATGCTTGAAATATTTACGAAAGTACTTATAATATTTCTTATACTTCCTGTGCATGAATATGCTCATGCATGGGCGGCGCATAAAATGGGCGATGATACAGCTGCATATTCGGGAAGGCTTACGCTCAATCCGCTGGCTCATGTTGATATTTTCGGAGCAGTATGTCTTCTGTTTACAGGTTTCGGCTGGGCAAAGCCTGTGCCTATCAATCCGCTTAAATTCAGGAAACAGAGGGCAGGCGTCGCAATAACTGCGGCAGCAGGCCCGGCGTCAAATCTTGTTTTTGCATTTATCGCCGCATTTGCTTACAGGATAGTTGTCTGTCTGCCGGCTTTTTCGGATATTATCGCTCCGCTGTATACCAGATATATTGACATTGATGAGGTAAGGAACTGTGCGCTTACAGGTTCAAGCCTTGTTTACTCTGCTGCCGGTGCGAACGGAATGTTTTTTCTGCTGTATATACTTGAATGCTTTATTATAATCAACATCGGCCTTGCGCTTTTTAATCTTATACCGATCCCGCCTCTTGACGGATCAAAGATCCTGGGCTATTTTACCAGTGCAAAGTTTGACAGAATGATAGAACAGTACCAGATGATAATAAGCATTGCGTTCATGGCAATTGTACTTTCAGGAATTTTAGGAACTCCTCTGGGCTGGGTAAGAGAACGTGTGGTCGAGTTTTTCTGGTTGATTACGGGATTTATTCCGAAGCTTATGGGAGTGTGAGTCTTGGAGTCCATATCATTCAAGCTTGACGTTTTTGAGGGTCCGCTCGATCTGCTCCTGCACCTGATCTCAAAGCATAAGCTCAATATATATGATATAGAGATCTCAAAGCTTCTTGAGCAGTATCTGCTTTATATTGAGCAGGCAAAGGAACAGGATCTGGAGATTGCGGGCGAATTTCTTGAGATGGCGGCAAGACTTATATATATAAAGACAGTTTCGCTTCTTCCGAAGCAGGAGGAGGCCGAGGCGGTAAAGAAGGAGCTTCAGGGAGCGCTTATTGAATATTCTTTGTGCAAAAAGGCGGCTGAGCGACTGAGGGAATCATTTACGGGCAATGATATATTTGTAAGAGAGCCTGTGAAAATGAAGCTCACAGGAGAATACAAGCTCAGGCATTCTCCGAAGATGCTTGTGGATGCGTATCTGAATATCAATGTCAAAAGCGAGGATTTTACTGAGGCAAATCAGAAGAAAATCAGCGCTGTTGTGGATCAGAAGGTAGTGCCTGTCAGCGTAAAGATAGTATATATTCTTAAAAGCCTTTACAATACAGGAAAAGCTTATATTTCCAGCCTTTTTGAGGGGATGACGGGACGCTCCGAGCGTGTTGCGACATTTCTTGCGATACTCGATCTTACAAAGTCGGGACGCATTCTTATAAGTGATGACAATACTATGATATATTTCAAGAGAAAGGATGAGGCTCTTGCAGCTGAATGAAAAACTTGGGGCTGTTGAAGCAATAATTTTTGCCATGGGTGATCCTGTGGATGACTTCAGGATTGCGGAAGCGGCGGAGGTTGAACCCGAAAAGGTATCCTCTCTTGTGAAAATGCTCAATGACAGGTATTCCGAAAGCGGCAGTGCACTGAAGATCCTCAGGCTCGGGGGCGGTTATCAGCTCAGCACAAGGACTGAGTATGCGGACTATATAAGAGCGGCGATGGAAAATAAACGCCAGACGCCTCTTTCAAACGCCGCTATGGAAGCGCTTACAATCGTAGCTTACAATCAGCCGGTGACCAAAGGGTTTGTTGAAAGCGTAAGAGGAATTGACAGTTCATCAGTAGTTAATTCACTTGTTGAAAAGGGGCTGCTTGAGGAAGACAGCCGTCTTGATGTTCCGGGGCATCCTGTTGCATACAGAACAACAGCAGCGTTTCTGCGCTGCTTCGGACTTGCCTCCCTCGATGATCTTCCACCTCTGGTAAGAGAAAATGAGGAGGCTCAGCGTACGCTTTTTGAAAATGAGATCACGGCTGACGATGAGACGGAAGAAGACAGCTGAAAGGGGAAGAAATGACGGCGCTTATTATAACAGGTATAATACTGTTTATACTGCTGACACTGCTGTTTTCTCCTGTCAGAATATACTTTGACTGCATGGACGGAAAAAGAAATGTTGTAATGAAATATCTTTTTATAAGAAAGAATTTTGACAGCATTGGTGAAAATCTGTCAGCTTCTGACCCGGGAAAAAAAGCGGACAGTTCCGGAAAAAATAAATCCCGCAAGAGCGGTGAGGGGAAATTGCAGTCTGATGATAAGGACAGCAAAAAGGCCGGAAAAGAAAAATCCGGAGCTGAGAAAAAAGGGATTTTTCCTGAAGACCGCGGCGAGCAGATAGACTTTGTTCTGAGTGTTGTGAATGCGGGGGGGAAGGCGCTGAAAACAGCGCTGAAACGGATTTCGGTCACAAAAATATTTATTGATTTCAAGGTGTCCGACCCTGATGCATATGAATGTGCAATAAAGTACGGGAAGATCAATGCGGCTCTCTACAACGGTCTGAAGCTTATGAACAGGTTTTTTACCCTTAAAAAGGAGAGCATAAATGTCCGCTGCGTGTTTAATGAGGAAAACTGTGTTTATAATATACGGTTCTGCGTAAAAGTTCGTCCGTCAGCAGTTATCTGGACAGGAATTTTGTTTATTTTTACTTTTCTGGTAAATAATAATAGAAGAAAAAAGAAAAGAGCAGCCGGAAATGAAAAGGAAGAGCTGCGTGCCGCATAGGAAAAGCGGCGGAATGGAGAAAATTATGGAAAATAAAAGCAACATAAGTGGTATCATGGGCATTACAATGGAAAAACTCAAGGAGATGGTCGATGTAAATACGATTGTCGGCGAGCCTATAAAGCTTGATGACGGAACAAATATCATTCCGATCTCAAAGGTATCGTTCGGTTTTGCATCAGGCGGTTCCGATCTTCCGACAAAAAAGGAAAAGGATCTTTTCGGAGGCGGCGCAGGCGCAGGTGTTTCGATACAGCCGATTGCATTTCTTGTGGTTTATAAAGGCGAAGCAAAGCTTATGCAGGTTTCCCTGAATGCGTCAACTCCTAATAATGTGGTTAATATGATCCCTGATCTTGTGGACAAGATCTCAGGCATTATCGGCAAGGATAAGAAAAAGAATTCTGAGGAAGAGGAATAATTTTTCGTAATCAAAGCGAAAAAACCTTCATAAGATTAAAATAAAGGTTTTATGATTATGGAGGAGATTTATGAAAAGGCTGCTTTGTGCGGTATTTGCCGCTGTTTTGACATTTTTGTGTGCGCTGCCTGTTTCTGCGCAGGAGGAGTCGCCTTCTGTTTCTGCAAAGGCGTGCGTACTGATCGAGGAGAAAACCGGACGTATCGTCTATGAAAAAAACTCATCAGAAAAGCTTCCTATGGCAAGTACTACGAAAATCATGACGACCTTGCTGTGCATCGAAAGCGGAGGGCTTGACGATGAATTTGTTGTGGACAGCGGGGCGATAAAGGTCGAGGGCTCATCCATGGGTCTTGTGGAGGGTGATGTTGTAACAAAGCGTGCTCTTTGTTACGGTATGCTGCTTCCGTCAGGAAATGACGCTGCAAATGCTGCAGCCGTGAAGATCGGAGGAAGTATAGAAAATTTTGCTTCCATGATGAACGAAAGAGCGGCGGAGATAGGTATGACCCGTACATGCTTTGTGACGCCGTCCGGACTTGAAGGGGAGGGGCACGGCGCTTCTGCTTTCGATATGGCGCTTCTTGCAAGAGAGGCACTGAAAAACCCCGTTTTCTATGAAATATGTTCACAGCCCAGAGCAAAGGTTGAGTTCGGGAATCCTCCTTATGAAAGATGGCTTGTAAATTCCAACAAGCTGCTTGGAATGTACGAGGGAGTCAGTGGCGTCAAAACAGGCTTTACCGATGAAGCGGGAAGATGCCTTGTTTCCGCGTGCGAGAGGGACGGCGTTTCGATGATCTGTGTTACGCTCAATGCTCCCGATGACTGGAACGATCATATTAAAATGTATGAATACGGTTTTTCAGAGCTTGAGGGAAGTGCTCTTTCATCGGATGAAATATTTCAGCTTTCTGTTGCAGGCGGTGAAGCGGATTCTGTACCTGTAAAGGCTGAGGGCGAAATCCTGTTCGGAACAGACGGCATGACTGAAAACCGCATAACCTCGGAGCTTTTTATGCCTCCGTTTGTCTATGCGCCCGTAAAAGCCGGAGATACGGTGGGAGAGCTCAGATATTACTATGACGGACGGCTTATTGACAGTCTTCCTGTTAAAGCTATGAAAAACAGTGAATACAGGGAAAAGGAAGAAAAGGAAAAGGGAACCATAGAAAAAATAAAGGATTTTTTGTTTAATAAACAGGAGTGAAAAGTTGGAAAAGATAAGAATACAGAAAATAATTGCTGACTGCGGATACTGCTCGAGAAGAAAGGCAGAGGAGCTTATGAACCGGGGCATGGTGAAGGTCAACGGACGTCCCGTAAAGCCCGGGGACAAAGCAACGGTAAGGGATATTATAACCGTAAACGGAGAACGTATCTACATACCGAAAAGGAAAAATTTCATCTATATTATGATGAATAAACCCAGGGGATATGTTACGACCATGAATGATGAGCTTGGAAGAAAGAACGTTACTGAGTTGCTTGACGGTATTGAAGAAAGGGTCTACCCTATCGGCAGACTAGACAGAAATTCCGAAGGGCTTCTTCTGTTCACAAATGACGGGAACTTTGCAAACAGTATCATGCACCCTGCAAAGCAGATAACCAAGACTTACCGTGTAACAGTTCGTCCGGACATAACGGATGAACAGCTTGTGAAGCTTTCGGACGGAGTCGAGATCGACGGCAGAAAAACGCTTCCTGCAACGGTAATTGTAAAGGATAAGGAACCGGGGCGTGTTGTTCTGCTTATGACGATAAAAGAGGGCAGAAACCGCCAGATCAGAAAAATGTGCGAGGCGGTGGGACTTGAAGTCGCAAGACTGCGCCGTGTCAGCATAGGTCCGCTGAAGCTCGGAATGCTTAAACCTGGCACATACCGCGAGCTTACTGCCGATGAGCTGAGGGCAATGAGGAATGCAATAGGAA
>JBJEQV010000095.1:0-42179 GCA_051881915.1 Porcipelethomonas sp. | reverse complement strand
CAAGTATCCAGTTATTTGCATTTCTGGCATAAGACGCTTTTCTTCCGTCATTTTTGTTGATGTCAACACGAATGCGGGAACCGGTGTCAGCCGCTTCCGCTGAAACCGGAGCCGATGGTGAGTTTCTGAATGTAATTCCGGTACAGTTCGCAACAACTGCAATAGCAGCAGCTATTGCGGCAAATTTTTTTGTTCGTCTGAACATAAGTAAATCCCCCCGAAAAAAAGTAAAGTGCGTTTTCTTTTTATTATAACAAAGATATAATTTTTGTTCAATGACATAAATAAACATATTGATGATATTTTTAATTTATTATATACACTAAAAGTGCATACAATCAGAATCAGTCAGATGAAATTGCTTCTGATGTTCAGAAATGTCATAAATAATGATGCTTTTTGCACAATTAATATTGAATGTTTTGAAAAAATATGTTATTATTTAAGTGAAAATCTGAACTAATCAAAGTTCAGGAATATAAAGAGGGGGAAATAGAATGAGATCTGACGGAAAAATAGGCGTAATCATACCTGCTGTTATTGATCCTCTGGAATCGGATCTGCTCAATGAAATATATTCTCAGGCAGAAAAGCTCGGATATGATATAATGGTTTTTACAAATGCTTCAAACTCCCTTGATTCATTTACAGAAAGTGATTATGTCCATGGAGAAGAAAAAATATATGAGCTTTTATGCAGTGTGGAACTGGACGGTATTTTATTTGCAGCAGGAAGATTCCATAGTTTACGTGTTATCGGATATATAACTGATATTATAAAAAAATCCGGTGTGCCTTGTGTTGCACTTGAAATGAAGCAGGATGATTTTCCTTATGTATATACTTCACAGAAAGATGAGGTGTTTGCTGTCACAGAGCATCTCATAACCGTTCATGGCTTTGAAAAAATATATTGTCTTACCGGTCCCGAAGGATCATATGAAGCCGAAGAAAGACTTGACGGGTTCCGTATGGCAATGGAACATTATGATCTGGACAGCAA
Organism: Porcipelethomonas sp.; assembly: GCA_051881915.1. Taxonomy (GTDB): domain Bacteria; phylum Bacillota; class Clostridia; order Oscillospirales; family Ruminococcaceae; genus Porcipelethomonas. Next base: position 41,176 of record JBJEQV010000095.1, on the reverse strand, counting down.
TAAATATTTTTACGGTGATTTCTGGAAAAACAGCGCAAAGCTTCTTGCAGATGACATAGCGGACGGCAAAATTGAAGTGCCTGAAGCGGTAGTCTGTACAAACGATTCTATGGCAGCAGCATTATGCGATTCGCTCAAAAGCCACGGGATAAAGATACCTGAACAGATCGCTGTGACAGGATATGACGGAAGTCTTGAAGCGCTGTCCTACGAACCTGTAATCACTACCGTTGTGAATAAGGAAAAAGAACTGGCATTTAAAGCTGTATCAAAGCTCAATGAGATTATAAGATCTGAAAAAACTGAATTTTGTGTCAGCAAAAGGCGCCATATAAAATATGGGGAAAGCTGCGGATGTCTTCCGAAAAGAAGCAGTTCAAAGATATATAATAATGTGATACATAGCAGAACTATGCAGGAATCATATCTGAACTCAAATCTCATGGTAAAAATGTCCGAGGTGGAAAACCTGAAGGATTTTACAGCGAAAATAGACAGTCTTACACATCTTATCCCTGATATCATACAGTTGGATATATGCTTGTGTGACTGCTGGCAGAATGATCCTGCATACGAAAAAATGAATGAGATCAACAGGAGATATACTCAGAAGATGCTGCTCCTCCTGTCAAAAAAGCAGCGTTATAACGAACGTGACAATTATCTTTTTGAAACACGGAAGATACTTCCGTCCCTTGAACAGGAGCATAAGCCGCAGTTTATCGTACTTTTGCCCATACACTATAATTCATGGAATCTCGGATATATGGCGATGTATTACGAAAACGGAAGAAAATATCATATAGATACTTTTCTGCAGTACTGGCGTGATTCCCTTGCCAACGGACTGCATACTCTGAGAAACAAAATGTATATCGAACACATGAACAAAGTAATCGAAGAATACTCCGTCCGGGATCAGCTTACAGGTATGCTTAATAAAAAAGGTCTTTTCAGAAAAGCCGATAATTTTATAACTGAAGCCGAAAAGGATGGAGGACACTGTCTGATGATCGTTTTCTGGTGGTCACAGTATACGGCTCCTCCGCTAAACAGAAATACAGCCATAGATATTGTGGTGGCTAATGCGCTGACCATGCTGTGTTCTTCCGACAAGCTGTGCGCAAGAACAGGTGAAAAGAGCTTTGCTGTACTTATGCAGCTAAACAGCAGCGAAACAGAAAATGAAACTGCAAATAAATTTGTTATTGCTCTTGAGCAGATAATGCAAAGATTGCAGAGCCAGCCTGTTCTTCCTGAGATCCCTGACATAAGCTGCGATTTTTCAACAGTAGCTTCATTAAATGAAGCAGAAGAACTGATAAATTCCGTAAAAGCCGTAACGCAAAATAACAGCAGCCAGAAAAACTGTATCACTGATTATTCGGTACAGCTTAAAGGAATAAGAAAAGAGATATATCTTTCTCCTCAGAATGAATGGGCATCAGAGGAACTTGCAGATAAACTCGGAATAAGCGGCGGTTATTTCCGGAAGTTATATAAGCTTCAGTTTAATATACCATTTAAAGAAGATCATATAAATGCACGAATCAACAAAGCAAAATCACTTTTATCCGACACCAATCTGACGATAGTTGAGATTGCAGCACAATGCGGTTTTAATAATGCAAGCCATTTCATGAGGACATTCAAATCAAGATCAGGCAGGACAGCAGTTGAATTCAGGAAAAGTAAATAAGCAGCACATTTGTTCTCATCCCCGGGACGCCGTGAATTTTTTTCTGTATTCTGTAGGAGAACACCCTGTAATTTTCCGGAACTGCCTGTTAAAGTTGGAAATATTACGGAATCCGCAGTCAAAAGCAATTTCCAGAACGTTCTTTTTTGTACCGATCAGTGTCCTGCATGCCTGATTGATCCTGAAGTGAGAAATATATTCCACTGCACTGAGGCCGACATGTTTGTGAAACTGATTCATAAAATAGCTCTCGCTTAAATGAACCTTAGCGGCAAGCTGTTTTATGGTAATTACTTCGCGAAAATGCGCAGAAATGTATTCCAGGGCGGGACGGATCATCTCACCGGATTCACAGAGATCTTCATCAGTTTCCGCTTCTGTTTCCAGCAGCCAGAAAAACCTTAATAATTCGCTTCGCATGAGCATATCCAGCTGAGGCGTATTACCCTTTGCACAGGCAAAAATATTTTCCATGACCGTTTCCAGCTCAGAATAATAGTGGTGCTCCGGAGTAATGTGTATCTGCACTCGCATACTGCCGTTTATCAGCGGTCTGATACATTCACCGATAAATCTGTCTGAGTCCTGACCGCCGAAAATTTCGTGGCTGAAAACAAGAGTGTCATAAATCTGCCGCGAGCCGGCACATGGGTAAATGGAATGCATTACATTGGGCAGGGTAATGATGATATCACCGGCAGCTGAAGTGAATTTTTCCTCTCCGCAGATAAACTCAGCTGTTCCTTCCCGGATGAAATTAATTTCAAACTCACTGTGCCAGTGCATGGGAACACAGGTGAAATGATCGGGAATAATACATTTATAATAGCTGAAAGGTTTGATTTCCGAGCTGTGAATACGGTTTTCTCTGGAACTCATGTGTTTCATTCAGAACCCCCAAAATAGAATAGTATCAGATTATAGTAGAATATCAATAGATTTCAGTCTCATTTTGTAGTATTGTATCATATAGAACAATAAATATCAATGCTTTTTTGAAAGGAAATGCTGTTATGATAAAAAAATATGTTTACGGAAACCCCTTTCCCACTGATGCGGTTGTAAAAGATATTGAAAAATCAGAGGATAAGCTTCCGTTTTTTGAAACCGACAATCAGGGCGGATTCACATACCATCTCGCCGAAGACGATATTGTATACGGTCTGGGAGAACAGATCCGCGGAATCAACAAAAGAGGATGGCAGTATGTCAGCTGGAATTATGACAATCCCAATCACCATGAAGACACGCGTTCACTTTACGGTGCCCATAATTTTATTATCATCTGCGGAGAAACCACATTCGGCGCGTTTTTCGACTATGCAGGAAAAATGGAATTTGACATCGGGTACACCCGGAGAAGCATAATGAATATCAGAGCCGCAAAAAATGACCTTGCGGTATATATCATCACAGGAGAAAATGAAAAGGATATTGTAAAACAATTCAGGAATATAATCGGCAGAAGCTATATTCCGCCGCTCTGGGCATTCGGTTACGGTCAGAGCCGATGGGGCTATAAAAACGAACAGGATATCCGTGATGTTGCAGATCAGCACAAAGCTGCCGGCATCCCCCTTGACAGTATCTATCTGGATATTGACTATATGGAGCGCTACAAGGATTTCACCGTTGACCGGGAGCGTTTCCCTGACCTTGAAAAGCTTGCGGCAGACATGAAAGCTCAGGGAATACATCTTGTCCCGATTATTGACGCAGGTGTCAAAATCGAGGAGGGATACGATGTTTACGAGGAAGGTGTACAGCAGAATTACTTCTGCAAAAATGCTGACGGTGAAGATTTTACAGGTGCAGTATGGCCGGGACGGGTACACTTCCCTGATTTTTTACAGCCCGAAGCGAGAAAATGGTTCGGCAGAAAATATTCCGCTCTGACCGGTCTGGGAATTGAAGGCTTCTGGAATGATATGAACGAACCGGCAATTTTCTATACTGAGGACAGACTTGCAGATACCTGTGCCGAAATCGGAAAACTTACCGCGGGAAATATGGGGATCAATGAATATTTCAGGTTCACAGGAATGGTCGCAGGACTGAACGGAAATATCGGGGATTACGACAAATTCTTCCACAATGTAAACGGTCAGAAGGTAAAGCACAGCGATGTTCACAATCTATACGGCATGAATATGACCCGTTCTGCCTTTGAAGCATTGAAGGAGATCTGTCCGGAAAAGCGCACCTTATTTTTTTCGCGCTCGTCCTATATCGGTGCACACCGCTACGGGGGAATCTGGCAGGGCGACAACAAATCCTGGTGGTCACACATACTTCAGTCCATGCAGCAGCTTCCGGCACTTAATATGGCAGGATTCCTCTTTACCGGTTCAGATACAGGCGGTTTCGGCTGCGACGCTACCGAGGATCTGATGCTCCGCTGGCTGCAATACTCGCTGTTCACTCCGCTTTTCCGAAATCACTCCGCAGACGGCACCCGCAGACAGGAGCTTTACCGCTTTGATAATGTAAATGCTGCCGCAGAAATGATAAAGATCCGCTATCGTATTATCCCTTATCTTTACAGCGAATTCCTGAAAGCAGCGCTGAATGATGAAATGATGTTCAGACCTCTTGCATTTGACTTTCCCGGAGATGCCGCAGCAAAGCAGGTGGAAGATCAGCTTCTTCTTGGCAACGAGCTGATGATCGCTCCCGTTTATAAGCAGAATGCAAAGGGACGGTATGTTTACCTTCCCGAGGAAATGATGCTGATGAGAATGAGCTCATGCAATGAACACAAAGCAGAAATTCTTCCAAAGGGTCATCATTATATCGATATTGCGCTTGACGAGCTGGTTTTCTTTATCCGCAGCAATAAGTCAATCCCCTTTGCCGGAGCTTCTGAAAGCACGACAAAGACAGACATGAGATCACTGCAGCTCCTGGGTTATCCCGGCAGCAGCTATATGCTGTATTCGGATAACGGATATTCTCCCGACCCTGAGGACAGTCTTATTATTTCAATGTTATATTGTGCCGGCAACTGAAAAATGTAGTGTGCGGCACTTCCCGCAAATCAGAATATGAAAGGGGATAAAATGTATTTATTACTGTTAGCCGTTATATATCTTGCTTTTGTAAGCCTTGGGCTCCCCGATTCCCTGCTGGGATCGGCATGGCCTGAAATTCGTACTGAATTTGACGTACCATTGTCATATATGGGATTTGTCTCTATGATCATTTCAGGAGGCACTATTATTTCCGGTCTGATGTCAGAACGGCTCACAAAAAAATTCGGAACAAGAGCCGTTACAATTGTAAGCGTTTTTCTTACTGCCGTCGCTTTATTTGGATTTTCTGCAGCAACCGGATTTTATCAGATGTGTTTATGGGGAATACCTTACGGACTTGGTGCAGGAGCCATTGACGCAGCACTGAACAACTATGTTGCACTGCACTATAACTCCAGGCATATGAGCTGGCTGCACTGTTTCTGGGGTGTGGGAACGATCATAAGTCCGTATATTATGAGCTATGCACTGACACATACCGCATGGACAGACGGATACCGTATGGTTTCGTATCTGCAGTTCGGTATCGCTGCTGTACTGCTGTTTACTCTTCCACTATGGAATGCCGGCAAATCGGCTGCTGCCAGAGAAAACAGAAGCACGGTTCTCGGCATAAAAGGCGCTTTAAAAATAAAAGGCGTGCCATACCTTCTTATCGGATTTTTCTCATATTGTGCTGCAGAAGCCACAACAATGCTCTGGGCAAGCAGTTATCTGGAGGGCACAAGAGGAGCTTCCAAGGAAGAAGCCGCTGCGTTTGGTTCACTGTTCTTCATCGGGATCACAACCGGAAGATTTTTGTCAGGCTTTATATCAGACAAGCTGGGCGACAATAAAATGATCCGTCTCGGAACAGTATTGGCACTGCTGGGTGTTTTCTTAATTTCACTTCCATTGAAAATCACATCTGTTGCAGGCTTTATTATAATCGGTCTCGGATGTGCGCCTGTATATCCGTGCATAATCCATTCAACCCCTGATAACTTCGGGGCAGAAAATTCACAGGGCATCATCGGTATTCAGATGGCAAGCGCTTATGTCGGCTCAACATTTATGCCGCCGATTTTCGGTCTTATTGCAAATCATGTAAGTCTGAAGCTTATGCCTGTCTATCTTGCTTTTTTTCTGATTTTGCTGTTTGTTATGATATCCAGAACCGAAAAGGCGTGCAAAGCTTAAGGAGAAAAGGTCAACGATTTTTTGTAACAGTATCCCCCTTTGTTATCAAAAATCGGCTCGCCGTTATTGTATTTTTTGCAAACAAGTCACTTTCTTCTGTAATAATTTAAGAAAGGAATGTATATGAATATGCCGAGAGTAATTTATCCTGTAATCGGAAATCAGACTGCACTGCCTTTTTACCTTACAGGAATAGGCATAAACGATCCGGAATATCATGTTTTACGTGAAAAAGGTCTTGTATCTCATCAATTCCTTGTAACGCTGGACGGCGAAGGGATTCTCAAAGTAAACGGAAAAACGTATACTCAGAAATCCGGAAACTGTTTTTATCTTTCCCCCAGTGTTCCGCATGAATATTATCCTGCTGATACGCAATGGAAAACTGCATGGCTTGTGTTTCGCGGGAACATGCTTTCTTCTGTTATGCAGTCTCTGGGATTTCCGGCATTTTTGTTATATGAATCCCCTGACACTGAAACTTTTCTGAATATTTTCCAGGAAATCTATACTGCCGCGCAGGACAGCCTGAACGGAAGCGACGTTTGTTCTGTACTCATTTACAGGCTGATTTTGCTGATGAGCAAAAATTTTTCTGAAAATCAGAATCCGAAAACTTTCAAGGTAGAAGCTCTTCAGAATGCCATACGATTTATGGACGATAATTTTGCTCAGGATATAACACTGGCACAGATCGCAGATATTTCCGGTGTTTCTGTACAGCATTTCTGCCGCTGCTTCAGGAAAAGAATGGGGATGCGTCCTATGGAATATCTTGCCGGACGCAGAATTGCAGAATCAAAGAATCTTCTTCTGAATACAGACAAAAGCATTTCGGATATTGCGGAAGAAGTGGGATACCATGGAGCAACTTATTTTGGAATGGTTTTCCGCAAATATGAAGGAATTACGCCCGGCGAGTTCCGGAAATCAAAGGGATCGCTAACCCTGTAAATGTTCATATTTTTGGAATGTGATAATAATTTGAGATTGACATGCGCCTCCTTTGGGTAGATAATGGTACTATACTATTAACTGCTCAAAGGAGTTTTTTATGAAAATACTTAAAGCAATTGTCAGCACAGCATTGTGTGCAGCTATGATCTTGCCCGCTGCGGGCAAAGCGACACCGGTTTGTGCGGAGGTAAAAAATATGGATATAACTATTGACGGTTCAAAAGCCGAACTTGCAGAAAACAAGCGTTACCGCGGTGCCGGCATGGTCAGCGGAAACAATTCTTCACGTCTTCTCATGGACTACAAAGCAAAAAATCCAGATGCGTACCGGGAAATTCTGAATCACCTGTTCAGCGATAAGGGAGTCGGCATAAATCATCTGAAACTTGAAATGGGTTCCGATGTCAACTCATCTTCCGGAACAGAGCCATGCGTCATGCGTACAGAAACAGAAAAAGCCGATGTAACAAGAGGCGCCGGTTATCAGCTTGCAGCAGACGCCCTGACCGTTAATCCTGACCTTACCCTGGATTTGCTTTACTGGAGCGAACCCTTATGGGTCACAAATTCCGATAACGTGTATGCTGCCCGTTATAAGTGGTATAAGGAAACGCTGGACGCGGCTTTTGAAACTTACGGGCTGAAATTTGAATATGTCAGTGCAGTCAGGAATGAAAGAGGAATTGATGCAGAGTGGATAAAGTATCTCTCGAAAAGTCTGAAAGCTGAAACAGACTGCCCTTACGATTATTCTTCAATTAAAATAGTTGCGGCAGACGAAGTGTGCAGCTGGAGCATTGCGGATATGATGCTCAGTGATCCGGAATTGCTTGACGCTGTGGATGTACTGGGAAGCCACTATACCAGCTGGTCAAGCGCAAATGCACAGATGCTCGCAGATGATTACGGAAAAGAGCTCTGGTTCAGTGAAGCAAGCTCTCCCATGAGCTATGCACAGGGCACATATAATTATGATGGTACAGGTTCGGGCATGTCCGATATAAACGGCGTCCTTGATATTGCCAACCGGATTATCACCATGTATCCCGGAGGGGCTATGACTCTTTATGAGTATCAGCCGGCAGTTGCCGCTTATTATGACGGTGTGACCTATTGTCAGAAACATCTGATCGCAGCAAATGAACCATGGAGCGGCAGCTATTATCTGGACAGCGGTTATTATATGTCACTGCATTTTTCCCGGTTTATCAAAAAAGGCTGGGCATTTATTGATGATGCCTGTTATGCTGACGGTGTTGCAGGCGGAGACGGTCATGCTATTGTCGATGCTACATACAGCTTTATGACAGCCGCTGACACTCAGACCGGAGATTACAGCACGGTCATTACAAATACAACCGCTGAACCGATCACCTACAATTTCACGGTAAATAACCTTGAAAAAGCGTCCTCTAACGTGTATGTATGGGAAACAAGAGGACCGGACGGCGGCGCATGGAATGAAAATTATTTAAGAATGACAGAAACCATTACGCCTGTGGAAAATAACGGCTCATACACCTATTCAGTCACCGTAAAACCCTATTCCATGGTAACGGTTTCTACTGTGGAACATAGCCAGTCGGAATATGAATATGAGGAGCAGACATCTGAAATACTTGCGCTTCCATATACCGATGATTTCGAGTACAAGGATTACCCTGAAGATTATCTGTCTTCAAGAGGAAATGCCCCGAGATATACAACAGACGAGGGCGGTGCTTTTGAGGTACAGAATGTAAACGGCAGCAATGTTCTGATGCAGATGATAACACCGGATATCAAAGCGGAGGAATGGGGTTATACACCGAATCCCACCACGAATTTTGGCGATGACAGATGGTATAATTACAGCATATCTGCCGATGTTCTGCTGACAAATAGTAATACGCCGGAAGAAAATTATGCCGGTATCGGATTGAGATATAATCTTGCAAGTTCTGCAGAAAACGGTTACTGGATACGCATTTATGAAAACGGTTCATGGAAACTGAACAATGGCAGCAGCACGGTTGCAGAAGGCGTTCTCCCGGACTTTGACTGCAGTATATGGCATAATTTAAAGATTCAGTCAGTTGATTCAGATGTTACTGCATGGATAGACGGTACAGAAGCCGGTACATACAACGGTTCTCCTTCATGCAGTGCAGGACGTGCAGCATTATACAGTTCATGGAACAATAACTGCTTTGACAATATTGCAGTTGAATCCGTTGAAGAAACAGAAGCATATATCACAAGATTTGACAATACAGATACGGCATTTTCCTACACCGGAAACTGGACGCACAATACAATGAGCAGTTTTAATAATTACAAGCGTACTGTTTCCGAGGGAACAGAAGGTGCTGTCATGACATTCACATTCAATGGCACAGGCTTTGCACTGACCGGCGCAGTTGCACAGTCAGGTATAAGCGTAAAGCTGGACGGTGAAACTGTCGCAGACAGTCACATTCTGGAGTCGGCAGGAAGCCGTGCTGTTACATGTGAAATGAGCGGACTTGAAGCAAAAGAGCATAGTGTAGAAGTTACTGTACTTTCCGGCACATTTGCAATTGACGGAGCTCAGGTAACAGGTATGCCTGTTGTCCTGACGTCTGATAAATCCAAAGACAGCACTGGCATAAGCAAGGTTATTCCATATGCGGCTGGAGGCGGTGCTTTGCTCCTGGCAGCAGGAGGTATCGGCACAGCAGCAATTATAAAAAGGAAACGTAAGAAATGACATATACCACTGATATGACAAAAGGCGGCGAACTCGGGCATATTCTCAGGTTCGCCCTGCCTATGCTGGCAGGAAATCTGTTTCAGCAGCTTTATAATATTGTGGATTCCGTAATTGTTGGCAGACACTTAGGATATCAGGCACTTGCTTCTGTGGGCGCAACAGGTTCTATCACTTATCTGTTCTATACTCTTTGCATAGGCTTGTCAGCTGCCGCAGGTATTCTGATTGCACAGCGGTTCGGTGCAAAACAGTACAATGACGTAAAACGGTACATTGCCAGTTCTGCTTATGTCACCGGCATATTCGGCGTTGCACTGAGTGTATTATCATCACTTGCAGCACCATTTCTTCTCAGAATACTCAACACACCGGAATCGGTATTTGATTCGGCTGTGGGATATATGCGTATTTCCTGTGCAGGAACAATAGCCGTGGCAGCCTATAACTGGATAGGCTCTGTAATGCGTTCTCTGGGAGACGCAAAAACACCGCTGTGTTTTCTTGTATTCGCAAGCATATTGAATGCCGTTCTGGATATACTTTTTGTAGTCGTGATGGATATGGGCGTAAACGGTGCTGCCTGGGCAACAGTCACAGCACAGGCGGTTTCAGCTGCGGGAAGTATCATTTTTGCCTTTTTAAAAAATCCCATGTTCCGGCTGACAAGAGAGGCTCTGTCATTAAATAAGCATACGGCTTTTTTGTGCATTCGCATGGGAATACCGATTGCTCTTCAGAACGCACTGGTATCTGTATCAATGATTTATCTTCAGAGAACAGCAAACGGCTTCGGTGATACAGTTATGGCTGCATATACAGCTACTATGCGTGTTGAACAGCTTATACAGCAGCCGTTTTCATCACTCAGCACGGCGGTGTCTTCCTTTACGGGTCAAAACACCGGTGCGGGAAAAAAAGAACGCATCAGAACATGTTATCGGCAGAGTATGATACTGTCTGTCTGCTTTTCAATAATTATGCTGACAGTATTTCTTTTGTTCAGCAGAAATATTATCCGGATATTTGTAAAAGAACCGGAAGTAGTTTCCATTGGTGCATTTGCGCTTAAAGTCTCTGCCTGTTTCTATGTATTTCTTGGTGCGATCCACGTTACAAGGGGATTACTTAACGGCGCCGGCGATGTAAAGTTTGCTTTAATGAACGGGATTGCAGAGGTTGCGGGACGTATAGGCTTTGCTTCCGTACTGATACACATTTCATATGCAGGATATATGGCAGTATGGGGAACGACCTGTCTGACATGGGTACTGACTGCTGTTATGAGTATAATCCGATATATCAGCGGCAAATGGAAAACTGAATTTTCGTGTCCGTAAACCGAATTCCATAATTTACCGGATTACAATTTTACATGTTGTAATTCCTGACTCAGTATGATATACTATAACAGGTGGAGCATGTAAAACTCGCCATAATCTGTTTACGGTTAACAACCATTTTAAAAACCAGGAGGTAACATATCATGCCGTTTATAAATGTCAGAACTAATACTTCTGTTCCCGCTGAAAAGGAAACTGCAATCAAATCAGCCTTGGGTCAGGCAATAACAGCAATTCCCGGAAAGTCAGAAAGCTGGCTCATGGTGGGTATTGAGCCTGAACATATTCTCTATTTTAAAGGCGACAATGCACCTGCCGCTATGGTCGAGGTAAGTGTTTACGGACAGGCAAACCCGTCTGCATTTACTTCTCTGACCGCCAAAATATGCACGATACTGAATGAACAGCTTTCCATTGAGCAGTCCCGGATCTATGTGAAGTACACAGCAACGCAGGACTGGGGCTGGAACGGCTCAAACTTCTGATCATTTAATCTCATATTATAAAAATAAGGGGGGGAAGTCCTGCATAGCGGGACTTCCCCTGATTCTTCAAAAAAAATACCGTACCAATTTCCTGAGTACGGTATTATTTACTTTGACAGTTGTGTTTATGACAGACTGAAGCTGAGTAGAAGAAATCTACTTATCGTAAGAGAAGGGAATGCAGATAGGGTCACATATCTCCACTTTATATCCTGTCTCCGGATCAAAAAAGCTGACAATCATCAAAAAACACCGTATCCTCATAGCGAGGATACGGTAAATGATCCTATAATTTTTGGGAAAGCATAACACTTTCATAACAATTAATAAAAAATAACATTCTGATACTAATCCCTCAAACTATATATTACAGTTTGAAGGGCGGATAATCAGACTCATTGATTCTGATTATCTCTTATCTTTTTCATCAATGCGTCAGCTTTGACCTTAAATTCAAATTGCTCTTCATCCTGATATCCGATTGCAAATATCCTCTCGATCTGATCTGAATCAAACAGATATGACTGATCCGAACCCAGATATCCTTCCGGATAAAGTACTGCTGAATAATCCCATACCTTTCCTGACGAATCCTTCTGACACACACCGATGATCATTACTCTTTTTGTACTGTTTTTCAGAAGCACCACTGTACCTATCGGCAAAACACCTTCAAACATAATTTCCTCCAAATATTTTAGTTATTACAATAAACTGAATAATACAGTTTTTATCTTCCGCCTGCTTTTCCTCCGCCGGATCCATGACCGAAATAGGAGAATACACCGTCTATGGCATTGCTGAAATTATTTATTCCGTCGACCGCCTTGTCGTAAACAAATTCTGCTGCATCCTGAACAGCTTCGACTGTCTCATCTATATTTTCAACAACTCCGCTGACATCCATTTCGATCTTAATATCACCTCCAAGTCCTAACGAACCGCCGAATTCAGCGGATACCACACCATCCTTATATCCTATATTACCTTTCATTCCGACGCCGACATTACCGGATGCTTCCACGCCGATATCCGCACCGAATATCGAAATACCTGCCTTACCGGTTATTTCAGCCAGAATAGCTTCTGCGCTGAAACCGGCATACGCATTGAATTTCCCGTCAATTATTCCTACTGAAGATGATACTTTAGCATCGACCTTTCCGGCTTCTCCTTTGAGTTCACCGTAAATCCCCAGCATGTCATGATTATCCCCCAAGCCCAGCTGACCGGAAAGGGTACCCGAAGCCGCCACATACTCTGCCCCCAGTTCAAAAAGCATGCGCGGATCAACACGTTTCTTTCCGTCATCATCATATGTATATATTCCGGCATCAAACACTGAACGTGCTGATCTGCTGTTAATTTTGTATTCCTCAGTATGGCTGCCGTATTCCCCGTCCGAAGTATTTTTGCCGCTGAATGTGGACTTTTCCCAGGTTCGCTTGATATTCAGCAGGCTAAGCAGACTTTTCTGTCCCATCCAGTCTGTATCGCCGTCTTTAATTTTATCAGGCTTCTTGAGCAATCCCTTATCTTTGAGAAAGTCTTCAATCACCTTATTGATCCCGGGATTAACAGTTAATTTTCCAAACTTGATTTTAAGTTCATCCGAGGCAGTGTTATCATTATCAGCTGAAATGCCTGAAGAACTGTCCATCAAAGAGAAAATACTGTTAAAAAGGCTCTCGAAAAACACAGGGATAAATATAACGGACACAAGAGAAGAGAAAACAGACTCAGCTGTCTGAACAACCTCCCTGCTAAGTGCCACATATTTTCCTGTACGAAGCAGAGGATCTGAATTTGCCACACCCACTTCCGCAGCTTCATATTCCGCAGAGATCGTATGCAAAGCATTGCCCAGAACTTTCATATTATGTGATGCATTATCAATACTTTCCGCAGCTGCACCTCTGAGTGTTTTTCTGTAAATCGACGCAGCAGAAGAATCAATATACAGACTTTTTGAAATTAACTGTACACCGGAAGAGATCTGTGCCAGCTGCCTCGAAAATTTCAGCAAATTATCAGCAGAGCTGTCAAGAGATTTACTGTCAACTTTTATCTGAAACATTTTTCACCCCACCTTTTTAATGAGCATCCCTCTGCTTTGCGAGCTGTATAGCCCGCATTTCTGCTCTGTATGTTCTTTCTGCTGAACTCCTGATACTCTCTGCGACCTTGGATATATATCCGGAAACACTGCTCAGTTCAGCCTGCATTTCACTTATCTTTCTGAAAAATGCGTTTGCCCCTTCGCCTTTCCACTGAGAACTCAGCGAATTAAGCTCATTCTGCATACCGGTTTTACCGATCACTGAAATATCTTTTGCATATTTCTCAAGCTTTGAGGCCTGCTCCAGCGCTTTTTTATATTCCATTTTCACAACGGCCTGACTTTTCATATTTTCCCCCTAACTGATTATATTAAACGGAAGCGAACGTGACTGTTCCTCAGCTTCTTTTTCAGCCCTGTTATAATTTCCTGTCATTTCCTCAATATCACGGCTGTGTTCTTTAAGCCGTTCTATGGCGTCTGAAATATCCCCTTTATATTTATCAAAAACTCTCCTGTGCTTATTGCCTCCGTCCCCTGTCCAGTATGACGCTGTGTTATCAACTATTGACTGAACAGCTGAAAATGCACTTTCAAGCTTTGATATCTGTGTTTCCAGCTGCGAATGTGTGTCATACATGGCGTCTGATGATACCTTAAGTTTATATCCGCCGTTTACTGCCATTGCAATATCACCTCTTAACCTATATTAATTCCGTTAACCAGGGCAACAACTCCGGTTTCACACTTTTCGTACACATTTTTTGCATTTTCAAGTGAATCTGAATAGTTCTTCAGAGAGCTGACTATATCTCTTAGCGTATTATAATCGGCTTTAAACTGCGAAATATAAGTATCTTTTGCCGGACCATCCCACATCCCGTCAAGCTCTGTCATTTTTTCATATGTTTTGTTTATTACCTGTTCAAATTCCGATATTATCTCATAAAGCTTTTCCGCATCATCACCGAGACGGTTATCGTCAACTTCAAATTTCACACTCATTTTATCATCTCCATAACCTTATCATTAATTTTACATTTCCTATGCGAAGATCAAACTGCTCAGGAACAGCTGCTGCAGGGGTGATTCTGCGCCCGTTTACAAAAGTTCCGTTTCTTGAGTTGTAATCGGATACAAAAAAATTATTATTGTCGAAAAAAATACCGCAATGTTTCTTCGAAACAGAAGGATCTGCTGCGGTATAAAAATTACCGTATCCTTCAGAATTCACCCTGCCAAAATCAATTCTGTTTCCAAGAAACATATTTGAAGTTTTACCGTTTCCAAGATTGGTTATTGTGACCTTAACATCCGGAACTGACATTTTCCCTCTGTTATTTCTCTTATTATTGATTACGACCGTATTTTCGATCCCGTCAAAACCTCTGAGACCGCCGCTTTCATCTGTAAGCTCCCGCTTAACTATATCAACTCCACTGCGTCCGCTGATGTTCCTCTTATATTTTACTTTCCTGAATTTCAGCATAAGTATGATTATAATACAAAGCGCAGCAGCAGCTCCTAACATAATTATCAATATATATTTCATACAATTCCATCCTCTTTGGCAATCTGAATGTTATTTTGCTCAGCTGCATGCATTCCCTTATAAAAATCCTCTGTTTCTTCTGTCATTTCAAGCAACTCCATGATCTGAACATCTGCATAAGCACATTTTTCCATACATCTCTCTATAAAATTTTCCGTGTTTTCATCTGCCCAGTATCGTTCTGTATACCGGATAATATCTATTATTTCTCTGTTCAGCAGTTTAACGTTTTCAGCAGATGATCTCAAACCGGAAATGCAGCATTCTGCCGCCTGAAAATCGCATTTGAATTTATCCATATGATACTCCGTATTTACTCGATGACTGTGGAAGGCAGCTTTGCAGCTGTCCCGGTGTTTTCTTTCTCTGCTTCCATATAATTCAGATTTATCTGTTCAAGATCTGTTATCAGGCTTTCGAAGCCTTCCTTCATTCTTTCAAATCTTAGCTCAAGATCATTTTCTGACTGTATCAGCAGTTCACAGCTTTCGCCATTCCAGCATTCTTCAATTTTACACACTGCTCTGCCGATTTCAGAAAAAATCTCTTCTGTATTGTGTATTCCGCTTTTTATTTTTTCAATCAGTTTCCCCAGTCGTTCAGGAGATACAATAATTTTCTCATTCATAAAAGCCACCGATCAAAGAAAGCTTATAATGTCTTTTATACATTCCGAACATCCCTTGTATTCCTCCAGTGCCAGATCAATGTAACGGGAATTAAGCTCACATTCATAACATATTTCTTCCGCTTCGCTGCACAGTCCTGAAAGCCTGTTTACTGCCATTTTACCGGATTCACTGTCCCATTCATTCTGAATTTCCTCAATGATATCTTTAAAACGGGAAATCTCTTTTTTAAAATCAGAAACAGATGATTTAAGCAAAAGACTATATGCTCTTATCTGTTCGTTGTCGAAACTGATTTTTTCCATATACCCTCCCGTTATATGAATTTTATGTCATATGCTGAATCAGCCATGTCCGCAAGATCATTATCCGATACAGTACCTTGTTTAATGCCGTATGAGACGTCATCAAATCCGCTGACTATATTTCTTTCACATGTGCAGTAACATTCACATACCCTTCTCAGTGCCGCAGACACAAGCCTCAGATACTGTGTGTATTCACTGAGAACACTGATTTTTTTTCTCAGTTTCAGATACATATCTTCCGGAACAGATTCATATTTCAGCCTTGATATATGTTTTTCCATCTGTTCGACCTGTTCGGCCGCTTCCTTCTGCTTTTTTTCTGTCATCCGGGCAAGTTCAGCTATTTTTATACAGTCAATCAAAACCATATTCACACCATACAAAAATGCCCGGAAGATGAGTCGAAGCTCATCCCCCGTCATTTTTCAATTTACTTATGAGATAATTCCGGACTGAAGGGCGGATGCAGCAGATTCATTTGCAGATTCTGCTTCTGTATAACCCTGAGCCATATCCTGGAGATCCCTTACATGCTCCTGGATCATCGATAGAAGCTTGTTAATATCAGTTTCAAGTGACTTGAATTTGTTTATGTAGGTCATAGAGGCATCTCCCTCCCATACAGACGAGAGACCTGTAATTTTATTCATCATATCAGATGTTAGTGTTCTTATAACATTTGCATCTGATGAAAACTCCTGTGCTGTTGAGACCAGCTGTTCGCTTGATACTTTTAATGTTCCTGTCATTTTCAGTTACTTCCTTTCCGTAAATCAATAAGTTCTTGATGAAGCGATCTGCTGATTTGCAGCTTCTGCTTTATCATATTTGTCAGCAATCTGATTCAGAGCGTCCGCATACTTTACGATCAGATTATAGAACTCGTCCATCTGGGACTTATCTCTTGTGAAAGCTGCGTGAAACGCATCGTTTGCCTCACCGTCCCACTGTGAATTGAGCTGTGCTTCTGCGTTTTCAAGACTTCCCACCTTCTGCCTGAACTGTCCGTTCAGATTCAGAAGTTCACTTGCAGCACTTTTAAGCTGACTTGGTAATACTGTAAATTTAGCCATTATCTTTTCCTCCGTTTTTAATTTTGATTTTTCAATCTTTCCCTTTGGGATTGATTAAAGTATACCATTATTTATTTATAAAAAAATAATAAAATGATAAACGGTTGATTTTTTCGGACAAAATACATTTTGCAGTTTATCCTCTATATAAGAACGAGTTTTTCACCCGTATGGATATTCATATCGGACAGTGATTTTTCTGAAGGTATGACCTGCTTTGAGTTTATACAGCAAAGCAGCAGATCTTCTGTATTCCCCTGTATCCTGCATTGTTCCTTTCTGCATACCATTTCACATATCTCCTCAGCAAGAAGAACTGAAGGGACATTTTCATTAAGCTTAAAGTCATAGGACTTATCAACCGCTGAAACAAAAACCTCAACTATTATCATATTCATCTCCGTTCTGCGTGTCTGTTCACGCCTATGCTCAAGGAATAATCTCTTCAATCTCTTTTTTCAGAAGCTCCTTGCTGTAAGCGTACCTTTTAACATTCTCAGCATCCGGACAGCATACATAGGTCATAAAACCGTTCTTTATAACGGCAATACTTCCGGTTCTTTCATCTGACCTGAATTTAACAAGAAGCTTTATGTAGCTATCACTGTCAAGCTGTCCGCTGCATGAGAATTTTTCAAATGCAGTTTCTTCACATGCTTTTATCCTGTCATCAAATTCAAAACATATGTCTGTTATCCCTGTATTATCTGGAATATATCCTCTTTCATCAAGCAGTTCAAATACATCTGATGAATAATATAAAGTTATTCTGAACATTTCTTTTTCTGCATTTGTATGCTTTGAAACAATAACCGTATTTTCATCAGAATACAAACAGCAGTTTCCAATGCTCCTGTCGGATGTATATATTTCCGCTGTCACAGCACTGTTTTTCAGTGTATTAATAATTTCTGAAAAGGATTCGCACAGAACAAAGCTGCTTCCTTCCGATTTTATAAATTTATTTTCTGCAAGTGAATGAAGTGCCATTAAAACTGCTCTTCTGTCAGGCTTTTCACCAAGGTCAAAAGTCCGGATGTTCTCAATGCCTTTGCAATAACATAGCAGACGGAATTCAACCGCAGAAACTATAAAACTTTGAAACAATCCCTTATAAATCAACTAAAGCCTCCTTCAGAAAAGGTTTATATGATCTGGAAACCGGAACTATCATGCCGCTGCTGAGCAATGCAAAATTCTGCGGAAAATTTACAGAAGCAACTTTTTTTCTGTTAACTATAAATCCCCTGTGAAATCTAAGAAAATATTCCGGAAGAAGCTCCGAAATTTTATCCAGTGTTCCGTAAAAAGCATATTCAGTTTTACCCAGATTTGCGTATATCTTTTTTTCCCTTGCCTCAAAATAAAATATGTTGTCGAAAGGAACTAATTGCCTCCCGTCCCTTGTATCAATAACAAAACACTTTTTTTCATCGGGTGCTTCAAGCTTTTTAAGATATGCCTTAAAAGCAGCTTTCAGATTTTCATCAAGCTGTTCTTTCGTAAAGGGACGAAGCAGCAGCGACTGGGCAACTATTGAGGGTTTTATGTACCTTACCGGAGACATGCTGCTGTCCGCAACAAGTATAATATATCCGTCGGGGCACCTGTGTCTTACATCCTCCGTATTTTCAATTCCGTTTTCCATTGAAACGTCCATACATGCAATATTTATCACAGGATCACCGGAAATAAACTCAGCAAATTTACCCGGATCACTGAATATATAATAATCCCATTTATCATCGCTCAGCTTTGCAGCAATATCCCTGGATTTCCTTTCTAAAGCATCAAGTTCATTTTTAGATTTGTTTACAAATAAAACCGAAATCAATCAGATTTCCTCCCCGCAAAGGGAATAATGATATTTTTTGCACAGGATTCATCGTTCTCATCAGCCATATATCCCGTTCCTCTGGGCATTGGTCTGTTCTGATCCGCATACGGAATATTATTGAAAGCAAAAATCCTCTGTCCTGAAATATTGCCGCCCAGATGCACACCTTTTTTATAATTAACAAAGCTCATATAAGCAGGTCTGGACATTACACTGAACGCTTTTTCAGTATTTACGCCTGCAAAAAAGTAGATATTGTGAATACTGCCTTTTTCAAATATATTTTCCATGAATCCATTCATATTTGAAAGCTTTTCATTTTTCTGATATATCATATCTATAAAGCTGTTCAGATCCGAAATAAAGATATAATAAGGCAGCTCGTCTGACATTTTTTCATATATCTCCTCGTTGGAAAATCCCTCTGCAAGCATACTGTTCTTTTTCTTGTTTCTTCTGACAAATTCAGGAGTTATGTCATTTAAAAAGCTGAACACGCTTTCCGGACTGTCAAGATAGAGTTCTGCATATTTATCCGCAAATTTTCTGAGCTTTGCACCGCTGTTCTCGATTACGATTATCTTTCCGCCTTTTTCTGATGCAGCTGCCATTATCATTTTCAGTACATTTTTCTTTCCTGTATTGCTCTTGCCGCTTACTGAAAAACAATATATTTTGCTCAGATCAATGCTGCATACCGAAGCATCCTCCACATTATATGCAAAAGGAATAAGGCTTGCTGTATTTACTGCGTCAACATAACCCGGAACGGATGAGATATCATAAATATCAGGATTTTCCGGAATAACAGGAACAGGACGTGCATACTTTCCTTTCCAGCTGTCTCTGATAAGCCTGCATTTTGCCTTGATATTATTCCCTCTTGCATAGTCATCGCTGCCTTCTTCCGCCAGAGCTGTCTGGAATTCCAGTACCCCATCTCCTATACAGGCAAGACCTCTTCCCTTTATATCGCTCTCCGGCAGAACATTGATCGAATTTGTGCGCAGGACCTCCATGTATTTATACTTATCTCCCATTTCAAGACAAATTACAGATTTTATATTATCCGCCACTCTGTTAGGTATCTCTGTCATTCCGAATCCTGCCGCTGTTATGACTAAAAAAATACCGCAGCCTATTCCGTCCCTTGAAATGCGCATTATAACATCTTCATACTTATCTTCGGTTTTTTCACGAAAATCAGCAAAATTATCAATAACTACAAATACCGCTGGAAGTATTACACCGTTAGCCTCAACATACTGAGAATAATTTCCGCCTCCGAAAAGTTTGCTGCGCTCATCAAGCATTTTAGAGATCATATTAAAGAACTTGCCGACCTTGTCAATATCATTTTTCCCAAGAATTCCTCCGCAGTGAGGAAGCCCGCTGAGTGTCTCCAGAACCTGACTGCTGAAATCAAGGAAATACATATTCACATAATCAGGACTATACTTATCTGCCAGAGAATACATAAGAGTCTGTAAAAAAGTACTCTTTCCGCTGACAACCATACCGCACACGGCAAGATGTCCGTTTTTGGAAAAGTTCACTGTAAGAGGAAGCTGACTCTGATTCACAGGATCATCATACATACCCGCAATAACATCAATTGACCATTTGCTGTATTCTCTTTCATAGCTTCCGTTCTCAAAGGACTGGAGCTCATATCCCGCAAGCTCTTTGAGATATATCTGCTTCTCAAGGACAGGCAGCCACAGCTGCATGACCTTTCCATAATTATTCTTTTCTGCTGTCTCACAGAGATATTCAACAACTGCGTCAAGCTGAGTTTTTTCCTTTACATCAGGAATCTTAACTTCTGAATTTATTATGATACGGCATACTTCATCGATCGATTCAGTTTCAAACGGAAAAACGTTCAGAAACCTTATCATATTCTCAATATCAGCCTGTGAATTTCCGAAATCAAAGCCTTTCTCTGCGGAATATTCAAGAATACTTTCAGCTATTGAATTTGCAGCACTTCTGTCTGCTGCAAGACTTCCTGTTTTTAGTTCAAATTTTCGGGTAAGATTTTTCACTGTATTGACAAGAAATTCAAGATTATCAAGTTTTTCCTTTTCTTTTCGTTTTTTTCTTGCCTTGCTTCCGACAACAGCAGTCTTTCCGGTAAGAGTGATCATTGTTGCAATATTATTTTTATTCTCGGACATACTCCTGTCATATACTGCACCGCTCCAGCCGGACTGGAAAAGCTCATATATCTCATCGTTGCCGACCTGCATATAACAGCGTCCTGCCTGAGTTATATATGCCGCATCGGGCTTATGCAGCATATCGTTGCTGTCCTGTCTGTCCTGAACCCTAAGACAAAGCTTGAATTTGGAGTTGCTCCATATATTGTCATCCACTGTACCGCTGGGCTTCTGTGTTGCAAGGATAAGATGCACTCCAAGACTTCGTCCAACCTGTGCAACGCTTATTAGCTCCCTCATAAATTCAGGCTGTTCTCTTTTAAGCTCGGCAAATTCGTCAATTATGATGAACAGATGCGGAACAGGTATTTTAGCTTCATTATTCTTATACAATCTTGTATACTGATTTATACTGTTTACACCATATTCATTGAAAATCCTCTGCCTTCTCATATTTTCAGACTTGATGGAAACCATGGCTCTGTATACCTGATTCCCGGACAGATTGGATATCTGCCCCACAAGATGAGGAAGATCAGAAAAGCAGTTTGCCATGCCGCCGCCTTTAAAGTCAATAATGAAA
Source organism: Porcipelethomonas sp. (assembly GCA_051881915.1). Lineage (GTDB taxonomy): Bacteria > Bacillota > Clostridia > Oscillospirales > Ruminococcaceae > Porcipelethomonas. Next base: position 19,550 of record JBJEQV010000095.1, on the reverse strand, counting down.
AATCCTATGTCCTCAGGACTGTAATTTACAGCAAGCGAAAGTATGTATGTCTGCAGTGTTTCACTCTTTCCTGAACCTGTTGTACCTGCAATGAGACCATGTGGTCCGTGGAATTTCTCGTGTATATCAAGATAACAGTCAGCGCCTCCTGCTTTCTTTCCTATCAGTGCCTTCATGGTATTATAAGTTCTGTTTTTCTTCCATCTTTCCAGCACATTTAATTCTTCAAGTTTTTCAACACCATACATTTCAAAAAAGCTGAGAACAGACGGAATATCTGTATCATTTTCCAGTTCCCTTACCTGAAGCCCGGAAATATTGCATGCAAAATCCCTGAGCATATCAGCTGAAACCAAATCAAAGGAAATCTCCTGCTTTTTACTGCTGGAATCCAGAACATTGAACACACCCTTAAAATTCATATCGTTGGAAATGATATCCTCACAGCTGTTGGGAAGATTTTCACAGCTGTCAGAAAATATAAAAGTGGCAAGTCCGATCCTTTCATCTTTACTGAAAACATATTTTGAAATAATTTCACTTTCAATCAGCGAATAGTCCTCAATAAACATTACATAATAAGGTTTCGGAACACTTCCTCCCCGGATGCTGTTTTCACCTTCCATTCTCTCCCTGAACACCTTTGAAAGCTCATTGAAAATATCGGTTCTGTCGTTATAATTTCCGCCCGTATACCGGAACGATCTGTTTTCTGACCATACATGCGGAAGCCATCTTGCAAAATCCCATTTATCAGCAGACGGCGATTCAGAATCATAGATAAAGACCATTTTCACATCAGTATAGCAGTTATTCGCCGCAATGCTTGCTGCGAGATTATACATAACCTCGTATGATCCGGTTTTTCCGGGACCGCTTGTAATACCCCACAATCTTTTTTCAGCTATATCAATGCCGACCGGAACATTTTTAAGAGTTCTGAATTCCTCATTAAGATATTTAGGTTTTTCTTTAAGCTTATCGAATACAAGAGAAAATTTTTCGTTGGGAAGTCTGATTTTTACCTGAAACTCAATGTCCCCGATACCAAGCCTGTGAAAAAAGCAGTCATCATGAGTAAAGTTTCTGTTCCACAGAAGAAGGCTGTTTCTATTATAACCGCAGTACACAGAAGCAGGCGGATACATCTCATTAAGAGCAGAAGTATTCTGCATATACATATCCCTGAGCTTATCAGATATTCCCATGATATAATTGCCGTATGCGTCAAAGCGCATGCGCTCTTCCTCATATTCCTGCTGCTTTGCATACCTTATATTGAATATCCCCCACATAGACCCCAGAAGTGCCGATCCGACAGCTGTGATAATACCCGTATACATAAACGTACTGGAGCCCATGCCGCTTGAGTATGAACCGTAAACTGCAAGCCCGCAGCCAAGAAGCATCGGAATTGCCATTGTAAAAGACGGACCTATCTGCTGTATCAGAGGAGGATGCTTAACCACCTTTTTTGCCGGCGGTTCTTCTATTGCAATTTCTTCATTATATATCACCGGAATATTCCTGGGTGATCGGTTATAATAAACCGTATTTGTACTGTCCTCATAGGAAACAGCATTGATCTGATTTTTTTCATAAACTTTTATTCTGCTCACCTTCAGCTTACCATACCGTGAGCTCACACCGATAATATTATCAAGAAAAACAATATTGATCCCGAAAATATTTACAGAATCCCCGAATTTCAGCCGGACCTGCTTATTTATCCGTTTATTGTTTACAAAAACACCGTTGGTGCTTAAATCCTCAACTGTCCACATTCCGCCGGATCTTTTTAAAATACAGTGATTTTTTGAAACGTAATCATTGAAAGAGTAGCAGATATCAGAATTTTCATTCATACCAACGCTGATTGAACTGACACCAGATGTATCATATTTGACCGGAATACAGTAGGAAAGTTCCTTGTCAATAACAATAATATTTATAATCTCACCGCTCGGGCATTTTAACTCAAGCAGATCTCCGTCTTTCAGAACTTTTCCATTAAAGCCGGCATTGATCTTATAAATATCATCTTCATTTATAAACCACTTTCCGTCGATATTCTCAAGCTTTACCGACATTTCTGATCCAAGCATGAAAATGTCGTTATCCATATCCAGTATATAGTCTATATTCTGTGAATTCGGAAGAAGATATTCCTTTACAGATTTTTTAGTATAAACCATTAAAACCATATAAAACCTCTAAATTGTTATTGAATTGTAGTCAAATATCATCAGTTTCAGAGTTGTTAAACCTACCACGATCCTGTCATTGCTTCTCAGAACGATCTGCGTGTTATGGAGGTGATATTTTTTAAAAAAGCCTCTTTTAACAAGTGTTCCGTTTGCAGAATTCAGATCCTGAAGCACAAGCGAATTTCCCATGCTTACAATAGCACAGTTACGGGACGAAACCGTAGCCTCGCTTATGCAGACATTGCATTGCTGCCTGTCCCTGCCTATAAATACTTTTTTTGAAGGATCAAAAACATATTTGGCTGCCGGTTTTACGTTACAGGTTTCTATATACAGCATGACCCTGTTATTTCTGTCCGGTGCTTCCGTATTACCGTGGATCAGTGGATTCGTCAGCATATGATCGAGGTACTCATCTTTTAGCATTACCTGTGCCGCTTCATCACGTTTGTTTTTACTTTCTGTTTTCCGGGCATACACAACTGATGAAAAAATTATTATCCCAACGAAAAAAATTATGATTATAAGAGCTGCCACCCTTTACCCCTCCGAAAAGTTTATTTGCTGCTGCTACTTGAGTCCCGGGCGTCAGGAACATTTACAAAAGTAACTGTCCCATTGTCTATTTTAAGAACTGACCAGTTATTTTCTGCTTCGGCATTCACTTCATATTCCCCGATCATTTTATTGCCCTTGTATACGGTGACTCTGGCATTTGATTCACCCAGCATACCGGTTTTTCTGTAATCCTGAATATCATAGTAATATACACCGTTCAGATCCTTTATAGTTATTGTTTCAGGTCCGTTTCCGTCCATATCATCAATATCAAGATCAGCTTCCGGCTCTGATTTGTTTCCATAATATAACCTTACTGATTTTCCGCTGCTGTTTGTATAGAACAGGTAAGAATCAAGATCCCTCGGATTTTCACCCCATGTCAGAACGATCCTCATTTGCCCTTCTGTCATACTGCTGCTCATATTTATTTTTACTGGTTCGACGTCCTCATACCCCGAAACCTCAAAATTACTTGTATAATCGGCATATTCATCCGCTGTGACCATTATATCGTATTTTCCCGGCATAAGCTCAGCTGAACATATTCCGTCATTTCCCGATCTGCATTCGGCAACGATCTGATTGCTTCCCGACGCATAGAATTTAACATCTGCATTTTTTATTGCTTCGCCGCTGCTTGCATCATTAAAAGAAAAATATACCGTGGTTTTTGACGCGCTCTCCTGTTCGGGCAGAATTATTTTATTCCACGCTTTTTTTGAAGTTATATTGCCGTCATCATCAGTTTCGATTATAACTACGCAGCCGTTGTTTTTGAATTCAACCACGTTTTTTCCTGTTTCGCTGTCCTTTTTTCTTTTAAATCCGCTGAGTTCCAGAGAAGATAACTCCTCATATGTTATACCGTCATCGGGCATACCCGTCAGCAGTTCTGAAATATCGGCAAGCTTAATATAGTTCGGCCTTGCTTCATCCTCAGGCATTCCCGTTGACGAGTCCACCTTGTTATTGTTCTGAGACGTATTATAAAAATACATTTCCCGGTTTATTCCGGCAAAAACAATTTTTGTTCCAAAGTCTCCCTGACTGGACTCTGAAACGGAATGATCCGATAAATAATCTTTATATGTGGATGATGCTGTCATATTAAGCATCGAAGCATTAAGAACTACCGGACTTTCCTTTTCAGCTTTATTTTTTTCTTTTGAAGCTTCACTGTCACTGCCGTTTTCAGAAGCGGCCGAATCTCTTTCCATCTCATATTGTTTCAGCAATTCCCTGATCTTTTCTGAACCTGTTACCTTATATCCTCTCTCAAGGATTTTTATTGCATCGTCAAGCATGCCGACTTCGTGATAAAGTTCAGCAAGATACATGTAAGGAGCAACTTCATTTTCATCAGCGTCAATAGCCTCCAGATATGCCTTCAGAGCTGCATTATAGTCTCCTTTTTCAACATATGATTTCGCACTGATAAGTTTTTCCCTGTAAAGTTCACTGTTCCCGCTTTTATCATTTAAAATAACAGCAGTCAGACATCCGCATATAATGACTGCTGCGGCAATTACAAACACACATACCCTTACCATGTTAAGTTTCATACAAATCTCCATTCTGCCGCTTTAGCAGCGAGCGAACCCCTGTTTTATCTTACCAGTGTGATTATAACACTGTTCCTCCATAACATCACAGCTTGTTTTTCCTGTACCAGATTCTGAAAAAGACGTTTACCAATATTATACAAACAGTTCCGGCAGCTGCAAGAAGCGCCCCGATAGTTATAAGATCCTTACCGCTCAAATTTTTCACCGTCCCTTTTATAAATCAGTCTCACTCCAAACCCTTTGAAAAACTTTCATAAAGTCCGCGTTCAGAAATGATCATATTTTTTTCACTCTCCTGAACCTCTCCCTGCTCAAATTCCGTCATCTCCCCATAAAGCCTGCTTGCTTTCAGATAGTCCTCCGAAAACTTTTTCTGGCTTCCGGTTTTATAATTGTACAGTGCACGAAGCATATAGAATCTGAACTGCTCCGGATATTTTTTTATTGCCTCATTAAGATAATTCATGTATTCATTATCATAGCATTCAAGCCCGTTATATGCATATCCGAGGTTTATATAATCCTTTTCATTTGCACTGCCGCTGTCAATAATCTTGTAATAATACCCCCTGGCTTTTTTCAGATTTTCTTTTTTCTGCTTGTCATAAAGACCCTGAGCCGCACTGCTGTATGCCGATGCATAACGTCTGTACATGGCATTTGAGCTAAAATAACATGAAGCCTTGTCAAGCATTTCAATTTCCTTATCATAATCCTCAGTTTTTTCATATATATCAGCACCAAGCATATATGCCCGGTACAGATTTTCATCGTCAAGATTCCCCGAAGAGGTCAATTCACTTACAAGTGCTGAAGCTTCGTTAATACTTTTTTTATCACCTTTCTGGTATTTAAGCTCAGCATTGATAAGCTTTGTTTCATCATCAGAAATACCGTATTCATCGGAAAGGACAATGATCTTTTCTGCCTCTTTTTCCTGTCCGGCATTTATAAGACAGATCGTATAATCCCTGTAATAATCTCCGATAAGTTCTCTGGATTTACAGTTTTTTATTGCATATCTGTATATATCCAGAGCCCTCTCATATTCTTCGTTATTGTAGCAGCTTGTCGCCATATAATAAAACATTTCAGATTTCAGCTGCGGATTATCCTCAAAAACACTGCTGTAATCCGAATCATTTACAAGCTTTGTCCCCGTTTCCTGTACCAGATCATTATTGCCTGAATCATAGTATCTGCAGAAAACACTGTACTCCTTTTCAAAGCGTTCTTTATTCTGAACATTTATTCCTTTTGATATTGTCCCAACGCCTCCGATAATAAGGCATCCGCCTGCTGCAAGTGCTGCAAGCTGTAATAAAAAATACTTTTTATACCCTTTTTCCAGCTTGTACATATTTTCAATATCACGCAGCATCTTTTTAACAGACGCATATCTTTTTGAATAATCAGGATCCATTGCCTTTTCGATTATTTTGCAAAGCCCCTCAGAATAATTCACATTGAGCTTTGAGATCGGAAGCTGACCGTTTATTACATCAGGCAGTTTGTGAGTCATAAGACTGTAAAAGGTCGTTCCTATACCATATATATCTGTTCTCTGATCTATGGGACACGACAAGTTCATAAATGAGCCGTTTGTAAGCTGACAGAAACGAATATACTGCTCGGGAGATGCGTAATTTCTGCTGAATCCGCTTAAATCGATCGCATCATTCATATCAAGTGATATATTAAAATCAATAAGACAAATATTGCCGGATGATGTTATCATTATATTTGCAGGCTTTATATCACTGTGCAGAACAGGCGGATCCTGGCAATGAAGATAATTTACTACTGTGCAGAGCTGATACAGCCACTTTTTAACGGTCCCTTCATCAAAAGAATATCCCTGTTTCAGATACCATTCGAGATCATGCCCTTCCACAAAATCTATAACAGTAAAGATCTGAGTACCCTCCTGGTAAAAATCATATACCTGAGGAAGATATGTATGATGGAGATTTTTGAGTATGTCCACTTCATTTCTTGCTTCGATCGATCCGTTGAAATCATTTTTTATTTTTTTGATCACAACGTATTTTTTCAGTCTCAGATGCTCTGCAAGATATATTACCCCTATTCCGCCATGACCGATCTCTTTTATTACCCGGTACATTCCTCCGATAATATCATTTTGTCTGAACATATTTTACATTCCTTACTGATTTTTAATATTGCGTCCGGCAGATCCCGGATTACAAAACACAACACCGCAGCAATTCATTTTTTAATGTAAAGGAGCACAGGCAGAGTCCTGAAGCGGCACTCAGCCTGAGTCCTTATGGTTCATTTATCAATTTTCTTTGCGGTTATGTTTCACAGCAGCAACAGCGCCGGATGCTCCAAGGACGAGTACAGCAGCAAGACCTGCCATCAAAGGAGTATTTGATAAGATCCGCCTGAACAAACCGGCAGACAGTATAAAGTCATTTACTGAAACTTCAGTGCTGTTTCCGGCCATATCTGCAAAACCAACTTCAAACTTCTGCTTTTTGCCGGAACCGTCATCAGAAACATTTAAAGTGACCTCCAGTTCTGTTCCAAGATCTTCAACCGTATAATCGGCTCTTGAAAGTTCTTTTCCGTTCATCATTAAGGAAAGTGTTTCTGAATTGCAGTTCTTATCAGAGCATGTTATCTTTACGATTCTTGACGTCTCCTCATAAACACCCTCATCCTCAATGCCGGTAAGAGAGATCACTGGAGCAGTCTTATCTACTATAAAGCTGACGCCCGCATCGTTACCGGTCATATTCTCAACACTTGTAACTGTGTTTCCGGCTCTGTCCGTGGAAGCTACTGTGACATTATAAACTGCATCATCGGCAAAGTTAGCAGAATTTATTGTATAAATTCTCCTGAACCATTCATTTTCTTCCGCGCTGTCATCCATTGAAAAGTCAGTGCAGTCAATAACTTCTGAATCCTTAACAATACTTACACTCTGTTCAACAGGCTTCTCAACATTAACTTCTACAACCTGAATATCTATGCTCTCATTTGTGTAAACATTTTCGCAAAGATTTTCTGTTTCAGAATCCTCCATTATATAGAAAGTTGAACCATAGCAGTTGACAGAAAACGTAATCTCTTCCGATGTTTCATTTCCTGCCTTATCTGTTGCCTTGACCGTAAGTGTATAGATGCCGTCATTTTCAAGAACATGACTCAGCTCGTCATACGTGATTTTTACTCCTTTTTCATTAACATCCTTAGCAGAACCAAGATCGGATTCTTTTGAATAGTTAAGATTTTTTAGTCTGAGAGTATATGAATATTCAGCCGGATCAAATGTCTCGTCACTGATTTCAATTACAGGCACAAGCTTATTTTCTTTGCTGTATGCTTTTTTGTTCTCAACCCCTGTAACCTTGATCTCCGGTTTTGATGTATCAACAGTAAAGCTGTCTGTAAATTCCTTTGTCTGAATGTTTCCGGCCATATCCGTATCAGTTATTTTAATGGTATATTCGCCGTCAAGTCCGCATTCAAAAACAAGAGTATTTTTATCTCCTGAACTGGACCAGCTGCCTGTACTTACACTTTTGCCGTTGCACATCACCTGAACATCAGCACCGGAAGGATCGAAATTGCGCTCAGTAATCGTAACTGTACCCTTTCTTGTATCCTTGTAGTAATTTTCATTTGATGCGTTGTTATTGTCATAGGAAACATTTATGACCGGACTTGTCTTGTCGATGGTAAAGCTTGTGTCAGCAGATTTGTTTCCGTATTCCGCCTCAGGCGCCTTATTTCCCGCAAGATCAGTATATTCTATATCAAAAGTATAATCACCGTCATCATCAAAGATTACTGTGGCTGTATTGATCCTGCCGTCTCCAGTTCCGGATGATGTCCAGCCCGAGATTGAGGGACTGTAAGACACACCGTCTTTTGTGACCTTCAGAACAATATCCGAAGCGTCAAAATTACGTTCTGTAACTGTAATTTCAGCGGTTCTTCCTTCCTTGAAATAGCCGGAATGTCCTGAATCGCTGCTGCCGGACATTTCAACCTTTATCGAAGGTGCCGTTGTATCAATGTTAAGAAATTTGCTCGAATATGACGAATTTCCTGCATTGTCATAAGCTGCAATCCTGACTTCAACATTATTGCTGTTTTCATTGACCTCAACAAGCCTTTCAAGCCTGCTGTTTTTAAGTATGGACGAATAGGAATGATCCGGATAATCCATTGTCCATGTCCCGCTGCTGCGGACATCTCCGTCAACCATGATATAATAGTCAACATGGTCAATACCCGATCCGATAACCGGGTCGCTTACATGTATACGCAGCGGCACACTATTGTTGTAGTATTCCTTATCATTTCCTCCGTATATTTCAATATCCGGTTTTCCGCTTTCAGTATCAACAATAACACCGTCTGAATTAAGATAGCTGACATGTCCGACATTATCTTCTATCCTTACATAAAGATGACTGATAGACTCTGATATATTGAACTTTCCGCTGTAATTCTGCCATTTATCAATGGATTCCAGCTTCTTTCCGCCTGGAATAGCTTCATCAGGATCACCGGAGTTATCATATATCATGTATTTTATGCTTTTTATACCGCTTGTATTGATCCCGTTTTCGTCAGAAGCAGAAATACTGACTTCAACAGAGCTGTTTGAAAAATTATTATATCCAGCTGATGAATGTTCCTGCGTCCAGCTGTCTTTTGATCCGTTATGACTGTTACCGGTAAGATTTGTAAAGGTAATGCTGCCGGAAGGACGGCTTCCGTCCACCACAATTCTGGTTTTTATTTCCTTTGCAGCACCAGTATTGCCGACTTTATCTGATGCCTGGATTTTAACTGTGTTTTCACCCGAACTGTTCAGTTCACTCTGATTTATAATGCATGTCCACTTGCCGTTTTCAAGCGTCATTGCTTTTTTACTGCTGCTTCCGTTTATATAGCAGCAAACAGAAGAAATACCGCTGCCCTTGCCGGCATCATTAACAGAAACAGAGATTTTGACCTTATCCTCAAAATAAACTATATTATTTTTTTCCGCAAAATAATCAGAAGCCCTGCTGAATTTTACAACGGCATCCGCCGCCTTCGGCGCTTCTGTATCGATATAAAGACTTTTTTCAGGATCAGCAAACAATTCATAATATTCATTGATATTACCGCAGTTATCAGCCGCATAAAATTTTATACTGAATGCTGAATCAGTTGTTATTGCTTTTACAGCATCTTCATCGCTTTTGCTTTCAGGACTGAGCTTATATCCGTTTTCATCTTCCTTTAATCTGCACTTACGGCTTCCATTTTTACCGTAAACAACTGCATACAGTTCCTTTACACCTGATATATCCTCATCAACACCGTCTAATTCTATACCAAACGGCACATCGTCAAGATAGGTTGTTTTACCGTTTACACTGCTTGAACCGTTAATTATTATTTCTGCATTCTGAATAGGCGCTGTTTTATCCTTAATAAGAGTTCCGCCTGTGAATTTAATGTTCTGGTTTTCTGTTTTTCCCGAAACCTCACATGAAATGTCATATCTGCCTTCATCAAAAGCTGACCCTTTCACGCTTGAAAATCTGACGGTATAGATATGTTTATATACTTTTTCATTCGGATCCCATTCGAGATACGGAGATGATTCGACTTTTGTCGGAGATAAAGATGTATTTCCGATCATAAGTTTTATATCGCCTGCATCAGGCACACCCGATTCGGATCCGATTTTCACTTCAATCTGCCAGTATGAATCAGAATAATTTTTCTGGATATAGTAAAATTCACCTTCATGACTGCAAACTTTATTATCTGCAAACTCAATACTTTTTATCTGAGGCATGTCCAGCACAATGCTGCATGACTTTCTGCTTATGTTTCCATTCAGATCAGAAGCTGAAATTATCATTTCACTGTCTCCTGTCAGCTCAAGATCTTTAAATTCAAACACAAATTTTCCGCTGCCCTGGGAAACGCCTCTGACTGTACTGCCATTAATTGAAGCAGTAACACTTTCCTCATCAACGCCTGTACCCTCATCTGTTATATCCGCAGAAACCTCAAGAGTTTTCATATGACTGTTTGCATACAGCGTATTATTATCTTTATTATAGCTTGAATAGTCATTTTCAGTAATACTGAAATCAATTACAGGTTTTGAAGAATCCGTTCCGAACGCAACAATTAAATCAAAGTCGTTTTCATTGCTGTCATCGTATGTCAATATTTCACTGTATTCTTTTTTTGCCTCAGATGCATCAAACTGCCTGTCAATAACAGGCTTATCTCCGAGCATGCATAAAACAGAGCTTATATAATTGCTGTCAACAGTATTTATTTTTATTTCCAGTTCGCCGTGCTCATTAATATCAAACTCTACTTTTCCATTGCCGTCACCGTCAACCTCAATAGTCTTTCCGGCTGATTCAACAGTTCCTCCCGATTTCGGACACTTCACTTTTAAATAGTAGCATTTTCTTTTAAATATAAGAGTTAAGCTTTCAACATTTTTATCCACTGTAATCTCATCAGAGGTCTTTTCTGAATCATTTACGCAATATCCCACAAATTCATAATTTTCAGGCGTATTTGAACTTGCGATCTTAGAATCACTGTTAAGCTTTTCTCCGATTTTTACATTTGTATCCGAAGAGATCTCACCCGAATAATAACATGTATTTTCATCAAAAGAAAGCCTGTTTTCATCTACGATTATACTTTTTTCAGCTTCAACAGAGCAGCTGTTTCCGTCAAGAAATTTATCGACTGAGCTTTCATCTGTAAAATCATACATAAGATAATATTTATTACTGCTTTCGTCGACAAAATACTCTTTATCTTTAAAAAGATCAGTGCCGCCCATTATGAATTTTTTTATCTCTATACCATCAGCCATATAGAATCTTGCACTGCATCCGTCATTTATATCGTATACAGAATCCAAGCCCTGTATTTCAATGCCGGATTCATCATAAAACCTGATCTCAACTCCGAAATCATCAAGATACTTTTCAATTTCCTTAACATCGACAGAACAGAAAAAACCCTCAGCCGGATTTTCAGCCGGTGCTTCAGAGGCCACTTCATCAGAGTCAGCGTCTGATTCTTCAGATTCCTCAGCCGGTGCCTCAGTGGCATTTTCCGTCATCGATTCAGCAAGATTTTCAGATGTTTCTTCAGCCGGATCTTCTGTGCTTTTTTCAGCGTTTTCCCCTGATTCTGCTGAATCATTATTATTGTCCGGAACAGATGTCTCCTGATTATCATCTAAAGCATTTATGGTCATCGGAGCTTCCGCTGCTGCAGCTGCTGCAACCAAACACAATGCAGAAACAAAGGCTGCAACCCGCCTGCTAAAATTTGTCTTCATAATAATCTCCATTCTGCCGCTGAAATGTCTGTGCGATTGAAATGAAAATCCTCCGCGCGGCTCTTTGGATTACATTTTTTCTATATCCGGTATAACATAAAATGTCTGTATCTCACAAAACAATATAAAAGTGCTTTCTGTGCTGCCGTTATTTATTTCCGGATTTTATATTACTTCATCAGTATGTATAAGCATTACACACTCTATAATGCTGAACTTATCCCCTGCATAAGCAGAATTGTCTGTGTTCATCAGTCTGTCTGGTGAACTGAAAGGCTCATTCAGAACCGATGTTTCAGCCCTTGTTCCGGCTATCCTGTCTGCATCAAGCTGAATCGTTGATGAGCTGTTTTGTTCAAGAAGTGATGTATCATTGGATATTCCCTTTACGACCGGAGGATTGTATTTTATTTCAGCAGATTTCATATTCCCGCTTTTTTCCATCTCACCCGTAAAGTTAAAATTGGCCGGAACATTCCTCAGACTTCCGGTCTGAGCGTTGATACGTTTCATTTCCTCGACCTTTTTCTGCTTCAGCTTTCCTGTCCTTATAGCATAATTGACCTTTATATCAAACATAAAAAACAAAACCACCGCAAGGGCTGTACATATTACAGCAAGTACAGTACATATTACAAATCCGTTATGCAGAAAAAAGATAGTTGATTCGTCTGCCATATATTTTAATTCCTTTCGTGTCCCGTAAAACCAAATCAGGAAGATGTATTCTGATTTGCAATCGAAAGACGTGATTTTGCTGCAATGATCGCATTCTCAGTCTTTTCAATTAATTTATCTATCCCTTCACCTTCTGCGTCCTGTTTAAGACCGTCAAACATGCTCTGGATACGTTCAAGCAGATCCTGCTGATCGCTCAGATTTATTCCTGATTTTTTGAACTCATTGCTGCGTGTACTTATAAGCGCACTGACAAACTTTATTACTTCTGCCTTTTTTATATGATTATTTTCATTTTCTACAGAATCCGCAAGCTTTTTGATCTGCCCCCAGTATTCATCATAATCAATAGAACGGGTGCCGTCATTATTAAGCTTATTTCCGCCCATTATAAGCATAGTCTGATAATTTTCAGAGAATTCTTTCATAAGAACTGCATCTTTAAGCTCGTCACCCTCAAGAGCATTTGCGGTAACCGCATTTTTAAACCATTTGGCTGCACGGCTCTGGTCAACTACATTACTCCCCTGCTCATGGCTGCTGTTATATCCGAAATAGATTGCGCTTCCAAGATCATAGCAAAACCTGCAGTACTCCTTGCGGTTTTCTTTTCTGAAATAATCTATATTGGAAAGCTGCTCCCCATGATTTTCGTTTATAACCTTATCTATTACTTCCATTTCATCCTGACTGAGATTTCTTTCCGCATCATTTTCTGCATAAAAAAGTTCCAGCAGCGCATTATATGCTTCCGGTCTTGAAGGATCAACATTTATTGCATTTTCTATGAGCTCTGCGCTTTTCTCTGTGCTGCTTTCGTGCTCAAGCTGGCTCAGATACATGTCATATGTATTTCTGGAACATATATTTTCGCCTGTTTTAAATCCGGCTGCACCTCCAGCAAATACGACTGCTGATACTGATACCGCAAGAAATGTGCGCCACCTGATATTTCTTGCGCGCTTTTTTTCCTCATCAAATTCCTGATAGTTTTCAAGAGCATACATAAGCTCGGCGCAGTTCTGATATCTTTCATCCGGATCTGCTTTAGTACATTTGAGTATAAGAGCTTCAAGACCCGAAGAAAGCATGGGGTTCCATTCTCTTATAGGTCTCATCTCATACGGCGGATTTGCCGGGTTGTGCCCCGTTACAAGATGATACAGCGTGGCACCAAGACAGTAAATATCAGTTCTTGCATCCGTCTGTCCCCTGTCACCGTATTGCTCAGGTGCTGCATATCCTTTTGTTCCAAGACAGGTAGTATCTGCAACATTTCCGTTTTTGAATTCTCTGGCAGTACCAAAGTCGATCAGAGCAACACGTCCGTCAGGTCTCAGCATTACATTTGAAGGCTTCATATCACGATAAATTATAGGAGGGACTCTTGAATGCAGATATCCCAGAACATCGCAGAGCTGCTTTGCCCATTCTATGACATCCTCCTGTTTCTGAGCTCCGTATGTCTTCAGATATTTCTCAAGGGTATTGCCCTCGATATAATCCATAACGATCAGAAAGGTATCTCCGTCCTCAATTACGTCTATAATACTCGGCAGATTCGGATGATGAAGCTTTTTAAGGATCCCCGTTTCAGCGATCAGTCCCTGCTTTACCACCTCAAAATTCTGTGTTCCGTCCTTACGGATCTCCTTAATGGCCCACTGCTTGTTTGCTCTTTCATTCATAGCAAGATAAACAACGCTCATGCCGCCCTGTCCGATCTTATTCAGTATTTTATATTTGCCGTCAACAATTGAACCTATTTCCAGCATTTCTCAATCCTCCGTTCAGTCAGCTCTGATTACTACTGCGGATATATTATCATCTTCTCTTCTGTATTTGTTCAGTTCCGTAAAGTAAACCAGTGCCTCTTTAAGCGCTTCCTGACTGACCGCTGCCGCCGGATTGAATCTCTGGTAAAATTCTTCATTCATTATCACATGCCTGAAGCCGTCTGAACACATCATAAAAACATCTCCGCTGCTGACAGTGCCGATATATGTATCGGGAATAATAACCTCGCTTGCACCTATACACTGCAGCAATACATTTCTCTGAGGATCGGTCCTTGCCTGTTCAGGTGTCATCCTGCCCAGATCCATTTCTCTTTGTACATAGGTCTGATCCTTGGTAAGCTGATAAACATTGTCTGAAAACTTGTACGTTCTCGAATCGCCTACATTCATAATAAAATACTGATTTCCTGCAATAAGCATAATAACGAGCGTACTTCCGAGTCTCACTCCTATACTCCTGCCGTAATCAGCTATTTTTTCATTTGTATTCTGTATTATATTATTCCATCTCTCAAAAAGTGCATCTGCATTGATACTGTCTGAAAGCATACCGCGCAGCTCATCGCTGAACCATTGTTTAAATTCTCTGACAATCGTTGCACTGGCAAGCTCCCCTTTTGACAAACCTCCCATACCATCACAGACTACGGACATTATTACATGCCCGTAGTCTGTTTCAGCTTTCATAACAAGTACTGAATCCTGGTTGGTTTTCTTTCTGATTCCCACGTCCGTATGAACGGCTGTCGTAAATTTCATTCTATCCACCACACCCTGAATCCTGTATCTTATTTAATAATAAATGTAAATTCTTCATCAGAGACTTTCAGTTTATCCCCGCTGTTAAGAGGTGTTTCCTGTCTCGGAGAAAGTCTGATATCGTTGAGGAAAGTTCCGTTTGTTGAATTAAGATCGCATACCGAGAACGTACCGTTTGCACAGGTAATCCTGCAGTGAGTTCTTGAAACAGAGCCATTATTTGTTATAATATAATTTGCCTGCTTGCTGTCCTTACCTATAATAAACTGTGTACCTGTAACCGGTTTTGTTTCCCCGGTACTCTTTCTTATAAGTGAAGCTTCAGGAGTCTGCTGTCCCAGAACTGTTGTAGCGCCTGCTTCGCCTCCCAGAACCGTTGTTGCACCTGCATCCGTAACAACCGTTGCTGTTCCTGACGGAGGAATAACTGATGTAGGCATGCTTCCCTGATTATTCATTCCGAAAGGAGACTGAGACATTCCGCTGTTCTGTCCGCCTGCAAAAGGTGCGTCCTGAGGAGGTATAAATCCGCCGGTTGATGTAATCGGTCCATCATTCTTTTTCTTGCCGCTTACTGCTATGATGATAACGACCGCAGCAAGAACTACTACAATACCGCCCGCTGCAACAGCTATGATCTTCCAGTTTGAAGCAAAAAATCCTTCTTCCTCATCATCAGACTCAAAATCCTCATCATCAAGGCTTGCCATAGCGATCGTTTCTTCTTCTGATTCAATTCCGGGCTCTGACTCGTCAGAGATCAGATCTTCTTCACTGCTTTCATCAGGCAGTTCTTCGCTGTATTCGTCATCCGCCATATCAGAAGGTGTATCAGATGTGATCTGCTCTCCTGAGTTTACATAATTCATATCGTCAAACGTATCAAGATCTGCTTTGATCTCATTAATAGAAACGGCAACAGCGTATTTATTTTCATCGCCTGTATAATAACCTGTGTTAAGACCGATAACAACGCCATTTGAGTCAAGAAGAGGTCCGCCAATATAGTAAACGCTGCTGTCCCCTGTAAATCTGGCATCGTGATAAAGGCAGCTTACGCTTGTGCTTCCGGAGAAATTATAGGAATTGATTTCCTTTATAATGCCATTCATTGTCTTATAGTCCTTGAAATCACTGTTTTTGAAGCCAAGGGACAAAACGCTCTTTTCTTCTGAAGTCGAGGAAAGACTGCTGCTGTCGCCCAGAGGAACCACCGGCTGATCGTTTACCGTACTGTTGTCATATGTAAGTACTGAAAAGCTCTTTGTTTCGCTGTCATACGAAACATTTGAAGAATATTCTCTGTCCTTGATATAAATTTTATATGAAAACTTTGACTGAGAATTATAATTGTCAGCAATTCCGGGATGCACAGAATCCAGACCCTCAGCCTCACTTGCCGTAACACCTATAACAGATCTTGCAGTCAGAACAGTACCTGCGTCTATAAAAAAGCCTGTACCGCTCTTTATTATATCCGTATTTCCGTTTTTATCTGTATAATACACGTTGATCTTTACCAGACCTTCTCCTGCCTGTTTAGTATTTTCATCTGCATCAGCAAAAGCATTAACCGAAAATGCTGCCAGAATGCATATGCACATTATCAGCGAACTTATAACTGATAATACGGATTTCCATTTTAAGTTTTTTCTTAATTGTTTCATATTACTTCCTCCATTAAATGAACAACATTAAATTAATAACTTTCAAGTGATCACCTTTATTACATATTACAGCTTATTGCACTATCTGTATCATTTTTCTGACAAACGGTCGGTTTAATCAAACAGAATACAATATTGAAGGAGACAGCCCGTTATTAATTAAAATTATTCATAAATATTTAATTTTAGTATACCTTACTTTTTCTGCTTCGACAATATGTGACAATTTTTGTGACAAATTTTTTCCTTTTAAACCTCAGAACATATATTGACATTATCACATGCATTGTTGTAAAATTTTTAATAGTTTATCTGGCAAAAGGGGGATTTCTTATTTCACAGTTTTCTGATTTTCTGAAAGAAAATGCCGTAAAAAAGAAAATTTCCATAAAGAGCATTTCGGAAATAAATGGCACTGAGCGAACATTTCTGCATAAAATATTCAATGGAAAAAGGAAACCGCCAAATAAGGAATTTGTTCACAGCATGGCGAAAGTTCTTATGCTGAGCAATGCAGAAACGGCTACTCTTTTTGAATTATATGACAAGATGATAATGGGGCAGATATCATATGAACGCAGAAATACAGTCATAAGCATTCTTAATGAATTTTATAATTCCACCATTGAAGAAAATTCTTCGATACCATTCAGGACCGATATTGACCTCAGCACACTGCCGTCAGTCATAACAGCTCACAGCAACAAAAGCTTTATAAAAAACTTTCATCACCTGCTTTCTTATGAAATGCAGAACAATTCAAATGTATTTATGATAGCACAGCCTTCAAAACATCTTAACAGTGTGATCAGTCTTTGTCTAAGCGAGTCGTATTCCGGAATAATCAACCACATAATCTGCTTTGACAATACTTTTTATCAAAACGACCAGCAACTCTATAATCTGAACATTTTCAAATACATTCTGGAACTTGCAAGCAAACACTATTCATATAAACCGGTTTTTTACTATGACAATGCAGAGACACACATTAATTCAATGACAACCCTGCCGATAGTGATACTTACTGATAATTTTATTTTTCTTTCCGATGAAACGCTGGATGAAGGGATAATCCACAACTCTACCACAGAAAGCGGAAAGGAAATATATGAATTTTATAAGCATACATTTAATAAAATGCTCAATTCCTGTCAGCCGCTGTACAGCGGCACTTCTGAAAAAAGCAGTTTATTTGAAATGATCGATTCCCTCGGATATGGTCACGGTGATATAATATGCTACGGATATCAGCCAAGCTTTATTATTTATTTTGACAAGGAAATATACGAAAATAACATCATAATACCTGATGAACTTAAAGAATCTCTTTACAGCATACTTGAAAAACATTATTTATGCTATCAGAAGAAAAACCACTCATACAGTATTTTCACTATGAGCGGTTTAAAAAAATTTCTGTATGAAGGAGTTTATTACTCCCTTCCCGAAAGCAGTTACCGCCTCCCTTCGTATAAGGATCGCTATAAGCTGCTCAAGTCCATTATTTTCTCCACACAGCAGAATTTATTCCAGTACAGGCTTGTCAATGACAATTTACTGCATATTTCCGAAAAATTCAGCTTTGATATTTCTGAATATGAAAATTCAACCTCATACATGACATTCGCAATCAAACACCCGAATAAAAATCACTATATGATATATAAATCCAATGAACAATGCATTACATATTCCTTTAAGGATTTTCTTGAGTACATAATAGACTCAAAATTCACATTAACTCAGGATGAAACAGTCTTAGTACTTCAGAGCACAGCAGATGAATTTTATAAATACATTACAGACAATGGTCTGAAATAAAGTTTTGTCAATGACTGAAACTTTATGATAATAATCGACTGTCTGACAAAATACCCGTATCCTCATAATAAGGATACGGGTATTTTTGTAGAATGCATATTGCGTCAGTTGGAATCCATTTAAGTCTGTGACATAATGAATTCAGTCTGAAAATATGCCTTTCGCATGTATAACCGGGAAATCGAGCCGGATAAAACCTCTGAAAAGCAGTCCCGTCTTATTGACAATCCCCTTGTAAACAGAGTGTTATTATTGTACTTTACTGGTTTGCGGCTCTTGTAAACGGAACTCTTAACGAAATTGAGCCGAACACATCAGCAAGCACGCCAACATCTGAAATACTGCCGCCGCTTTCCACATAGCCCTGCTGAAATCAGAAACAACCGTAAGACACTATTTCAAGCTTACAGAGGGAAAGAGTATCACAAACTTTGCATTTACGGTTAACGGCAACACAGTAACACCTAAGGAGAAAGCAAGCAATCCGGGTCATTACTACATTGATATTGAAAATATCAGTGCAGATAAGCTTGATACACCGCATACTGTAAAGATTGGTGACACCGCGTAGTGATAAGCAATTACAGTGCGCTGAGTTATGCTAAGACTGTACTTAACAACGATACAGAAGACGAAAACCTGAAAATTTTGTGAAGACACTTTATCTGTATAATCAGAAAGCAAATGAATATGGGGGAAACTGATGAAAGAAAAATACTTTGAGGCTGAAATGGAAATTGTTGAGTTTGATTGCGAGGGCGTTATTAAAAGTGTCGGCACCGGTAATGTTTACAATATGATGTGCAATATTTTCGGCATTGCCTGTAATGCCGCCGATAATTACTGATGAAAACAGAAGAAACATAAGCATAAAAACAGGGACAATTTTTTCATAAGCTTAACCTCCTTCACCTATGGAAAGACCTGCAATCCATTCTTCAATGGTATTACTGGAAACCACTTTCCGGAAAGCCGGTTTACTCAGATATTCAGACCTTTTACCCACTTTTCCAGTTCAGAAACAGAAGGATTGCCATTCAGCATTTTTCCTTCTCTGATAACTGTATCATCCGAAACGCTGGGTTTCAGTTCTCTCACTGTATTGCCAAATCCGCTTCCGCCTGATG
>JBJEQV010000094.1:0-42370 GCA_051881915.1 Porcipelethomonas sp. | reverse complement strand
ATATGAATAGCTGTTCTTTGTATGACGGCTTTTCATGTATGAGATCGAGAATCTATGAACTTCATCCTGAATTTTAGTTATAAGCATAAATGCTGCTCTGTTCTGAGAAACTGCAATCTCTCCTCCGCTTGTTGAAATTGCTCTTGTTCTGTGTTTGTTATCCTTTACGAGACCATAAACAGGTACATTTATATTCATTTCATTCAGAACAGGAAGGACTGCATTCACCTGCCCTTTTCCGCCGTCCACAAAAATCAGATCAGGAAGCTTAGAAAATCCTTCATCTTCACCTTTTTTATACTCATTGAATCGCCTCTGAAAAACTTCCCGCATACATCCATAATCGTTTTGAATAAGATTATCTTTAATTGCAAAACGCTTGTACGCTTTTTTATAGGGTCTGCCGTTTTTGAAAACGATCATTCCGGCAACCATTGAGGCTGATGATAGATTTGAAATATCGTATGCTTCAATGTATTCCGGCGGTTTTTTCATTCCAAGTATACTGCTGAGTTCCTCCAGAGCGGCAAGCTCTTTTCCGGTACGGTCATTTTTTATAGAAAGGTATTCCTCTGCATTCCCCTTTGCCATCATAATATATTTAAGCATATGTCCCCGCTGAGGAAATGTAATTTTGACACTATGCCCACAAATATCACTAAGAATCTTCTTTATAAGATCACAGCTTTCAAATGCCTGATCAACATATATTTCTGATGGTATTTCAGCGGCAGAAATATAATACATCGAAATAAACGCTTCAGAAAGGTTTT
This sequence comes from Porcipelethomonas sp., assembly GCA_051881915.1. Classification (GTDB taxonomy): domain Bacteria; phylum Bacillota; class Clostridia; order Oscillospirales; family Ruminococcaceae; genus Porcipelethomonas. The sequence continues at coordinate 41,597 of JBJEQV010000094.1, read as the reverse complement.
CCTCGCATTCATTTTCTGAAAAGGAATGGATCATTTTATCATAAAGCCTGCCGTTTCTGTACATAAGAACAGAAACACATGAACCTTTAGGACTTCTTGCCGAAGCTACAATATCACAGTTCATAAGACTTTCATCAAGAATTTTCTGAGTTTCCGCGGCTTTAGTCACTGCCCGGATCCTGTCTCGTATTCTTGCTGCACGTTCAAAATCAAGCGCATCAGCAGCAAGTTCCATTTCCTTCTGAAGTCTTTTTACAGACATTTCACTTCCACTTTTAATATAGTCAACAGCCTGACTGATTATATCCTTATATTCATCAGGGCTTACATTTCCCGCGCATACTCCGATACACTGGTTAATATGAAAATTAAGGCATGGCCGCATTTTTTTTGTATTACCGGTAAACTTATTCTTACAAACCGGGAGCTTAAATACCTTATTCACCTCATCAACGGTCTGTTTTGCAACAAAAGCGCTCATATATGGTCCTATATACTCGCCGTTTTTATCAAGCTGCTTTTCAGCAGTTATTTTAGGATACAGTTCATCAGAAATTTTTATATAATGATATCCCTTATCATCCTTTAAGAGAATATTATATTTCGGTCTGTGTTGTTTTATTAAACTGCATTCTAAAATAAGCGCTTCGTATTCACTGTCAGTAACAATAAAGTCATAATCAAAAACATTTTCGACCATTTTAGCAACTTTAGCAGTGTGATCAGGATTATTGCGAAAATAACCTGTTACACGCTTTTTCAGACTTTTAGCCTTTCCGATATATATTATATGACCTGTTTTGTCTTTCATAATATAAACTCCCGGAGAAAGCGTAAGCTTCGAAGTTTTTTGCTGAAGGTAAGATAATCGTTCGTTCATACGTCCCTCCGGGATTGATTTTTATTTCTGACTGTCTTTTATACGGATCTCATTTCGTTTGATTTTGCCGCCGAGTGTTTTCGGAAGCTCATCAACATATTCAATAATTCTTGGATACTTGTAAGGAGCCGTAACCTTTTTAACATGATTCTGAAGCTCTTTTGTAAGTTCAGGGCTTGCTTCAAATCCCTTTGCAAGAACAACCGTTGCTTTTACAACCTGACCTCTTATCGGATCCGGGGCAGCAGTTATAGCACACTCAACAACAGCATCATGCTCAAGCAGTGCACTCTCGACTTCAAAAGGCCCTATACGATATCCAGAACATTTGATAACATCATCATTTCGGCCAACAAACCAGTAATAACCGTCATCATCACATACAGCCACATCACCGGAATCATAATATTTACCTCCGAGCGCAGCTTTTGTCATTTCCTCATTTTTATAATAACCCGAGAAAATACCAACAGGCGGATTATCCTTAACATCAAAAATTGCAATAGTTCCTTCCTTGCCGTTTGAAACAGGATTTCCTTCTTTGTCAACAAGAGAAATATTGTATAACGGAGATGGTTTTCCCATTGAGCCCGGTTTAGGTTCAAACCATTCAAAATTAGCAATAAGAACTGTTCCTTCTGTCTGGCCAAATCCCTCACGCAGCTTCAGGCCTGTAAGCTTATACCAGTCATTGAAAACCTGTGGGTTAAGGGGCTCTCCGGCAATACAGCAGTTCTGAATATGTGAAAGATCATATTTAGCAACATCTTCCTGAAGCATAAATCTGAACATAGTTGGAGGTGCACAGAAAGTTGTTATCTTATAGTCAGTTATTTTTTCAAGAAGCTTTTTGGGAACAAATTTATCCATATCATAGCAGAAAACAATAGTTCCGCAAATCCACTGACCATAAAACTTACCCCAGCCGAATTTGCCCCAGCCTGAGTCGGAAACACTCATGTGTAATTTATTTTCCTGGACCTGCTGCCAGTATTTTGCCGTTACAATATGTCCGAGGGGATGAGCAAAATTATGCTGAACCATTTTGGGCATACCGGTTGTACCTGATGTGAAGTAAATGAGCATTATATCGTTCCACTTATTTCCCTCATCTCCGACAGGTCTTTCAAAAACATCAGAAAACGGCTCTATTTTCTCCTCAAAAAACTCCCATCCTTCATAAGGTTTTTCAACTACGATTTTTGTTTTAAGAGACTCTATTTCGGGAGCAGCGTTGTTTACCTGATCAATAACAAACTGATCATTTACACAGACTATTGCAGAAACCTTTGCTGCATTTCCTCTGTATACAATATCTTTTTTTGTAAGCTGTAAAGAGCCAGGGATCAGAATAGCTCCGATTTTATGAAGAGCCGTTGCGCATACCCAGTATTCCCAGCGGCGTCTGAGTATCAGCATTACAACTGAACCTTTTTTTATTCCAAGGCTCTTAAAATAATTTGCGGTTTTTGATGACAGTTTTGAAATATCAGTAAAAGTAAATGTTTTTTCTTCATTGTGATCGTTGCACCATACAAGTGCCTTTTTGTCAGGCTCCTGTTTTGCCCATTCATCAACAATATCAAAGCCGAAATTAAAATTTTCAGGAACATTCACCTTATAATTGGCTTTAAAATCCTCATAACTGTCAAATTTAATACGCGGTAGGTATCTGTCTAATAACATTTTTATTCATCCTAAACATTTATTTTTTAGTATATTTTTATTCAAAAAATGAACTTTTATACTCTTTGCTTATTGCTTTATCTCCATTACAGAATATGCTTATTTTCTCATGGCTCAGATTAAAAAGCATAGAACTGTAAATAAAAATCAAAGCAGCCGCATTAAAGATCATACTTATATATACACGATAACCCAAAATTCCTGCAATCATAATAACACATGCAATTATGACGAATATCTCATGTGTTCTGTTTCCTTTACAGAGTGATAAAAAGGTCAGCATAACGAATACTGAGAATACAACATGTGCAATAACAAACGGCTTTAGCATTCCGTCGTAAAATTCCGGATGAAATATTCCTAATTCAAGAAGCATCACAACAATCTCAGCCAATGTATATACAATAATCGAAATTTTTAAAATATTTACTCCCGGCACAGTCCTGCACAGACAGATATCAGAAAACAGCATTAACACGAATCCCGATATCTCAACTGCATAGAGAAAAATCTCAACCGCAGGATTATATCCGCCAAAAGCAGCATAATACAGAAGACAAAACAATAAAAAAACAATGAACATCACATTGCCTGTCAATCCGCTTACAAGACATCGTTTAAGCCTCGGATTGATCATAATTTACATTTAAGCGCTCTCTGACCTATATCGTTTCTGTAATGCATTCCGTCAAAGCTTATCTGTTTTACAGCGCTGTAAGCTTTATCAAGAGCACCGCTCAAGTCAGCTGCAGTAGCAGTAATACCGAGAACGCGTCCGCCCGATGTCTTAAAATTGCTGTCTTCAAATTTTGTACCTGAATGATAAACAAGATATCCGTCAAGCTGTCCCTTTTCATCAAGTCCGCTTATAGTAATACCTGTTTCGTACTTTACAGGATATCCTCCGCTTGCAGCAACGATACAGGCTGCAGCCTCATTTTTCCATTCAATTTCAAGATCACCGAGTTTTTCATTAATGACCGCTTCAAAAATATCAACCAGATCTGTTTTAAGAAGCGGAAGCACAACCTGAGTTTCCGGATCTCCGAAACGACAGTTATACTCAAGTACCTTTGGTCCGTCCGGAGTCAGCATAAGACCAAAATAAAGACAGCCTTTAAACTTTCTGTTTTCCTTTACCATTGCATTAACAGTCGGGATAAAAATCTCCTCCATACACTGATTAGCAACAGATTCCGTATAATACGGATTAGGGGCAACAGTTCCCATTCCTCCTGTATTCGGACCTTCATCATTGTCATTTATTCTCTTATGGTCCATTGATGAAATCATAGGCTTTATAGTCTTTCCATCTGTAAAACATAGAACAGATACTTCAGGTCCTGTAAGAAATTCCTCAATTACAACATTCAGCCCGCTGTTTCCGAAAATTTTATCCTCCATAATAGAATTGACAGCATTTACAGCTTCATCAATATTCTGAGCAATAATAACACCTTTTCCAAGTGCAAGACCATCTGCCTTTACAACTGTCGGAAACTTATTTTCGCTCTTAATATAGCCTATGGCTTCAGATGAATTATCAAAAACTCTGTATTTCGCCGTCGGTATATTATACTTCTGCATAAGGTTTTTAGAAAAAACCTTGCTTCCTTCTATTATTGCAGCGGCCTTATCAGGACCGAATGCCGGAAAGCCCGCTTCATTAAGCGCATCGACCATTCCCATTACAAGCGGATCGTCCGGAGCAACGACAACCATATCAGCTGAAACTTTTTTAGCTGTTTCAACAACACCGTCAATGTCGGTCGCCTTTACAGAAAAACATTCGGCATATTTTGATATGCCGCCGTTTCCCGGCGTGCAGTAAAGCTTATCCACCCTTTTGCTTTCAGCAAGCTTCATAATGATAGCATGTTCGCGTCCGCCGCCGCCTACTACAAGTATATTCATAAATTTTCTCCTTAAAGCCAGAATCAGTTAAACTTGAATGTTGAAAGAACATCATCAATTTCAGCGATCATTTTATCATAGCAGGAAACAACAGCTGTTGCATTAATGGCATTGATATTTTCGCCGTCAGAAAAAAGTATCTGCCGCATAATAAGCTTTACACCGGCACTGTCAATTTCAAGCATGATCTCCTGAGCATCCATATAATTGAATTTTACAGCCTTTGTACCGGTTACGGTATACCCGCTGAGATTGCCATAGGTATCAACCATCTGTTCTGCCATCTCTTCAAGAGATACGCCGGGAGCTGAAAGTGTCTGAATCCCGAAACATGTAGCTGCTTCATTCAGATCATCAGAATATGCGACATAATTAAATGTACAATCCAGTGCATCTCCGGCAGATTCATTAAGTTCCCACTTATCATTTATTGTAAAAGAATAGGTTTTACCTTCGTATACATCTCCATGAAGTCCTTCATTTGCCTCTGATCCTGATTTTTTCGCTTCTTCAGTATCAGATTCCAATTTTTCTGCTTCTTCTGATACAGAATCATCAATTACCGACGATTCCGCAGCTGATGAGCTGATTTTTTCTTCTTCCTTATTATTACATCCTGCAAGACTGATAATCATTGATGAGATTAAAAGCGCACAAAATATTTTTTTCATTGTTTCGTTCTCCTCATGAACAAAATAAAAAAATCAATGATGAAACAGTCTGATCCCTGTGAACGCCATAGCCATGTTATATTTGTTGCAGGTACTGATAACATGATCATCCCTGATTGAACCGCCCGGTTCAGCAATATATGAAACACCGCTCTTCTTAGCTCTCTCAATATTATCGCCAAACGGGAAGAAAGCATCAGAGCCCAGACAAACATCAGTATTTTTGGCAAGCCACTCCTTCTGTTCTTCTTTAGTAAATACAGGGGGCTTTTCCTTAAATATATTCTGCCATGCACCGTCAGCAAGAACATCCATATACTCATCAGAAATATATACATCAATAGCATTGTCTCTGTCCGGACGGCGGATACCATCAACAAATTTAAGATTAAGCACCTGTGGAGCCTGGCGAAGCCACCAGATATCAGCTTTGTTTCCTGCAAGTCTGGTACAGTGGATTCTTGACTGCTGACCCGCACCGATACCTATCGCCTGTCCATCCTTAACATAGCATACTGAATTGGACTGAGTATATTTGAGAGTAATAAGCGAAATGATCAGATCACGCTTCTTGTCCTCAGGAATGTTTTTATTTTCGGTAACAATATTTTCGAGCATATCATTATTTATAAGAAGGTTGTTCCTTCCCTGTTCAAATGTCACACCGAAAACCTGTTTTCTTTCGATTTCCTCAGGAACATAATCCGGATCAATTTTGATAATATTATATGTTCCCTTTCTCTTGGACCTGAGTATCTCAAGTGCTTCAGGAGTATAGTCAGGCGCAATAATTCCGTCCGATACCTCTCTCTGGAGCATAAGCGCTGTTGCCTTGTCACATGTGTCGGAAAGTGCAACAAAATCACCGTATGAGGACATTCTGTCTGCTCCCCTTGATCTCGCATAAGCACACGCCATAGGAGAAAGCTCTCCAAGATCATCCACAAAATAAATCTTTTTCAGCGTATCTGAAAGCGGAAGACCGACAGCTGCACCCGCCGGTGAAACGTGCTTGAAAGAAGTCGCTGCACAAAGTCCTGTTGAAACCTTGAGTTCTCTTACAAGCTGCCAGCCGTTGAAAGCGTCAAGAAGATTTATATATCCCGGTTTGCCGTTAAGAATCTCAATCGGAAGATCACCGTTTTCAACAAATATTCTTGATGGTTTCTGATTAGGGTTACAACCGTATTTTAAAAACATTTCTGATGACATGAAAATTCTCCTTAAACATTTTTATTATAGATTTTAGATGTGTATGATCCGTCAGAGAGGTCAATGTATCTGACAAACAGGGATACCTTATTGTCAGGGTTAAGACTGTTCCACAGCGAATCACCGAATTCATCCATATCGTCCGGAACAGAAACAAGTTTTGGCTCTCCCTCAAAACTCGGAAGCGGATTGCCGTCACTCATATAAGTGTGGATAAAATGACCCTCACCGTTCAGTGGATTTGTATATGCAAAAGTGAATCTCTCGCAGCAATCAGGGTTTCCGTCAGCTGATTTGAGAATCGACATTGAATAGTCATAGCCTTTTCCTGGATTCACTTCCATAATTCCGGAAATTCTGGGAGTGTAATTAGGAGCATCGTCTTCATATTCTCTTGTTCTGAGAGACTGCTCAAAAGTCTGTCCTTCATTCATAAGATCATAAATCGTATCAGTCTGATCTCCGTTTGTAACAATAGTTGTATTTCCGAGCACTCTTACCGGGGAATAAATGATAAGGTGTGGATCCGAAAGCTTAGAAGGGTCAAAAGCCTGTGTTTTTATGCCTTCGCCATCTTCAACAAAAACTCTGTTCCGGCTGTTTTCGCTTCTGCCCATAATAAAATATGCTGTGACCGCATACTTTCCATTTGCAGATTTTCCAATTACAATACCTCTGCCAGGATATGAATTGTTTTTTAGCTCGCTGTAAATATCGATTTTCTTCATCCGTACCTCCTAATTTTCCTCTATAACTGCTTTTCCGTCGATGATTTTTATCTTATCGCTGCAAAAAAGTGAAACAGCCTCAGGGAGTATTTTCCATTCAGCCTGTTCCATTATACGCTTCTGAAGTGTTTCCGGAGTATCTCCGTTCTTTATTTCAACAGGCTTCTGAAGAATTATTGCGCCTGCATCTGCCTCCTCATTTACAAAATGCACTGTGGCTCCGCTTACCTTTACACCATAGGAAAGCGCAGCCTCATGGACTCTGAGACCATAGTAGCCTTTTCCGCAGAAAGACGGGATAAGTGCCGGATGCACGTTTATTATCTTATATTGGTAAGCTTTTGTGACCGTTTCATCAAGAATTGTCATAAAGCCTGCAAGAACAACAAGATCCGCCTTTTCATCATTCAGCGCTTCAAGTATCGACCTGCTGTAAGCTGCCGTATCGCTGTAATCCTTTCTTGAAATAACTCTTGAAGGAATACCGTGATTTTCCGCCCTTTTAAGAGCATAGGCATCAGGCTTTGAGGAAATAACACAGGAAATTTTTCCGCCCTGTATTTCTCCCCTTTCCTGTGCATCAATTAGCGCCTGCAGATTTGTACCGCCGCCTGAAACAAGAACAACTATATTTTTAAGTGACTGAGCAATGCTCATATTTTACCTCCGTCAAGCTGTAAAGCTGTAAATTAATATCAGCTGATTATTACGCCTTCGTCTCCTGAAACAAGTTCACCCAGAATATATGCTTCAACACCGGATGCATTAAGAATTTCAACCGCTTTATCCGCGTCATTTTTGTCTACTGAAACGGTCATGCCTACTCCCATGTTAAATGTATTGAACATATCACGCTCAGGTATATTTCCTGTTCTTGCAATAAGATCAAAAATCGGAAGAACCTGAATATTATTCCTCTCAATTTTTGCTGTAATGCCGTTTGGAAGTGAACGCGGAATGTTTTCGTAGAAACCGCCGCCGGTGATATGAGAAATTGCATTGACATTTACCTGTTCAAGAAGTGAAAGCACAGGTTTTACATAAATCTTTGTAGGAGTCAGCAGGCATTCGCCAAGTGTAGTTCCCAGGTCAGAAAAATGTCTTGCAAGAGTCTGCTCATTGACTGTGAATACTTTTCTGATAAGCGAAAAACCGTTGGAATGAACACCGCTTGACTTTATGGCTATCAGAACATCTCCCGGCTTCTGATTGTCAGGCTTTAATATCTTATCCTTATCAACAACGCCGACAGAAAAACCGGCTACATCATATTCATCAACAGGATAGAATCCCGGCATTTCAGCAGTTTCGCCGCCTATAAGAGCACATCCGGACTGTACACATCCGTCTGCAATACCTGATACGATTTCAGCAACCTTTTCAGGATAGTTTTTTCCTACTGCAATATAGTCAAGGAAAAACTGAGGCTTTGCACCACAGCATATAATATCATTAACACACATTGCAACACAATCAATACCGACTGTATTGTGCTTATCCATAAGAAATGCAATTTTAAGCTTTGTTCCGACTCCGTCCGTTCCCGAAACAAAAACAGGCTTTTTGATTCCTGTCAGATCCGGTTCAAACAGACCTCCGAAACCGCCTATTCCTGAAAGAACTCCGTCCGTCATTGTTCTTGCAACATGAACCTTCATAAGCTCAACTGCCTTGTATCCGGCTGTTACATCAACACCGGCCTTTTTATAGCTTTCTGAATAGCTTTTCATTAATTAATCCTCCAAAATAATACTATTCGCCGATTTTACTTTCAAATTTATCTTTCGGCATTTCCTTGGGAACCTCAATCGGATATTCGCCTGTAAAACAGCCTGTACAGAAATTGCAGTTTGCTCCCTCTGCAATCCTCTTTACGCCGTCAACACTAAGATAACCGAGAGAATCAGCCCCTATTTTCTTTGCTATTTCACTGATCGGCATTTTACAAGCTATAAGATTTTCCTTACTGTCTATATCTGTGCCGAAATAGCATGGATTTGTAAACGGCGGGCTCGAAATACGCATATGGACTTCTTTTGCCCCTGCTTCTCTTATAAGACCTACAATTCTTGCACTGGTTGTTCCCCTTACAATACTGTCGTCTATAAGTACAACTCTCTTGCCGCTGACAACATCTTTTAAAACGTTCAGTTTAATTTTAACAGCATTCGTTCGCTGCGACTGCGTAGGCTGAATGAACGTTCTTCCCACATATCTGTTTTTGATAAATCCGACTCCGTAAGGAATTCCTGATGCTTTTGAAAATCCAAGAGCAGCATCCAGACCGCTGTCAGGCACTCCGACTACGACATCCGCTTCAACAGGATGCTCCTCCCATAGGATCTTTCCAGCATTAAGTCTTGCCTGATGGACACCTGCACCTTCAATTACCGAATCAGGACGCGCAAAATAAACATATTCAAACACGCACATAGAAGTTTTTCCCCCGCAGTGCGTTTTGATAGAATGGACCTCACCGTTGTCAACAACAACGATCTCTCCCGGCTCAACATCTCTGACAAACTTAGCTCCGATGCTGTCAAGAGCGCAGGTTTCAGAAGAAAAAACAATTGCTCCGTTTTCCGTTTTTCCCATACATAACGGTCTGAAACCATTAGGATCACGGGCTGCAATAAGCTTTGTTGGCGACATTATAACAAGTGAATATGCACCCTTGAATTTATACATAGCCTGTTCAACAGCCTTCTCTATTGATGGATGCATAATTCTCTGCTCTGTTATTGCATAGGAGATCGCTTCTGTATCATTGGTGCTATGGAATATCGCACCTTTAAGCTCATATTTTTCACGAAGCTCTCTTGCATTTATTAAATTCCCGTTATGAGCAATTGCCATTGGTCCTTTAATATGTCTTACAACAAGAGGCTGGGCGTTCGAACGATTTGATTTTCCTGTCGTAGAATACCTTACATGCCCGATTGCTATATTTCCTGTTCCGAGTTTTTTAAGCTGTTCATCATTAAAAACCTCAGGAACAAGGCCAAGATCCTTGTGATAGGAAAACAATCCTTTATCATTTACAACGATCCCGCAGCTTTCCTGTCCCCTGTGCTGGAGAGCATAGAGGGCGAAATAAGTATCAGCAGCAACATCCATAGTTTCCCTGCTGTAAATCCCGAATACGCCGCATTCTTCATGTATCCCTGTTTTCAAATGAAATCATTCCCTTCCGTTCCAGCAATATGAACAAAGATTGCATTCCGGCTTGCCGACAGCTCTTACTGTTCCTTCCAGGGACTGGAATTCAAGTGAAGTAAGCTTGAGCCTTCTGCAGATCTCATCCCTCAGCAAGCTTCCTCTTTCAGTGCCTGAATCACTGTATTCGTCAATATATCTGAGTCCTTCAGCACCTTCGTTTTCATCGATTATCTGTCTTGCAATAAGTTCAAGCTCAGATCTGCTTGCCGAAAAATTAAGATATTTGCATCCATGCATGATCGGCGGGCAAGCAGAACGCATATGAACTTCCTTTGCGCCGTTTTCATAAAGGAACTCAACTGTCTCTCTCATTTGTGTTCCTCTTACAATACTATCATCAATAAAAAGCAGCTTCTTTCCCTCAATAAGCTCGTGAACAGGTATAAGCTTCATTTTAGCTACCTTATTTCTCATGGACTGATTTGTAGGCATAAAGCTTCTGGGCCATGTAGGAGTATACTTAATAAAAGGTCTTGCAAAGGGAATACCGCTTTTATTTGCATATCCTATGGCATGAGGTATTCCGGAATCAGGCACACCGCAAACAAAATCAACATCCGGGAGCTTTCCGTTTTTTATGTCCGTTTCCGCCATGATTTCACCGTTTCGCGTCCTCATGGTTTCAACATTAACACCCTCATAGCTTGCATTAGGATACCCGTAATATGTCCAGAGGAATGTACAGATCTTCATATCGTCCGTTCCCTCTGCCATTATTTCAAAACTGTCCTTTGTAAGCTTTGTAATTTCCCCGGCTTTCAGTTCATGACAGGTTTCGTATCCCAGCTTCTGATATGCAAAAGATTCAAAAGAAAAACAATAACCGTCTGAACGCTTACCGATAACAATTGGAAGTCTTCCCATTTTATCCCTTGCACAAATAATTGAATCTTCTGTCATAATAATCAATGACATTGTCCCCTGAATTTTCTCCTGGGCATATTTTATCCCGTCAACAAATGTATCTTTCTGAGCAATAAGAGCTCCGATAAGTCCTGCAGAATTAATTGCACCGCTGCTCATAGTTTCAAAGTTTGCACAGCCCTTTTCAAGAAGCTCATTTGAAAGTTCCTCAGCATTTCTGATAATACCGATCGAGCACACAGCATAAAGACCAAGCTTTGACCTGACCATGATAGGCTGAGGATCCGTATCACTGATACATCCTATACACACCCTGCCTCTCATATTTTCGATATCTTTTTCAAATTTGGTTCTGAAAGGTGAATTTTCGATACTATGAATATTTCTCTGGAAGCCAAGCTCAGGAGAGTATGAAGTCATACCGCCTCTTCTTGTACCGAGATGTGAATGATAATCGGTACCGAAAAAAACATCCTGAATACAGTCATTTGAAGAAACTACTCCGAAGAATCCTCCCATAAAATTATTCTCCCATTACTCTTTTGATCATTTCCTGATAAGCTTCTTCAACACCGCCCAGATCTCTGCGGAATCTGTCCTTATCAAGCTTTTCGTGAGTTTTTGAATCCCAGAAACGGCATGTGTCAGGTGAAATTTCATCGGCAAGAATTATCTGATCATGGAATCTGCCGAATTCAATTTTAAAGTCTATAAGATCTATGCCGATTTCCTTGAAAAAACCAAGCATAAATTCATTTACTTTAAACGCATATTTTGTAATATCCTCAATTTCCTTTTCAGTTGCAAGATCAAGACCGAGAGCATAGTACTTATTGATAAAAGGATCTCCCAGATCGTCATTTTTATAGCTGAATTCAAGTGTAGGCTGCTTGAGCGGTGTTCCCTCCTCAATGCCAAGCTTCTTTGAAAAGCTTCCTGCTGCAACATTTCTTACGATAACCTCAAGAGGAACGATCTCAACTTTTTTTACAATTGTTTCCCTGTCTGAAATCTCTTCAACCAGATGTGTAGGAACGCCTTCCTTTTCAAGAAGCTTAAACATAAAATTCGTCATTTTATTATTTATAGCGCCCTTGCCTGTAATTGTACCCTTCTTTTCTCCGTTAAACGCAGTTGCGTCATCTTTATAGTCAACAATAACGTAATCCGGATTATTTGTAGCATAAACCTTTTTAGCCTTACCCTCATAAAGCTGTTCTGTTTTTGTAATATTTTCCATAATAATCTCCATTCTGCCAAACAGGCAATAAAATCTTTATAATATCAGGCGTGAATCACGCTCAGTTCAACATAGATCAAAGCTTTGCTATTTCCTCAGATATCTTTCTGTCTTTTTCAATAACAGCTTCTGCCATACTTTTCTTCATTTCTCTGAGCTTTTCTGCGAGCTCATCATCAGAAAGTGCAAGCATCTGTACCGCAAGAATGGCTGCGTTGGCAGCACCGTCAATCGCAACTGTTGCAACCGGAATTCCGCTCGGCATCTGTACAGTTGCCAAAAGTGCGTCAAGACCGTCAAGCGTTGACGACTTTATTGGTATACCAATTACCGGAAGGATCGTATGGGCAGCAAGAACACCTCCAAGATGCGCTGCTTTCCCTGCTGCAGAAATAATTGCTCCAAAGCCGTTTTTTTCAGCATTTGCAGAAAAATCCGCTGCTTCGTTCGGAGTACGGTGAGCTGACATAACATGAACCTCAAACGGAACACCGAATTCCTTCAGCTTTTTAATCGCACCTGCTACAACAGGCAGATCACTGTCGCTGCCCATTACAATTGCAATTTTCTTACTCATAAAAATTTCTCCTTTTTTATCCGGCTTCAGCCAGTTTAATTACAAATCAGTTTTGTTTATACTTTTAAGTACAAACTTTCCCTGTTCATTTTTTACGATATTAAGAGATATCCGGGATATAATATTCTTAATTTCCGTATCGTCTGTTTTATAATCATAATCAATAGTTGCGGAAAATATATATGACAAATCATCTTTTGCCGACATTTCGCATGACGTAATGCTGTTTACGCTGCAGTTATCAAAAATTTTGTTTTCTGCAAGTGAAGAATAATACTGTTCTTCAGTAAGCTCAGAAATTTTTGTCTTGTTATTCACAATAAGTGCTTCCAGATACTCTGAAGAAATATCTGCTATACGTGAAAGCTTTTCATTTCCAAGAGAGGATATAAGCCCTGCATCGCTTGTTTTGACATAAATCAGATGACCATCAGCTTTCCTCACCATATCAGCAGAAGTAAAAGAAAGTTCTTTGCCGGAAAAAACAGCTGAAAAGGAATCATTTTTCCGACTAAGCAAGACCTGTCCGTCTTTGCTTGTAACTTCATCCCATATTGTACCGCTGATAGAATTTCCTGATGTATCAAAAATCATATAACCGTTTTCTTCGCTGACATACCCTTTGATAATTTCACTGTTCACTGAATCAAAACTGCTGAAAACAAACGGAGAAACAAAATTCTCATCAATATCAATTATTCCCATTCTTACAGAACCGTTGACCCGGTCTGAAACAATAAATCTGTCAGATTTGAGAAAATAAATATCATCCCATTCAGCGTCAATTATTACTCGTCCGTCTTCATTTATAACGCCTGTTCTGCCGTTTTCGTCCTCATAAGTTTTAAGACTGCTTTCGCTTTTATCAAATTCCGCCAGTATATTTGCGTTTTTGTCATCGTAACTTTTATCAGTTTTCTTATTAACATCAAAGTAAAAACTGATAAGCGCTGCTGATAAAATAAAAAGCAGCACAAATAATAAAATGAATACCCATTTGATCCATCGGCCGTTTATCCCCGTTTTACCGGGCATATTTATCTCATTTTCCTTCTTCATCGCCATTATTGCGAACTGATTCTTCAGTTTCATTTGCTATATAAATCGGTCGTTTCTTCGTTTCCAAATATGTTTTAGACAGATATTGTCCCAGAATTCCTGTACAAAACAGCTGAAGCCCGCCGATAAAGAAAATGGCACACATTATTGTGGGAAATCCCTGAACACTCTCTCCGAATAAAAGTGTTTTTACAATAATAGCTATTATCCAGATAAAGGCAACAAGACAGCTAAGAATGCCCAGGAGCGATGCAAGAGCAAGCGGAGCGGTCGAAAAAGCAAAAATCCCTTCAAGAGAATACTTGAACAGCTTCCAGAACGACCATGCAGTTGTACCTGCTGCCCTTTCCACATTCTCATATTCAATATACCTGGTTTTAAAACCAACCCAGCTGAAAATCCCTTTTGAAAAACGATTGTATTCTTTCATTGAAAGAATGGAATCAACCATCGTACGTGTCATAAATCTGAAATCCTGAGCCCCGTCAACAATTTCTGTCTGAGAAATCTTATTCATGATTTTATAGAACATTCTTGCAAACCATGAACGGATTTTTGATTCACCCTTTCTGCTTACACGACGTGTCGTAGCACAGTCGTATCCCTCTTTTGTGATATAATCATACATCTTAGGAATAAATTCAGGCGGATGCTGCAGATCGGCATCCATTATAACAACATAGTCGCCTTTTGAATTTTCAAGCCCTGCGTACATTCCGGCTTCCTTTCCGAAATTTCTTGAAAATGAAATGTAGCGGACACGCTTGTCCTTACGTGCCATTTCACGGAGTTGTATCAGTGTATTATCCTTTGACCCGTCATTGATAAACAGCAGTTCAAATTCCAGATCCTTATGCTCAGACTGCATACCGCTGATAATTTTTTGAATTTCAGCATAAAACAGCGGCAAAACCTCCTGCTCATTATAACAAGGTACTATTATAGAAATTAATTTCATATTTATGCTCCCTTATACATAACTATACAACTATATAATACACCAATTTGAATAAAATTGCAAGTTATATTTTCTTTTTATTCAAAAACATAATTTAATAAATACATTTAATAATTTTAATAAGCGTAATCCTGCTTAAATTAACAACAGAAAATTTTTCACCCCATAAAAATGTTAAATGTCATATTTTTACTGAAGGAAGTTTTAATATATGAAACACCCAAAAAAAATTCGTTCAAATTCAGGTATATTTTTACCGGTCATTTCCGGAATACTTACCGGAACCGCATATATTGTCCCATTTCTCAGCTTTCTGTGCTTTTTCTCCTTTATTCCGTTACTATACAGGATTTTGTACAATAAAATGACATGTTCCTTTACACCGGTCTTTTTCTTCTCGTTTTCATATTTCATTATTTCAGATATCTGGCTTATGAATATCGGATTTGATGTAACAGAAAATATTTTTATTGCATCTGCTGTTTCTTTATTTATCCTTTTTATGATGTCATTTGTTATTTCCGTTTTTTGCTCGCTGCCATTTATAATATATAAAAATATCAGAAAAAATACAGTTTTTAACATTGCACTGTGCGGACTGCTGTATATATTTGGTGAATGGCTGTCCGGCAGCTTCTACCCTTTTGCTTTTCCATGGAACAGAATATGTAATATACCGGCTAACATAATACCATTTATACAGACTGCATCAATATTCGGAGGATTATTTATTTCTTTTCTTATTCTGATCATAAACGGTTTTCTTGCCGCAGCTATTCATCAGCTCATTCAAATAAAAATAAAGCAGTTCTCGCTGTATTTTTTATGCGCAGCTTCAGTTTTTATTCTAAATATATCATACGGTTTGATTTATATCTGCAATGAAACGGAATATCAGGAAAAATATACAGCTGTAATTGTTCAGGGAAATTATTTCAAAGAAGAAAAATGGGAAACATCTCCCGAAGAAATCGCAGAAAAATACCTTTCACTGGCCAAAAGCAAGGCAGACTGCAACACAGACATTGTAATCTTTCCCGAAACAGCAATTAAAAGCAATTTTTTTGCTGATCCGGAGCTATTAAAACCTTTTACGGAATTCTGCCGTAAAAACGATGCTGTAATTATTACAGGAACAAAGCAAAATGACAGGGAACTTAACTATAACGTGTGCGTATGTATAAATTCAGAGGGGATCCAGCCTGATATTTACAGAAAAAGGTTTCTTGTTCCTTTCGGAGAATACAGTCCTGTTGGTGATATTAAATTTATCAGCTCCGATTTTTCTGCAGGTGACGAATGCAGTCTTATCAGTACAGATATCGGTAAGATAGGGTGTGTTATATGTTTTGAGTCGGTATTTCCCCGCAGCACTGCCGAATGCGTCAAAAACGGCGCACAAGTCCTGACAGTTCTCACAAATGACTCATGGCTCGGGAAATCAGTCCCGCTGTATCAGCATCATACCCATTCAGTTATAAGGGCTGTCGAAAACAGAAGGTTTGTTCTTACCAGTGCCAACACAGGTATTTCTTCAGTTATTACTCCGACAGGCAGAATAATTTCACAATCCGGTATAAACTGTGAAGATGTTACTTCAGCAGAATTCAGCATGATAAGCAAAAAAAGTATTTATACTCAGACCGGTGATACAATAATTCTCATTCCATGTATCATAATTCTGTACGGATCTGCAAAAATAATAATCGACCCGACAGGAAAATATTTTTTTGTTGCATAAAGTAAAAATATGGGTTATAATAAAAGGGAATCATTCTTAAAAGGAGTCTTTATTTATGAATGACGGATTTATCAAAGTGGCATGTGCCACACCTGATTTAAAAGTGGCTGATTGCCTGTACAACAGCAGAAAAATCATTGAAATGATAAAAACAGCTGACAGTTCAGGCGTAAAAGTATGTGTTTTTCCCGAATTGTCAATAACAGGATATACCTGCGGAGATTTGTTTTTTCAGACTGCTTTGCTTGATGCTGCCAAAACAGCACTTAAAAATATCATAGAAGCTGCAAAAGAATGCGAAACAGTTTTTTCAGTAGGTCTGCCTTTTTCTCATGAAGGAAAAATATACAACTGTGCAGCAGTATGCTGCAAAGGAAAGCTGATCGGTCTTGTTCCAAAGAAAAATATCCCAAACTACTCTGAATTCTATGAAGCAAGACATTTTACCCCCGGCATCAAAAGCGGTACTGCAGATTTCTTCGGTGAAAAAATAAACATCGGTACAGACTGTATATTCAAATGCAGAGAAATGCAGGATCTTATTTTCGGAGTTGAAATATGTGAGGATCTGTGGGTTGGAGATTCTCCTTCGGTAAATCTGGCAAAACAGGGCGCCTCTTTGATTCTCAATCTTTCAGCAAGCAATGAAGTGATCGGCAAGGCCGACTACCGCAGGATCATTGTGAGAGCAAAATCCGGAAGTCTCCTCTGCGTTTATGCCTATGCAAATGCCGGTATCGGAGAATCGACCACCGATATGGTTTACTCCGGACACAGCATTATCTCCGAAAACGGCGCTGTTTCTGCCGAATCTAATATGTTTGAGCATGGAATGATCATGTTTGACGCTGATCTGAAAAAAATCAATTCTGAACGCAGGCGTTCAAATACGTTCCAGAATGCTGAGAAAACTCCCGAAAATTCTTTTACGGAAATTGAATTTTCTCTCAGACCAGAAAAAACTAAGCTTGGAAATTATATCTCCCCTGCACCGTTCGTTCCTCAGAACCCAAATGAACTTGAAGAAAGATGCAATGAGATTTTCAGTCTTCAGGCAACAGGTCTTATGACAAGGCTTCGCCATACCGGCTGCAAAAATGCAGTTATTGGTCTTTCAGGCGGTCTTGACTCTACTCTGGCTCTTATTGTAACTGTCCGAGCATTTAAAATGCTCGGACTCGACACCAAAGGCATCAGGGCGATTACAATGCCGTGCTTCGGAACTACCGACAGGACCTATACCAACGCCTGCCGGCTTGCCGGGGCTTACGGTGCGGAACTTCGTGAAATAAATATCAGAGAAAGCGTAAGACTTCATTTCAGCGACATTGGTCACGATGAAAGCGTTCACGATGTAACTTATGAAAACGGACAGGCAAGAGAACGTACTCAGATCCTCATGGATATAGCAAATCAGTGCTCGGGAATGGTTATCGGAACAGGAGATCTGTCAGAGCTCGCCCTTGGATGGGCAACCTACAACGGCGATCATATGTCCATGTATGCAGTTAACGCCTCAATCCCGAAAACACTTGTGCGTTATCTTGTCAGCTATGAAGCACAGAATCAGGAAGAGCCTCTGAAAGAAATTCTTCTTGACATTCTTGAAACTCCAGTCAGCCCGGAACTGCTTCCTCCGGACGAAAACGGAACGATCTCACAGAAAACAGAAGACCTTGTCGGTCCCTATGAGCTTCATGATTTCTTCCTGTTCTATATGCTGCGTTTCGGATTCAGTCCCTCAAAAATATTCAGAATAGCAATGAAGGCTTTTGACGGCGTATATGACAGGGAAACAATTTTAAAATGGGAGAAAATATTCTACCGCAGATTTTTTTCCCAGCAGTTCAAACGCTCATGCCTTCCTGACGGTCCTAAAGTCGGTACGGTTACTCTTTCGCCGAGAAGCGATTTCAGAATGCCGAGCGACGCTTCGGCTGTTGTATGGATGAAAGAACTTGAAGAACTTTAATACGGGCATTATGACCCGTATTACATAATAAATTTACATAAAATGGAGGAAATACAATGAATTACAAGGAAAGCTTTATTAAATTTATGGTAGAAAGCGGTGTTCTGACATTTGGAGAGTTCACACTCAAAAGCGGACGAAAAGCACCGTATTTTGTAAATACCGGAAACTACAACACCGGTGCGCAGCTTGCAAGATTAGGTGAATATTATGCCGAATGCATTGTGGAAAACAACGTTGAGGCAGATACTCTTTTCGGTCCCGCATACAAGGGCATTCCACTTGCAACAGCGTGCAGCATTGCTCTTTCAAACAAATACGGAAAAGACTTGAACTATGCTTTTGACCGTAAGGAAGCAAAAGATCACGGAGAAGGCGGCGTTATTGTCGGAAAGAAAATGAACGACGGAGAAAAAGTAGCAATTATTGAGGATGTTATCACAGCAGGTACTGCAATCCGAACAGTGCTTCCTCTTCTGAAGGAACAGGCTGATGTTGATATTACGGCTCTTATTATTTCTGTTGACAGAATGGAAAAAGGAAAGGGCGAGCTTTCCGCTGTGCAGGAAGTCAAAAGAGATTTCGGAATAGACGTATACTCAATCGTAACCATGGAAGATATTATTGACGCCATTAAGAATGACGTTATTCCGGGAAAAGAATATCTTGACAAAATGCTTGAATACAGAAAAGCTTACGGAATTTAAATTTTACGTAACTATTGACATTTAATTGTTTTTGTGATATTATACCTAAAAAGCGGTGATGGGAAGAGTAGCAATTTTCTCTGCTTTCAGAGAGTTTCCGGTTGGTGTAAGGAAACAGCAGATTCTTTGTGAATACGCCCCTGAGCTTAATTCCTGAAATCAAGTAGGGACTTACGGGTAAGCCCGTTACAGCTTTCGAGGTCGGAGTATTTTCCGATAAACTGAGGTGGTACCACGGTATTTTATATCGTCCTCTGGCGTCTGTGACCGGAGGACGATTTTATTTTATGTATGAAAGGAAAAATAAGATGACATTATTTGAAGAACTTAAAAGGCGCGGCCTTATAGCACAGATGACACATGAAAAGGAAATCGAAGACCTGTTCAACAGCGGCAGGCCGATCTCATTCTACATAGGCTTCGATGCAACGGCAGACAGCCTTCATGTAGGTCACTTTTTACAGCTTGTAGTTATGAAGCACATGCAGAATGCAGGCCATAAGCCTATTGCGCTTCTGGGCACAGCTACAACTATGATCGGCGATCCTACCGGAAAAACTGATATGAGACCTATGCTTACTGAAGAGGAGATCAATCACAATGCTGAATGTTTCAGAAAGCAGATGTCAAAATTCATCGACTTTTCCGACGGAAAGGCAGAAATCGTAAAAAACGGCGACTGGATGCTTGATTTAAAATACATTGACTTTCTCAGAAAAGTCGGAAAATATTTTTCTGTGAATCAGATGCTTACAGCCGACTGCGTAAAAACACGTCTTGAAAGAGGACTTACATTCCTTGAATTCAACTATATGCTTATGCAGAGCTATGATTTCCTTTACCTGTATCAGAACAAAGGAGTAAAAATGGAGCTTGGTGGCAACGACCAGTGGAGCAATATCCTCGGTGGTGTCGACCTTGTCAGACGTGTTGAAAAGGGCGAATCCTACGGCATGACATTTACTCTCCTTACAACAAAGGAAGGCAAGAAAATGGGTAAAACCGAAAAAGGCGCACTTTGGCTTGATCCCGAAAAATGCGCTCCTTATGATTTCTATCAGTACTGGAGAAATGTCAGTGATGAGGACGTCATCAACTGCCTCAAGCTTCTGACCTTCATTCCTGTTGAAGAGATAGAGGAAATGGAAAAAACAATGGAAGGCGCTGAACTCAACAAGGCAAAAGAACTGCTTGCATTTGAAGTCACAAAGATGGTTCACGGCGAGGAGGAAGCAAACAAGTGCATGCAGGCCGCAAGGGACGTTTTCTCGGGAGGCGGCAGCAGCCAGGACATGCCGACAACTGAAATTTCCGAAGCAGATCTTAATGACGGAAAAATCGGTATTCTCACACTCCTTGTTAAGGCTGGTCTTGCTTCATCGAACGGTGAAGGAAGAAGACTTGTACAGCAGGGCGGCGTGTCGGTAAATGATGAAAAAATTACTGATCCGTCAGCACAGATCTTAATTGACGGTGAGATCATAATCAAAAAGGGTAAAAAAGTTTTCCATAAGGTAGTAAAGGCATAATTTTTTTCAATAATATATTAAGGCAATATCGCAAAAGTAAGTTGTTTAACTATGCGATGTTGCCTTAAATAGTTTCAGCTCATGAAAGAATACCGGGTATTAACAAAATACTTTGATCAAGCATAATATAAACCAAGAAAATCTTAATTGAAATGAGGGGTTGTTATGAATAAAAAAATGAATTTTCTGGTTGCAGGCGGAGATTTAAGGCAAATTTATACTTCTAAAGCCCTTGCAAAGGAACACAATGTGTATGCTCTCGGACTGAGCAGAGATCATATTGATGATTCTGATGATATAAAAATCATCGAAAATCCTGAGGATCTGCCCGAACCCGCTGATCATATAATTCTTCCGCTTCCGGCTTCACAGGACGGCATATTCATAAACGCTCAGCACTGCAGCAGCAGCAGCATTCCTCTTTCTTCGCTTATCGGAAGTATCAAAGACGGAGGTATCATATTCGGAGGAAAGTTCAATTCCGCTTCAAAAGAGATTTTCGTTAATGCCGGAATAGAGACCATAGATTATTTTGAAAGAGAAGAACTTAATGTACTTAATGCCGTACCCACAGCTGAAGGTGCAGTCCAGATTGCAATGGAAGAAACCGCCTCAACAATTTTCGGTCAGAAGATCCTTGTCACAGGTTTCGGACGCATTTCTAAAGTCCTTATTAAAATCCTGAACGGACTAAGCGCTGATGTTACCGTTACAGCAAGAAAATATTCAGACCTGGCGTGGGCGGAAATACACGGCTGCAAAACTGTTCATACATCACTGCTTCATGAACACATCGACAGCTTCAATATAGTCTTCAATACAGTACCAGCCGTAATTCTTGATGAATATATCCTGAAAAAAACAAGGCGTGATACCCTTATTATAGATCTCGCTTCAAAACCTGGAGGAGTTGATTTTGATATTGCAGGATCGCTCGGACTAAAAGTTATCTGGGCACTGTCGCTGCCGGGAAAGGTAGCTCCGGTCAGCTCTGGAGAAATAATCGCCGGTACTGTTCTCAATATCCTTAAGGAGAGGAGAAAATCGGATGACTGAATTGTCACAGGCAAAAATAGGATTTGCCTTAACAGGATCATTCTGTACATTCGAACGTGCTTTTTTACAGGCTGAAGCTTTAAAACAGACAGGCGCCGAACTGATTCCCATAATGTCCTTTAATGCTTCATCAATAGATACACGATTCGGCAGTGCGGAAAAACATATTGAAAGACTTGAAGAAATATGCCAAAAAAAAGTAATAAGAACCATTGAAGAGGCCGAACCTATCGGTCCGAAAAAAATGGCTGACATAATTGTTGTTTGTCCGTGCACGGGCAATACATGCGCAAAGCTTGCCATTAGTCTGACAGACTCACCTGTAACTATGGCTGTAAAATCACACATAAGAAACGGCAGACCTGTTGTTATTGCTCTTGCTTCAAACGATTCTCTTGCAGGTTCCATGAAAAACATCGGCATGCTGATGAATATGAAAAACTATTACTTCGTTCCTTTTTATCAGGATGACTGCAAAGGAAAACCCACCTCAGCAGTATGCGATTTTTCAAGAGTTTTGGAAACTACTGAAGCAGCGCTAATCGGAAAACAGCTTCAGCCTATATTATGCTAAGAATTATAAATAAAACGACAGGCTTTTACCTGTCGTTTTTTTATTCAACTGCTTTTCTTATTATTGAATTTACCGGAAATTCGATTTCACACGGAAAACTGAACTTCATCATTGCATGATTCAGAACTTCAACCGGTTCCCCGTTTTCGTTGTATGCTTTTTCAAGTGTCATTACCAAAGGCTTTTTTCCGGGTGACATTATTTCTATTTCGTCTCCCGCAAAGAATCTGTTTCGCTGTGTTGCGTAAACTATACCATTTTCACATTTTTCTATCACAGCTACAACATCATAGTTCCTTATATACCCGCCTGTTTCGTAATACTGACAGTCCTTAGGGTGTCCGAAGAAAAATCCTGTACAGTATTTTCTGTGGCTTACCTTAAAAACTTCCTCGCTTGTCCATTCAGGAACAGCCTTTCCGGGATTATTTTTGTACCAGTCAACAGCCATTCTGTAAGCATTTGTAACTACCGAAACGTAATACGCTGATTTTGCCCTGCCTTCAATTTTAAGACTGGTAACCCCTGCCTCAGCCAGCTTATCGATATGATCTATCATGCAAAGATCTTTAGCGTTCAAAATATACGTACCGCTTTCATCCTCAAAAACAGGATAGTACTCACCTTCACGCTTTTCCTCCATAAGGTGATATCCCCATCTGCACGGCTGGGCACATTCACCTCTGTTAGCGTCTCTGTTTACCAGATAGCTTGACAGAAGACATCTTCCGGAAAATGACACACACATTGCTCCATGAACAAATACCTCTATTTCCATATCCCGGGGGGTTTTTGCTCTTATTTCAGATATTTCGTCAAGTGAAAGCTCTCTGGCAAGAACAACACGCTTCGCACCCATATTGTAAAGCTCATTTGCAGTCACATAATTTACAATACCTGTCTGTGTAGACATATGGATTTCCATATCGGGTGCAAACTTTTTTACAAGCGAAAGTATTCCCAAATCAGCAACTATTACCGCATCAACTCCACAGAAAACAGCATTTTCAATAAAGTCCCGAAACGCCGGTATCTCATTATTTCTCGGCAGAGTATTACATGTAAGATAAACCTTAACGTCTTTTTTATGCGCAATATCAACAGCTTTTTTTAGTTCATCAAATGTAAAATTCCCCGGTGACGCTCTCATCCCAAAGCCTTTTCCGCCCAGGTAAACAGCATCCGCACCATAATCAACAGCTGCTGTAAATCTCTCAAAATCACCTGCCGGCGAAAGGACTTCAAGTTCATTATTTATACTCAAAATACAGTTACCTCTACTTCCGTTTATTCTTCTTCATCATCAGCTGACTCGCGTTCTTCTTGTACCATTTCAATGTTAGCTTCCTGTTCCTCCAGAGTTTCAGCAAAAAATGTTTCCCTGGTATCAAGATTTGCATAGAAGAAATAGTAATCCGTGTCTTCGGGATAAAGAACAGCTTTGATCGCATCAAGGCCCGGATTGCCTATTGCGCCGGACGGAAGCCCTGAACAAATATAAGTATCATAAGAATCATAAATCGCTTCAGAAGGGATCTCAATGTTTGGTTTGATCACGTCATTTACATATTTTCCTGTCGGATCGGATTCAAGCTTCGGAAATTCTTCGGGGTTATGAAGTCTGTTAAGAAATACAGATGCTACCTTGCCCATAGTTTCGGTATCACCTGCTTCTGCCTGAACCATAGAAGCAAGAATTATTGTTTCTTCAAGGGAAAGACCTGACTTATTCATCTGATCATAGAATTCATCAGTTATTTTTTCATCAAAATTTTTGTATATTTTGCGGCACACAAGCTCTGGTTCCATATCAACATAAAAAGTATATGTATCAGGGAAAAGATAACCTTCCATGCGATAAAATTTTGATGATGAATTATCCGGAATTCTGCTTTCAAAATCACATTCATAGCCGCCTGCATTGAAATAATAAATAAATCTGTCAGCCTCACATACGCCGGCTTCTTCAAGCTGCATTGCAGCAGTATGAAGATCTACCCCCTCAAGAAAAGTCACATCAACGGTTTCGCTTTCTTCATATTCATCGGTTATCAGTCTTGTTATGATGGTTTCATACGCAAAGCTGGGACTCAGCTCATAATCTCCTGCCTTGAATTCCTTTTCATAATCACCCATTTTGACAACAACTTCAAACGCTTTTGGTACTTTTATAATACCCTCATCATACAGTATCTGTGATATATCACTGACTTCAGCACCTTCAGGTATTGTTACGATTTTATATGATTCATCCTTCCCGATGGCAAGCATATCTCTTCCCACAGAAATTATCATTACAGAAAGACATATAGCAATTGTAAAAATAACAACAGTAAGTATAAGAACTACCTGAAGTCTCACCGAACGTCTTTTTTTCTTTTTCCGGATGTTCCCCTGTCCGGCCGATCTTTTCTCTTCAGGATTATCTGTACGTACAGTCCTTCTGTATGGTTCATGGCTTTGTCCCGACACAGGCTTATATATACCGCTTTTGTCAGATGAAGTGTTTTCCATATCATGAGACCGGTCAATATAACTTGTTTTCAGCAGCTTTTCGCTGTATTCTTCCTTCTCGCGACCCAGACTGTTCTTTTTATCATTTTCTTTAATCAATCCTGTATCACGTCTTGAATCAGGAGATTTCCTGACGTCGCTTTTTATTCCGGAACTTTTTTTATTGTTTATCTGTCCGAGGATTTCCTCCAGCATTTTATCTCTGTCAGAGTTTCTCCTGTTATTTTCCATCATATCCCTCCACATATTTTTCGGTTACAAGGAAGTCTGTTCTCTTGTCAAATTCATTCACAGGAAGCTTATCAACAATAAAATCACAATAGCAGATACCAACTGATATCACATTTTTTTCAGCAAGAAAACGATCATAATAACCACCGCCATATCCCAGTCTGTATCCGAATTTATCAAACGCAAGTCCCGGAACAATACATATACAGCCTTCAAAATCAGTTACCATATCAGCAGCGTTTTCAAAAGGTTCAGCAATACCGAATTTTGATATTTCAAGTTTTTCGCCTTCATTATAATAGTAAAAATCCATCTTTCGGCCTGTTCCGCATCTGGGTAAAGCCACACGTTTATCTGATTTAAAGCAATGGTCTATAATAAGTTCTGTTCCGGTTTCAATATCCGTTGATTTGAAAATCAGAACGGTTTCTGCATCCTCAAAAGCAGAACACTTTTTTATATTTTCCAGTATAAGCCTGTCTGCAGTATGCTTCCTGTTTATATCCATTTTACGCCTGCGCATTTTAAATTCACAGCGCAAAGCGTTTTTTATATTATTTGTTTCACTCATTGCACATAATTGATTCACGGAGTTCCTTACTCTTTTCCCCGGAAATAAGCAGCTTTACAAGTTCAAAAGAAAACGGCAGCGCTGTTCCAGCACCTCTTGAGGTAATGAAATTGCCGTCAACAGCAACATCACTGAAAATCACATCTGCTCCGGTCAGATGCTCCTCAAAGCCTTTATAGCATGCGGCTTTTCTTCCGCTGAGAAGTCCTTTATGTCCGAGAATTGAAGGCGCAGCACAAATTGCCGCAATATATTTTCCATTTTCCGCACAGAAATCTATCGCACGCTGAACATTCTTGTCAGCCTCAAGATTAATCGTGCCCGGCATTCCTCCGGGAAGAACGATCATATCAATATTTTCATCAAGCTTTATTTCAGATGCTTCAATATCAGCTTTTACTGTAATGCCATGAGATCCGGTAATATCCCTGCCGCCCACTCCTGCAGTTACAACATTAAGCCTGCATCTTCTCAGCATATCAATTGGAGTAAGCGCCTCTACCTCTTCAAATCCATTTGCAAGAAACACATAAATCATAAATAAACTCCGTTTCCGCTGTATTTTACAGCTTTAGTTAAAGCGGCAGTTCCGCCGTATATTTTTCCAGAATAAAAACCGGATTATAGGAACGTTTGGCTTTTCTGAGTCCCTCAATGCCCAGATCCTCCTCACGGTTAATATATTTCAGATTTCCTGCCGCATATTTTGCAAATTCATTATTAATAGCGGCATACAGGCCGTCAATTGAAGGATCCGCCTTCTCAATATGAACACACAGCGTATTGCTGTTTAATTGTTCTCCTATTGTAAACGCTTTGACTTTTCCGTCTATTGTTATTACTCCACCCTTCAGATCAAGTTCCCTGAAATGGGAAAAGTAAGTGTATATAGCATACTGTTCCACAATAGCCGAATGGTCATCATATCCGTTTTTGAAATTATAGCTTTCAGCACTGAATGCCGTACATTCATCAAAATCCTTCTCAGTCATCGGATGAAATTCCCAGTTATAACGGTTTATTTTTGCAAGATGATTCCGCTTTTTATGAAATTTTCTGCCTTTTAATCCGATCAGATCCTCAGCAAGATAAATATAGTCAGAATAATCCTCAGACAGTTCAAATCTGATCTTTTCCCCGTAGATTTTTTTCAGTATATCAATACCGTAAGACGTTATACCGGATATAAGCGCCCTTTTATCAGAAATGCGTGCATATCCGCCGAGCTTTTCAAAGAGCTCTCTGTATTCTCCTGTTCCCGACGGAAAAGTAAAAGTCACAAATTCATCATCTTCTGACTTTACAATATAAAAATCTTTGTAGCGGCATATCAGAGAATCGTTTAATCTCCGCCATGCCATATTATTTGCAAAGCTGTATTCACAGCCCATAAAATCCGATTTTGCAAGCAGTTCATTTATCCATATCTTATCGCTTATGGATATTTCACGAAACTTTAGCATCAGAATACCTTTCCACTAAGCCTTACTTTTTATTTCCTCAAACTTTCTCCGCACCTTATCTGCCATACCGCAGCTCATTTTTCCCTCGGAGCAGCTTCCGCTCACACAGGAAGGACCTGCATTCGCAAAAATTTCCGGAGCTGCTTTGATACAGAGTCTGTACATTTCAACCGCAAGCTCTCTTATCTCCCACTGGGCCCGGCTGCAGCAGCGAAGCCTGAAAAAATTCACAAGACTTCTTGCATTCATGGTAACTACCATTTTGGTTTCACATGCGTTGGGGAGAACATATCTTGCATCCTCGATCGCTTTTTTCTCAGCTTTGGACCTTGCCCGCTTCTCATTCATACCGTCAGCAGTATATTCTGAATAATATTTTTCTGAAAGAGTATCAGCTATTTTATTATATGCGTCAAACGAGTCATTCATAGATTTCAAATAGAGCTTTTCAATTTCAGGATCAGCTGAAATTTCAGGAGGAGTTATGAATACAAAGTTATTCTTCTTTACGTATCTCTGGCTCTGTACAGAAAACGAAGCTATTCTGTGGCGGGTAATCTGTGCCAGAAGAGAACGTGATACACCTTCTATCCCAAAAGTAAAGGTAACATGTTCAATCGGACTTTCATGACCGATTTCAGCAAGCATTTTTACAAAATCTGCTGTTTTTTCATCAGTCATGCCGTCCATTATATCTTCACATGACGAATCCGAGTAACATAGCCTTGCAGCTGCCGCAATAAGCTTTTCCGGATTCGGAGTATGTTCAATTAAAGTAACATTCAAAACAATACACTCATTTCAATAGATTTATTCCATATTATTATAACATTTTAAAAACATATCGTCAACCACTTATTTGATAATGAAAAACATTTCATAAAATTATCCCGGTCATTATTCATCACTATTTCCCGAGATACATAATTAAACACTTTACTTTTATAAATAATTATGATATTATTAATTAAAAATAATATAAGGAGAACGCAGATGAAATCAGCTGTTAAAAATATTATTATTATTATTGAATTTGTTTTTATCCTTTTTCTTTCAGCGGCAGTATTCCTGTTTTACAGAAAATCTGAAAGCAAAGCAATAGAAACCATTGCAGAAGTCAACGAAAAAAAAGAAATCAATCATGAGGAAATAGAAAGGAAAGTGAATGAAAATTACTATAATCTGAGCGGTCAGAAAATTTATATGTCAGACAGCACTTTTGGTGAAATATGGATTCCCGTAATCGAAGATGTACCTGCATTTTCCAAAAACACTGAACAGATAAAAAACCGGAACGGAAGAATGTATTACGTTGAAAATTCCGAAATAACATCACACCTTGGAGTTGACGTTTCTGTACATCAGAATGATATTGACTGGGAAGCCGTAAAGAATTCCGGTATAGATTTTGCAATGATAAGGCTCGGCTACCGCGGTTACGGATCGGGTGAAGCAGAAATTGATGAAAATTTTGTTGATAATGTTAAAGGCGCAAGAGCAGCGGGCCTTGATGTGGGTGTTTACTTTTTTTCACAGGCAGTCACAGTTGATGAGGCTATTGATGAAGCACAGCTTGTTCTTGACAATCTGAACGGACTCGATATTACATATCCTGTTGTTTACGACTGGGAAATCATTTATGGCGATTCGGCAAGAACTGATGATGTGCCTGTTGATACACTTACGGACAGCTGTATTGCATTCTGCGAATCTGTAAAGGATGCCGGATACATACCCATGATCTACCAGAACAAAAAAACAACCATGTTCAAGCTTGATCTTAAAAGAATTAAAGATTATGATTTCTGGCTTGCCGAATATAATGACCAGCCGTCTTATTACTATGATTTTACAATGTGGCAGTTTACAAGTCAGGGATCTGTTCCGGGAATCAGCGGAGATGTCGATCTGAATATATGCTTTAAAGATTATACCAAATAAAAAACTCAGAGGATGCTCGTTGTACACGGGTATCCTCTGAATATTTATAGTGCGTTCAAAACGCAGAACAGGAGTATCAAGTGCATTATGTAAAAGCCAAGGGTATCTTATCTTCGAAAAATTTAATGAATTTATACCGCGGATGTTCTCACGGATGTATTTACTGCGATTCCAGAAGCAAATGCTATCATATGGAACACGACTTTGAAGATATAGAAATAAAAGAAAATTTTGCCGAGCTTCTTGAAAATACGCTTAAAAGCAAAAGAAAAAAATGCATGATAAGCATGGGATCCATGACTGATCCTTATATACCGCTAGAAATGAAACTATATAATGTCCGCAGAGCCATATCTCTGATACATAAATATGGTTTTGGTCTTACTGTTATTACAAAGTCAAACCTTATCCTCAGAGATATGGATCTGCTTCAAAAGATAAACGAAAAAACAAAATGTGTTGTACAGATGACACTGACCACATATGACGATGATCTGTGCAGGAAAATTGAACCGGGAGTCTGTACAACAAGCGAACGCTTTGAAGTACTGAAAAAAATGCGCGATGCCGGAATACCTGTTGTTGTATGGATGTGCCCGATTTTGCCATATATCAATGACACCGAAGAAAACATTTCCGGAATTATTGATTATTGCATCGAAGCTAAAGTATACGGCATTATGTGTTTTGAACTCGGGATGACACTGCGTGAGGGAAACAGAGAATATTTTTATGCCGGGCTGGACAAACATTTTCCTGGTTTGAAAGAAAAGTATATAAGTAAATACGGCGACAGTTACATACTGAAAAGTCCGGACAATGATAAGCTGATGACATTATTCCATAAAAAATGCAGCGAAAATGGAATTGTGCACAGCAATGAACAGATATTTTCTTATTTAAGTGAATTTGAAGAAAAACAAACCGGAAAACAGTTAAGCCTATGGGATTAAATAAAATCTGTTAAAGCAACAAAAACTGTAATAAAATGCCATAAACGACGTATTGCACAGTTTTACGTCATAAGCATATTTTTTGGTTTTTGTCAAGCAATAAATCATACAAATATATATTCGAAAAATCTTAAATAATAATTATTGACTTTTTATTTTTTTATGTTATAATACTATATGTAGTGTCTGAGAGCGTGTTCAGACACAATATATTGTGTTTTGTTCAGGAGGAGCGGATTATGAAAATCATAAAAAGAAGCGGTACTGAAGTTGGATTTGATGTTTCAAAAATTTCTGCCGCTGTCTCAAAAGCAAACAAGGAAGCTGTCGAAAGCGATCGTCTTTCTGATGATGATATTAATAAAATTTCCAGAAATGTTGAAAAAATATGCTCTAATATCAGCAGAACTCTCAGTGTTGAAGAAATTCAGGATCTCGTTGAAAATGAGATCATGGGAAAGAAAGCTTTTGAAGTTGCAAGAAAATATATTACTTACAGATACAAAAGAAGTCTTGTCCGCAAGTCCAATTCAACAGATGATCAGATTCTGAGTCTCATTGAATGCAACAATGAAGAAGTAAAACAGGAAAATTCAAATAAAAATCCTATTATAAACAGCGTTCAGCGAGACTATATGGCAGGCGAAGTCAGCAAGGATATTACCAGGCGTTTTCTTCTGCCTGAGGATATTGTAAAAGCTCACGAAGAAGGTATAATCCATTTCCATGATGCAGACTATTTTGCACAGCATATGCATAACTGCTGTCTTGTTAACCTTGAAGACATGCTCCAGAACGGAACTGTTATAAGTGAGACCATGATCGAACGGCCTAAAAGCTTTTCGACAGCATGCAATATTGCTACACAGAGTATAGCTCAGATCGCAAGTTCACAGTACGGAGGTCAGAGTATTACACTTTCTCATCTTGCACCGTTTGTTGATGTAAGCCGTCAGAAGCTCAGAAAAATAGTGAGAAAAGAATTTGAAGAAGCAGGAATACCTCTTGACGAAGAAAAAATCAACGAAATTGCAGAGATGAGGGTCAAGGAAGAAATAAAGCGCGGAGTACAGATGATCCAGTATCAGGTTATCACGCTTATGACTACCAACGGACAGGCTCCTTTTGTAACTGTATTCATGTATCTGAATGAGGTTGAGGAAGGACGTCTCAGAGACGATCTGGCTCTGGTTATTGAAGAAATGCTGAAGCAGAGGATCCTGGGAGTTAAGAATGAAAAGGGCGTGTACATAACTCCTGCTTTTCCGAAGCTTATATATGTCCTTGAGGAGGACAATATACGGGAAGGCAGCAAGTACTGGGAAATAACAAAGCTTGCGGCTAAATGCACAGCTAAAAGACTTGTTCCTGACTATATCTCCGAAAAGGTCATGCTCCGGAATAAGGAAGGAAACTGTTACCCTTGCATGGGATGCCGTTCATTCCTGACTGTTTACAGGGACGAAAACAACAAGCCCAAGTTTTACGGACGTTTTAATCAGGGTGTTGTAACAATTAATCTTGTTGATATTGCATGCTCTTCAGAGGGTGATTTTGATAAGTTCTGGAAAATTTTTGATGAACGTCTTGAACTTTGCAGAAGAGCACTTATGTGCCGTCATGAACGTCTTCTCGGTACGCCTTCCGATGTTGCTCCTATCCTATGGCAATACGGCGCACTTGCACGTCTTAAAAAGGGAGAAACTATTGACAAGCTCCTGTTTAATGGTTATTCAACCATTTCTCTCGGTTACGCGGGACTTTGCGAGTGTACAAGATATATGACGGGAAAATCCCATACAGATCCGGAAGCAACCCCATTTGCGCTTGATGTAATGAACCACCTCAACGATGCATGCAAAAAGTGGAGGGAAGAGACAAATATTGACTTCAGCCTTTACGGCACACCTCTTGAATCCACCACATATAAATTCTCAAAATGTCTTCAGAAGCGTTTTGGCTGCATTGAAGGTGT
Source organism: Porcipelethomonas sp. (assembly GCA_051881915.1). GTDB lineage: Bacteria > Bacillota > Clostridia > Oscillospirales > Ruminococcaceae > Porcipelethomonas. The sequence continues at coordinate 9,362 of JBJEQV010000094.1, read as the reverse complement.
TACAGATAAAAATTACATAACAAACAGCTATCATGTTCACGTTACGGAAGAAATAGACGCTTTTTCAAAGCTCAGCTTTGAATCTCAATTCCAGAAGCTTTCTCCCGGAGGTGCGGTAAGCTACGTTGAAGTTCCGGACATGCAGAACAATATTGAAGCTGTTATCGCAGTCATGCAGCATATATATGAAAACATTATGTATGCAGAACTCAATACCAAAAGCGACTATTGCCGGGTATGCGGTTATGACGGTGAAATACAGATCGTAACTGATCCTCACGGAAAGCTGATATGGAAATGTCCTAACTGCGGAAATACTGATCAGGATCAGATGAATGTGGCAAGAAGGACCTGCGGATACATCGGCACTCAGTTCTGGAATCAGGGACGTACACAGGAAATAAAAGAACGTGTTATGCACTTATAAAAATAAAAGCGTGAGAAATCACGCTTTTATTTTACATAAAACAGGAGGAAAAATATGAATTATGCAGCTATAAAGAAAACCGATATTGCAAACGGTCCCGGAGTAAGAGTATCTCTCTTCGTTTCCGGCTGCACTCATCACTGCAAGGGATGCTTCAATTCTGAAACATGGGATTTTAATTATGGAAATGCCTTTGATGAAAAAGTGTGTGAGGAGATCATAAACGCTCTCTCCCCTGTTTATATCGCAGGATTTTCCCTGCTGGGCGGAGAACCCTTTGAACCGGAAAATCAAAAAGAACTTGCCACTTTACTGAAGAAAATAAAAGAGACCTTCCCCTCAAAAAGTATATGGTGCTATACAGGCTATATATTTGAAAACGAGATACTCGGAAAATCCCGTGCAAGATGTGAATACACGGATGAAATGCTGAAATATATCGATATTCTCGTTGACGGCAGATTTGTTGAGGAAGAAAAAAATCTGATGCTTAAATTCAGAGGTTCTGAAAACCAGCGTATCATTGATGTACAGGCATCAATCAAAAGCGGAAAAACAATACTTTCCGAGCTATATAACTGAATTTATATCCAGTACTGACTCAGGTATTTCTCCGACAATAACCGTTTCTGCAAGAATACAGCTCATTGTAACCGTCGATTCCGTTTTTCCGCCGGGGTAAACAGCGGTCGAATCAACTGTAATATCCATAATAATTTTATGACAGGTCTGATTTATTCCCGCTGAAGTAAAGCTGCTTGAAAGACTTGTCTGCGTATCGCCGGCAGGCAAAAATTTAAGCGAAACCTCAGGACCGCGTCCGCTCAAAAGGTAAAATCCGCTTGCAGTTCCCACAGGAATTTTTATCTTATTTCCATTTTGTGATGCAAGCTTGTCGTTTATTCGATTTATTATTTCTGTCTGAACTGCATTTACGTTAGAAGAAATGGTTTCCGCTGAAACTACTCTTCCTTTTTCATCGTATATCAGCACTGCAAAATCAGAATAATCTGCACCTGTTTCTTCAAGTATCTCATTGACACTTGTGCTTATAATATCTGATGCATTCCGTCTGCAGTAGTATCTGCTTAGTTCCTTAAATGAACTGTTGATTCGCATATCAAGAAAAACAAATACGAAAATTATTAAGAACAGTATTCCGATAATAAGTGCTGTTCTTTTTTTATTAACAGGCGCTTTCTTTCTCATTGTCATCTCCATGAAAATATTCAAAACGGACGATCACAGGATCGCCCGTCATTTTGTCAGTCATCGCTGCATCCGCAGGAAGAATCATAATCAATAGTCTCTATGGGTGTTATAGAAGCACGGCAGCAGCTTCCGCCTGAACAATTATTTTCAAGCTTTGCAGGGGAAAATTCTTCCGTTGGGAATTTGATTTTATCAAATATTTCACACGGACTGTCCATATCAGAGCAGCATTCCTTTTCGGGGATAGTGTAATCATAAGTCGGAACAAGAAGAGTAACTGGTCTTGTAAGCTCAACAACGTAGAACAGACCAAGCGTCAGGAGAACCCCCCTCTTGGGCGGTCTGCACGTTTCGGTACACTGCTCGCAGTCGCGATATGCTGACAGCTTTGCTTCAAGTACAATTGGAGATACTGCCTGAACAACCGCAGTAGGCGGATTTACGGTATTGCAGCAATCTCCCTGAGAGCCTATTGTCTGACCTGTACTGTAAAACGTCCTTGAATTGGTTTCGCTTCCGAACAGAACACAGCTCTTGCTTACGGTTGCTGTTCCGGTGATCAGAACAGGGGGATAGCATGCTGCTGCATAACCAAGAAGCTGAACATCAAAAGAAAATGTAAGGTCAACTGAATAGAATCCTTTATTGAACGGAATGGGTTCAACATTCATGCAGATATTGCTTACAGTTATACATTTGCTTTTTACGATCGTTATGTTCTCCGGAATCTCGCATGAAAGTGTCACAGGAACGCCGGAAATGCAGTCTTTATCACTGCAGCTGTCAAAAACACGGTCAACCTTGATCGGAACCGCATCACATTCATTAAAACGTGAAATTTCACTCATAAAAAAAGTCCTCCTATTATATTTTAAAGCTTCAAATGCTTCCATGTTGAATACTTCAATATATAATATTCAGACTCTTTAAGTTTAGTTACAAATTTTGAATATTTTTTAGTTCAAATTATTCATTATCGTAAATCTTATTAAAAAAGCAGCTGTATTCTCCGGTATGACATGCAGCTCCGGTCTGTTTCACATTTACAAGCAGCGTATCATTGTCACAGTCACCGTAAATACTTACAACCTTCTGAAGATGTCCCGAAGTAGCTCCTTTATTCCAGTATTCCTGTCTGGAACGGCTCCAGAACCATGTGTATCCTGTTTCCAGAGTTTTTCTAAGACTTTCTTTGTTCATGTATGCAAGCATTAAAACAGTCTTAGTATCCGCTTCATAGCAGATCGCCGGAATAAGCTCACTCTTGACGAAAAATTTATCAAGATCGTTTAAATCTATTTTTATCATAGTCCACCACCATACTTTATCTGACAATAATCCCTTTGCTCTTACAATGTTCTTTAACCTGCCCCACTGTAAGCTCCTTAAAATGGAAAAGTGAAGCCGCAAGAGCTGCAGTTGCACCGGTTTTCTCAAACACCTCGGAAAAGTCTCCGATCTTTCCGGCACCGCCGCTTGCAATTACAGGAATATTTACTGCTTTGCATACAGCATCAAGCATCTCTATGTCAAATCCTGCCTTTGTACCGTCTGCGTCAATTGAATTAAGGCAGATCTCACCAGCCCCAAGCTGTTCAATTTTCTTAACCCACTCAATAAGATCGATCTTATAATCGACACGTCCGCCGTTTATATATACTGTCCACTTTTTATCAGCGATTTTCTTTGCGTCAATGCCGACACATATACACTGGCTGCCGAATATGTCAGCGCCGTCCTTGATAAGCCGGGGATTCTGCACAGCCTGTGAATTGACAGAAACCTTGTCAGCCCCTGCCCTCAGCGTTTCTCTTATATCATCAACAGTTTTAATTCCTCCTCCGACTGTCAGAGGTACAAAAACCTTTTTAGCGGTTTCTCTTACAACATCGAGAAAAACGCCTCTTCCCTCGAAAGAAGCTGTAATATCATAAAAAACAATTTCATCTGCGCCCTGACGGTTATACTCCTCAGCGGAAAGAACCGGATCGCCTACGTCCTTTATACCCTCAAAGTTTACACCCTTTACTACCTTTCCGTTTCTGACGTCAAGGCATGGAATAATTCTTTTTGCAAGCATTGTTGAACCTCCTTTATTTATAAATCAGAATTTATCATCAATATACCACATTCCAATAATCTATCCAATTTATGATTTGAAAGAAGCCGATTATGTAGAGAGGTATGATATTATACAATACAAGAGCAATATACTTTTTCCCAATAAGATTCTTCATCCGCAACTTACGATATAAAATGATTGAAACTATTGTGACAATAATTGGAATACCAAATATTTGTGCCGGTACAAGATAATTCCTTTCCCAAATAGCATAATCGCTGCTTATATAAATCGAACCATCAACAGTTGCAGAGAAGTAAAACATCAACCCAAAGCACCAGTAGCTTGCTAATACAACAATAATCAAATCAAAAATTGTTAATAGAACTTTTCTGATTTTCATTTATATCACCATAAATTCTGATTTAGTATATTAACGGAATTACTGAAGCCCTGCGCATTCTACAGCTTCTCTTAAATCAAGAGTTCCTTTATAGATGGATTTGCCGCATATTGTGCCGTACAGACCAAGCTGTTTGCAAGCCTTTATGTCCTCAATGGTGTGTACTCCGCCGCTTGCGATTATACAGCATTCGCCGTTCGTAGCCTTTGCAAGGTCGCCCAGCTGCTGGGTGTTCACGCCGGAAAGAGTTCCGTCCTTGGAAATATCCGTTACAATGAAGTACTTGACACCGATTTTTATCATTTCTTTTGCAAGGTCTATATAGTGAACGTCTGAGGACTCCAGCCAGCCTTCAGTTGCGACCATGCCGTCCTTTGAGTCAATGCCCACGGCTATTTTTTCACTGCCGAACTTATCCACAGCGTCCTTTACAAGCTTTGGATTTTTCAGCGCCGCAGAGCCGATTATAACCCTCGAGATTCCCATTGAAAGATATTCCCCAACAGTTTCAAGATTTCTGATACCGCCGCCTACTTCTACTTTAAGTGAAGTTTTTTCAGCAACATCTCTGTAAATCTTTGTATTTACAGGACGTCCCTCTTTAGCTCCGTCAAGATCAACCATATGAATCCACGAGGCGCCTGCCGCTTCAAATCCCTTTGCAGTTTCCATATAATCGGAAGCAACCTTTTCTACTGTGGAAAAGTCTCCCTTGAATAGTCTGACGCAGTTTCCGTCCTTTATATCAATAGCGGGTAAAATTATCATTTTATAAGTCCTCCAAAATTTTTCAGGATTTTTAGACCTGTATCACCGCTTTTTTCCGGGTGAAACTGAGCGCCATAAACAGTTGCTCCGTCATATACAAGTGCCGGAACTCTGCCGCCGTATGTACAGTATGCGGAAATATTCTTATCATCACATTCAGCCTTGTATGAATGAACAAAATAAACGTAACTTTCTTCATCAAGTCCATGAAGCAGAGGACAGTCATTGAGTACCTCAAGCTTGTTCCAGCCCATGTGAGGAATAATAAGCTCCGGTTCCTCCATTTTTTTTACAGAACCGCCTATAAGTCCCAGGCCGTCACATTCCTCAAATTCATATCCCTTTTCAAACAGCATCTGCATTCCGAGACAGATCCCCAGAAAAGGTTTACTCTTTGCCTGAATCTTTACAGTTTCAGTAAGACCGCTTTTATCCAGCATCTTCATCGCGCTCGGAAATGCTCCTACCCCCGGGAGGATCAGTGCGTCCGCATTTTCAATATCCTCTTTTCTATCTGTCAGCATATTTTCAAAACCAAGATAATCAAGAGCATTTTTTACACTGAAAATGTTGCCTGCACCATAATCAATTACTGCAATCATATCACAAACTTCCTTTCGTCGAAAGTGTTCCACCTGTTTTGTTAGGCTCTGACGCCATTTTAAGAGCGTGTGCACATGCCTTGAAAACCGCCTCACACTTATGATGATCGTTGGTTCCGTAAACCATATCAAGATGAAGTGTTATTCCGGCATTGAAAGCAAATGCACGGAAAAATTCCTCCGTCATACAGGTATCATACTGTCCGATCATCTGATTGGTAAACTCTCCTTTGAAAACAAGGAAAGGACGGTTGCTTATATCAAGGGAACAGAAACCCAGCGCTTCGTCCATCGGAATATAAGCAGAACCATAACGGGCTATACCGGACTTATCACCCAACGCTTCAGCAAAAGCTATTCCAAGAACGATACCTGTGTCTTCAATGGAATGATGACAGTCAACATTAAGATCGCCTTTACAGCTTATATTCATGCTTATTCCGCTGTGAACGGAAAGAGCAGTAAGCATGTGATCAAAAAAACCTATTCCGGTATCAATTTCCGCTTTTCCTTTTCCGTCAAAAACAACTTCAGCTGTGATATCAGTTTCTTTTGTCTTACGGCTGATTTTTGCCATTCTCATAAGATATTATCCTTTCCTCAGAATTTCACTCAGAGCTGCAATAAGTGAATCCATTTCACTGTCGGTACCAACTGTTATTCTGAGATAATTACTGATCCTTTCCTTATTCCAGTATCTTACATATATTTTTCTCTTCTTCAGTTCTTCAAAAATGTATTTTGCAGGAATTTCCCTGTGACTTGCAAAAATAAAGTTACTTTTTGAGTCCGGAAATGTAAATCCAAGTTCTGCAAGACGTTTTTTGGTATTTTCTCTTGTTTTTACAATACGTTCAACCGATTCAAGAAAATACTTGTCATCTTTAACCGACTCAGCTCCGCAAAGCTGGGTAATATGGTTCATTGTATATGAATTAACTGAAAATTTCACATCGTTCATAAATTTAATGAGCTTTTCGCTTCCAACAGCAAATCCTATCCTCATTCCAGCCATGGAACGTGATTTTGAAAAAGTCTGCACTACCAGAAGATTATCATATTTATTAATAAGCGGCAGACAGCTTTCTCCCCCAAAATCAATATATGCCTCATCAATTATGACTACGGATCCCGGATTTGACTTTATGATATCTTCAATCATCTCAGTACTTTCCAGAACTCCGGTAGGAGCATTGGGATTGGGGAAAATAATGCCCCCGTTTTCCGCTTTATAATCCTCAGGATCAATTGTAAAATCATCATTTAACGGTTTTGTTTCATATGGAATCCTGTAAACTTCTGCCCATACGTCATAAAATGAATAAGTAACGTCCGGAAAAAATATGGGTTTATCCGAATTGAAAAATGTCATAAACGCCATTGAGATCACGTCGTCCGAGCCAACTCCAACAAAAATATTGGAATTTTTTACACCGTATTTTTTCGCAAGCTCAGTCACAAGAACCTCAGAATCCGTATCGGGATAAAGCTTCATCCTGTCGCAGTCAAACGAATCCAGTATTTTTCTGACGCCGGCACACGGAGGATATGGGTTTTCATTTGTATTGAGCTTTATAATGTTCTGTTCCTTAGGCTGTTCACCTGGTGTATATGGGACGACTTTTCTTACATTGTTTTCCCATAAAAAATCACTGTTCATGGCTTGTTCACTCCCAAACTTACTGAAATCTTACCTTTATGGCATTAGCGTGAGCCGTCAGTCCTTCTTTTTCAGCAATCAGAACTATGTCATCCTTTGCCTCTCTGAGAGCTTCCTCTGTATAGTAAATATAGCTTGAACGCTTTATGAAGCTTGCAACAGAAAGAGGCGAGAAAAATCTTGCTGTTCCGCTTGTAGGAAGAACGTGATTAGGTCCCGCATAATAATCGCCGAGCGGTTCGGACGAATACTGTCCAAGAAATACAGATCCTGCGTTATCAAGCTTTCCAATATACTCTGTGGGATTTTTCATAAGAACCTCGAGATGTTCCGGAGCAATGGCATTTGCAAGCTCAACTGCACACGCAGGACAGTCGCACACAATAATAACACCGTAATCCTCAAGTGACTTTTCTATAATTTCCTTACGGGAAAGATACTGAATCTGACGCCTTATCTCTTCATTGACTTTGTCAGCAAGTTCTTCGCTTGTTGTAAGAAGAATTGAGGATGCAAGCTTATCATGCTCTGCCTGAGACATGAGGTCAGCCGCAACAAATTTCGGATCTGCTGTTTCATCAGCCATTACAAGAATTTCACTGGGGCCTGCGATCATATCAATATCGACCTGTCCATACAGAAGTTTCTTTGCTGTTGCAACAAAAATATTTCCGGGACCAACGATCTTGTCAACTTTCGGGATTGATTCAGTTCCGTAAGCCAGTGCTGCAATAGCCTGAGCGCCGCCTGTAAGGAATACTCTGTCAACACCGCATACTGCTGCAGCTACAAGAATATCCTTATTTGGCTTTCCGTCCTTTTGCGGCGGAGTAACCATTATTATCTCCCTGACACCGGCAATTTTTGCCGGAATGGCATTCATAAGAACACTGGAAGGATATGCAGCCGTACCGCCCGGAACATAAAGTCCGACACGTTCCAGACCCCTTACACGCTGTCCGAGCATTACACCGTTTTCCTTGCAGTCTGTAAATCCCTGCTGCTTCTGACGGTTATGAAACTCAGAAATATTTTCCATAGCATTAAGCAGAGCATTTACAAAATTTTCATCCGCTTCGCTCATGGCGTCATTTATCACATCCTGAGGAACTTCATAGTACTCCGGAAGACTTCCGTCAAATTTGAGAGTGTAATCGTTAACAGCTTTATCACCGTTCTCTTTTACGTTTTCGATGATCTCAGTAACAATCTGAGTTACCTTTTTGTCGGTTTCACCGCTTCTTTTCTTCAGATTTTCAAGAAACTCAAATTCATCGCTGCCGTTTGCATAAATCTTCTTTATCATAATTATAAATTCTCCTCTATAATTTTAATAAGATCCTCTATTTCGTTCTGTCTCAGCTTCAGACTTACTGTATTCACAATAAGCCTTGCAGAGATCGGTGCAATATCCTCGATAACCTCAAGTCCGTTTTCTCTCAGTGTTGTACCTGTTTCCACTATATCCACAATTCCATTTGAAAGTTCAAGAAGAGGCGCAAGCTCAACAGACCCTTCGATCTTCACAATATCAACATCCATTCCCTTGCCCTCAAAGAAATTTCTTGTGATATTCGGATATTTTGTAGCAATTGTCTTTACCCCGTAGCCTGCATAAAAATCTGTACCTTTTTTTACAGCAAGAGCAAATTTGCACCTACCGAAGCCAAGATCAACCATTTCAAAAAACTTTCCGCTCATTTCCATGATTGTATCCTTGCCCACGACCCCCATATCGCATACTCCATGCTCAACATAGGTTATAACATCGTTTGCTTTGGCAAGAACCACCTCAGCATTGGCATCCTTGACCGGAAGAATAAGCTTCCTCCCCTTTTCCCTTACAGCTGTACAGTCAAATCCTGATTTTTCAAGAAGTCCTATCGTATCTTTTTCAAGGCGTCCTTTTGTAAGCGCTATTCTAAGTGGTTTAGACATTTATTTTACCTCCACAGCAGTTTCGCCTGCTTTTATTACATGTGCTATATTCTTTTTTTCTGCATAATTTACAGTTTTCTCAAAAGTATCAAACAGTGATATCTCAACAGTTTTACCCTCGCTGCGAAGTTTGTTTGCCGTTTTAAGTGCATTGATCTCATGCCCTGCTTCAGCATAAACAACAGCGTCTATATTCTTTTCCGGCAATTCATTTTTCTTCATTTCAACAGTCATAACAGCGTCAACATTAACAGCAAATCCTGTTGCAGGCACATCATAACCAAAATCCG
>JBJEQV010000093.1:0-9587 GCA_051881915.1 Porcipelethomonas sp. | reverse complement strand
ATCAGCAAAGAGCCAAATGGTGATTTCAATGAGGAATATTGTAAGTGGTGCTACACAGATGGTGAATTCAAGTATACCAGTAAAGAACAATTGATTGATTTTTGTGCAGAGCATATGGCAAATGAGAATTGGCCTGCGGAACAGGTCAGGGCACATATGGAAGCAGTGATACCGAAACTTAATCATTGGAAATAGAAAGCATCGGCAGATTCTGATTTATGTGAGTAAACGAATAATAAAGCCCGAAAGCAGTTCTTTCAAGCCGCTTTCGGGCTTTACTTCTTTATTGGTACTGCGCCTTGGCCGGGGACTTCAGCTGTACAATAAAAAATCCTTCTGCATTATGCAGAAGGATTTTTCTTACTTCATTTCTGAAATGCACTTTTCGCAGACACACTTTCCTTTGAATTCTGTAAGATTTTCTTTGGATGTGCAGAACATGCATTCTTTGTTGGATTTGGAAAGGATTATCCTGTCACCGTCAACATAAACATCAACAGATGATCTGATGTCCATTCCGAGCTTTTTTCTGATTTCTTTAGGAAGCACAATTCTTCCTAAATCATCAATTACTTTTGTAAAACCTGTGTCTTTCATTTGGAACAACTCTCCATTTTCTATATTTTCCTTTATTATAATACATATGTCGGGTTTTGTCAAGAGTATTTGCATTACAATTTCCCGGAATGATTCGGCCTGACTGAGCAGATTAAAGTAAAAATCCGGCTGGTCTCTGAAACGCCGGATTTTTATAAAATAAATAATGGGAGGTATAATTAATCAGTTTGCATAAATCTTGTCATCATACTTATAAAGAATAAGCGTAACATTAAGATTGCCGTTGAGAGTACGGATAGAATCAATGAATTTTTTCTGGTCTGCATCGTTTTTCAGTTCAATGCTGTAAACCAGATCAAATAATGTTCCGAAATCAACTGTCTTTACTCTTTTGAGTCTCCAGCCTTCTGTGTACTGGTTCAGGACGCTGTCAAACAGTCCCTGATAATTAAGGTTTTCAGGGACTGTTATTTTAAGCGTCATGGAAGACGTTGAGGGAGCTGCATACCTTGATGCATTAAGAATGAACATTACAATTCCCAGAATGATCACGAATGCTGCGGCAAAGCCTATGTATCCCAGTCCGCAGCCAACACCTGCTGCCATTGCAAAGAAAATATATGCAATATCCTTGGGATCCCCGGGAACACTTCTGAAACGTACCAGAGAAAATGCACCTGCAAGACCGAGAGCCTTGGATGTATCATTTATAAGAAGGATTATGATTGAAACGATTCCCGGCAGCATTACAAGCGACAGAACAAATCCTTGTGCGCAGCCTTCCTTCCGGTGGGTCAGTTTGTAAATAAGGCTGATTGACATTCCGAGAATCATACTGGAAATAAGGCAGATGAAAAAAGTTCCGAATCCGGTATTTGTGTCGTTTACTATGGAATTAAAAATTTCAGGCATAAATACTTACTCCTTTTTGATTATTTATATGTTCTCTTATATAATTCTGATAAGCTTTGCCATATTTTGAAAAGCTTGTTTTATAGATCCCGAGCTCAGAAAGAGTATTGCTGAGCCACATAGGTATTGAATCTGTTACCTTGATCTCCATAAGACGCTGATCCGGTCTTATTATCTGTGAGCCGTAGCACTCGCGGCTCAGGCTCAGGTCATAGGTTCTTTCTGTTATTGCACGGTCGAAAGTAAGACGGAATTCACTGTCTTCCTTTCCGAAAAAAGCCATTCTCTGATAGCTTATATAGTGTGCAGGTGAGAGATCATAATTTTGTTTGAGTACATCGATTTCGTTAAGAACCTGTTCTGATATGTATTTTTTTGTTTCAGGCCTTGCGCCTAACCCCATATAGGCTTCAGCTTCTGAAAGAGTAAGAGTGACTCTTCTTTTTGTTACGATACCGCCGATCTTCTTTTTGATCTCAAGGAAAACTCTGTCATCGGGAGAGGCAGGAGAAAAATAGCTTCTGAGTCTGAGTTTTTCCTTGTAATAAGGCTTTGAGAGAGATTCCCTTATAAGGAAGCTGTCAGGAGTATCATAATATATATTGTAAATCCCGTATTCCTTGCCATCTGTACAGTAGGCATCAGGCTCCATATAATCATAGATCACAGACATAAGTCCGTTAAATTGTTTCATGTCAAGAAGAAATTTTACTTCTTTTCTTTTGAAAATATTAATAGCCATATTTTGATATCCGGATTTTAGCTGCCGGATTTCCTCCTTTCCTTAACTTTACTCATATTATATAAAATGATTCTTAAATTAATCTTAAAAATGTAAAATCAGTATAAAATTAAAGTCATGGAAAAGTAAATTGCTTATACTATAATAATGTACTGAATAATGTCCGGGAGAGGGATTTGAGTAAATTTCACAATAAAGAGAACGGTATTCAAAACTTTTTGTTTATTTAAGATTAATTTAAGATAAGAGATTTATAATATGATTATTCTTTAAGATAAATGAAAAAATATATAAAGGAGAGGATTAATTATGTACGGAAAAAGCAGAATTCGCAGAATTGTTTCCGGGGTTACAGCTCTGACTGTTATTGCTGGCGGAGCCGGTTTCGGACTTTCCGGAAAGATGATTCCTGAAGTCAAGGTTTCCGCTGCTGCATCAATATGTGATCTGAATGCAGACGGATCTGTAAACTCTGATGATGTTACACTTCTGCGCAATTTTCTTACAAACAAGAAAGATGAAATTCCAGCAGGGGCAAATGCTGACTTTAACGGCGACAATGCTGTCAATGCATTTGATCTTGTAATGCTCAAGAGGATTGCGGTAGAAAGCTTCATCTCTGAAATCAACTATATTCATCTGAACGGAAGCTCAATTTCTGTTGAAGGTCAGGGAGTTGATCTCAGCGCAGACAATACCGTTGCTACAATCACAGCAGGCGGTACATATTATGTTGACGGTACACTGACGGACGGTCAGATTTATGTAAATGCTTCAGATTCCGACAAGGTAAATATCGTTCTGAACGGGGTAAATGTTACTTGCTCGACAAATGCTCCGATTTATTGCGTTAATGCCGACAAAACAGTCATTACACTGGCTGCCGGAACCGAAAACGTGCTGAACGACACCGAAACGTATACCGACGCAGAGGCAGATTCCACAATCTACTCCAAGGACGATCTTACTATAAACGGCAGCGGATCGCTTACTGTAAATTCGAATTATCTGTATTCGATCACAAGTAATGATGACCTGAAGATCAACGGCGGCAATATTACTGTAAAGCATAACAGCGTTGATCCTGACGGCGCTGCCGTAAAGGGTAAGAAATCAGTTGAAATCAAAGACGGTAATCTCAAGGTTACCTGTGCTGCCGATGATACTGAAACAGGTGCGGATGCAATCATTTCCAATGACTCGACAGATACGACAGTGGGATATATTCTTATTTCCGGCGGTACTGTTGACATCAACGCCAAGGGCGGAGATGCGATCAAGTCCAAATCAAATTATGTTGAAATCACAGGCGGAAAGGTTACTGCCAAGGCAGAGAACGATGCGATTCAGGCAGGAACTTCAGTTAAGATCAGCAGCGGTGAAGTTTATGCATACGGAAAGCGCAGTCTGACAGCCGGTGCAGGATATACTGCTGATATAACAGGAGGAAGCGTTGTTGCAACCAGCAACGAAGCGTTTACAAATACTGCAGGAATCACAGTAAACACAATGATTCTCAACTACACTGAAAAGCTTGATAAGGCACAGATCGATATTAAGAAGAACGGAACTGATGTTTACTCGATAACACCTGATAAGAAATATACATACGTTCTTATATGCAATGACAAGTTTACTGACGGAACCTATCAGGTTTACACTGGCGGAGCTCAGATGACTCATGACGCTGCTGCTTCAGACGGAGAATTTGCAGTTTCTTCGGGCGCTGTAAATACATTCAATAATGTTGCGGCAATATCGGGCTCTGTTGTTACACCTGCGGAAGGCAATTCAATTGTCCTCAGCAATTCCGGAATAACATTCAGCGGAACAGGCGCTTCAATTAGTGCAGATATGAAGACTATCTCAATTCTTGAACCGGGCACATATTCCGTAACAGGTGATATGAGCGACGGTCAGATCGTAGTTGATGTTGACAAGACAACCTATGCAGACGGACTGGTTGAGCTTTCACTGGAAGGTATGTCTCTTACAAACTCATCGACTTCTCCTGTATATGTTGCACAGATAGGAGATAAATGTTCGATATCTGCAAAAAGCGGAACTGTAAATACTATTTCTGACGGTTCGGCTGCATATACAAATGCAGATGAGGATTCAGGTGCGATATACAGCAAGGATGATCTTACAATAAAGGGCAGCGGAACTCTTAACGTATACGGAAACTATGCGGACGCTGTTGTTTGTAAGAATGACCTCAGAATAAATAATGGTACAGTCAATGTTACAGCCGTTGATGATGGTATCAGAGGCAAGGATTCTGTAAGAATCGGAAATCCTGATGATATGGTTGAAAACGGCGGAACAGGCGATTTCAGCAGTCTTTCAGTAACTGTAAAGACAACATCCGGAGATGGTATTACATCTACAAACGCAACTGAAACAGACAGCGGTATCATAACAATCAACGGAGGATCTGTAAATATTGATTCATATGCTGACGGCATTCAGGCGGAACAGGAATTTGTAATGAACGGCGGCAGTGTTGAAATCCATACATATGAGGGTTATGGATTTACCGGTACAGCAAGCTCAGGCGGTCAGACAGGCGGTCCTGGCGGAGGCTTCGGCATGGACGGCAACAGCAATAAGGTTGACATAAGTGCAAAGGGAATCAAGGCTGTTGGTCTTTACGATTCAACAGGCACTACATATCAGAGCGGCGGCAACCTTACAATTAACGGAGGAACGGTCAATATTGATTCCTCTGATGACTCTCTGCACTGCGCAGGCAACATGAATCTTTACGGCGGCAGACTTACACTTGCTTCTGCAGATGACGGTGTTCATTCCGATTCAAATCTTACAATCGGCAACGGTTCTGCTTCAACACTTGATGATGTTGTTATTTATGTTTCATACTGCTATGAAGGCATGGAGGGCATGAACATTGAGCAGAACAGCGGTACAGTAATTGTTAATTCAGTGGACGACGGATATAATGCAGCAGGCGGTGCTGACGGTTCAGGCAGTACTTCACCCGGAGGATGGAATCCGGGAGGCGGCATGGGAAGCTCATCAGGTAACTACCAGATGAATATCAAGGGCGGTTTCGCACTTGTAAATGCAACTGACGGCGACCATGACGGATTTGATTCAAACGGAAGCTTAACGATCTCAGGCGGATATGCAATATCAAACGGCAATGAAACATTTGATACTGACGGTGCATTATCATATACCGGAGGAGTATTTGTTGCAGAAGGCAGCTGCAATCTTACATCAACAGTCTCTGCATCATGCTCGGCGTCAAGCGGAACAAGGATCACGCTTGCAGACAGCTCAGGAAATGTAATAGTTTCCTTTATTGCGGATAAATCTGTAAGCCAGATCAAGGCAGGCTGCAATGGCTATTCATCCGTAAAGGTTTATACAGGCGGAACTATTTCAGGCGGTACAAATCTTTCAGTACTTGACAGCACACAGGAATGCTATGTAAACGGAACAATTTCCGGAGGAACTGAAGCTTCTTCAGGTTCTACTGGCGGCTGGGGCTGATAATCAGAATTTCCTTTCATAAATTCAAAAAGACCTATGCTTAAATGCATGGGTCTTTTTGCGTATAATTTTTCTTTTTATGGAAATAATTTTAGAGCATTAAATTTGTAAAATAACGGAGGGAAATTATGAACATTAAGTCAAGTAAGACAAGTGTGAATCTCATGAGAGCATTTGCCGGGGAAAGTCAGGCGGCAAACCGCTATCTTTTTGCGGCAGAACAGGCAAAAAATGATAAACTTTACGCTGTGGAAGCGGTATTTAAGTTTACTGCCGGTCAGGAGCGCGCTCATGCAAAGGTTTTCTACGATTTTCTTAAGGAAATAACAGGAGAGACTGTTAAAATAGACGGCGGCTATCCTGTTGGTGTTTACACAAAAACTCTTGATTATCTCAGATCTGCCCGGCATAATGAACTGGAGGAGTTTTCGTCTGTTTATCCGGATTTTGCAGTTGCAGCAAATCATGAGGGATTTTCACAGATTGCAGCAAAATTTAATCAGATCGCAAAAATTGAGAAGACTCATGGAGACAGATTCGGAGCGCTGGCTGATCTTCTTGAACAGGGTAAGCTTTTTGTTGCTGATGTCGAAGAGGAATGGATGTGCCTTAACTGCGGATATATCCATAAAAGCTCGGAAGCGCCTAAAGTGTGTCCTGTATGCAGCCATGAACAGGGATACTTTATCAGGCTTTCACTGGCACCTTATACAACAAAGTAAAAAAGGAGTTGTAATATGATCAGAATTGAAAAGGTAAGAGGATATGAGGTTCTTGATTCAAGGGGGAATCCCACTGTCAGGGCAGAAGTAATGCTTTCTGACGGAAGTGTGGGTGCGGCAAGTGTTCCGTCGGGGGCTTCAACGGGAATAAATGAAGCAGCTGAGCTTCGTGACGGCGACAGGAAAAGATTTAACGGTAACGGAGTGACAAGAGCAGTAGAAAATGTAAATACTGAAATTGCCAATGCTCTTTATGATGCCAAAACCATTGATCAGAGCCGTGCAGATAATATGATGATAAAGCTTGACGGAACAGAAA
Source organism: Porcipelethomonas sp. (assembly GCA_051881915.1). Classification (GTDB taxonomy): domain Bacteria; phylum Bacillota; class Clostridia; order Oscillospirales; family Ruminococcaceae; genus Porcipelethomonas. The sequence goes on along the minus strand of JBJEQV010000093.1, from coordinate 2,815 downwards.
ACAAATCACGGCTGGGGGCAAATGCGATTCTTGCGGTATCCCTGGCACTTGCAAAGGCTTCAGCTTTGCATTATCACATGCCGCTTCACAGATATATAGGCGGTATTTCGGCAGATACGCTGCCGGTTCCGATGATGAACATTTTAAATGGCGGTGCACATGCTTCAAATAATATTGACATTCAGGAATTTATGATCATGCCTGTCGGTGCGGCAACTTTCAGCGAGTCCCTCAGAATGGGCACAGAGGTTTATCATTCCCTTAAAAATGTTCTGAAGAAAAAAGGTCTTTCTGCCGCTGTCGGTGATGAAGGCGGTTTTGCTCCTGATCTCGGATCTGATGAAGAAGCGATTGAATGCATTCTTGAAGCAATTGACGGAGCAGGGTACAGTACAGATGATATAAAAATTGCTCTTGACGCAGCAAGCAGTGAATGGTATGAGAACGGAAAATATCGTCTTCCGAAAAGGGGAATAACCTATGAAACTGATGAACTTATTGCTTTCTGGCATAAGCTTTGTGACAAGTATCCCATTATTTCCATTGAAGACGCTTTAGGAGAACAGGACTGGCAGGGATGGGTCAAGATTACCGCTTCACTTGGGGACCGTATTCAGCTTGTGGGTGACGACCTGTTTGTTACCAACACTGATTATCTTTCAAGAGGAATAAAAGAAAATGCCGCCAACGCCATACTGATAAAGCTTAATCAGATCGGAACGCTGACGGAAACTCTTGATGCAATTAAAATGGCAAAATCAGCAGGCTATCGTGCGATCATCTCTCATCGCTCTGGCGAGACTGAGGATAATACTATTGCCGATCTTGCTGTCGGAACTAATGCAGGTCAGATAAAAACAGGAGCGCCCTGCCGTTCGGACAGAGTGGCAAAATATAATCGTCTGCTCAGAATAGATGCGGAAAGCAGTCTGACAAGATTTGCGGAAATGTGATAATAATATTTTCAGTATGGGTTGCTGTCGTACATTTTTTTTAGTGTCGACAGCGCCTTTTTTTCTATTCTTGATACTTAGTATAGGAATTATTATAAATGCTCCGGCACGTTTAATTCCTTGAATCTGAAATAAATCAGAACCTCTTTGTTTTCTTTCAATTCAATTCGCTCGATAAGGCTGACAAGCAATTCCTTGCTGTACTCCTCAGCATTCAGAAACTGCGTGACAAGTCCTTTGATATTTTCCAGATTCAGCTCGATTTCTTTTTCGTCTGAGCTTTCCAGCTCCTGAATCTTTTCCCTGAGAACAGACTGCTCCTCACAGAATTTTTGGTAAAACCGCTGAAACATTTCATTGCTGATGTTATCCGATAATTTATCATCATAGATTTTGTCGATTTTGGCTTCAATGGTTTTCAGTTTGTTTTTCAGGTCGGCAGTGTCTTTTTCCTGACGCTTTTTTTCAGTCTGCAAAAGCTTTTGTGTTTCGTCATTGATTTCAGCCATATCCAATCTGCTTAAAAATTTCTGACATACGTTCCTGACTTGTTCAATGACGGCGTTTGTAACGTCTTCCACTCTGATACAATGGCAGGTGCATTTCTCATAGGCTGTAAACCTTTGGTATGTTCTGCATACAAAGTAGAGCATTTCACCACTGGCAAGCTTTCTGTTCATAACACCCAGCAGAGAACCGCACTCATTGCAGTAAACCAATCCTTTTAAAAGATAGTCATATTTGCGGGAACGGGTTTTAACACGGCTTTTTATCAGCAAACCGACTTTCTCAAAAGTGTCCTTATCGATAATCGGCTCATGAGTGTTTTCTACAACTGTCCATTTTTCTTTGGGCAGCTTATAGCATGAGTCGGATTTATGGCTTAATTTCTGAACTCTGCCCTGTACCATATTGCCTATGTACACTTCATTCTGAAGCATCTCGCTGATTCGTTCGGAACTCCATAATCCTGAAAATGCCCCTCTTTTTTCAGACGGCTTTATATTTGCATACATAGCAGGTGTGGGAATATTTTCGGCATTTAACGTCATAGCGATTTGACGGCAGGATTTTCCGTTTAAAGCAAGCTGAAAGATGTAGCGCACATTGTCGGCGGTTTCCTCATCAATGATGAGATGGTTTTTGTCTGTCGGAGATTTTTTGTAGCCGTAAGGCGCTTTACCTCCGATGAACAGACCTTTTTTCTGTTTGTCACGCTTGATACTGATGATTTTACGGGAAATATCTCTTGTATACAGGTCGTTAAACATACTCTTGAACATTGCAAGTTCGCTGGTATAGCCGTCTATTTCGGTATCATAGCCGTCTGTTAAAGCAATGTATCTGACTTTCTTTTCGGGAAAGAAAGTTTCCAAAAGATGTCCGGTATCAATGTGATTTCTGCTGAGTCGGGATAGGTCTTTGGTAATTACCATGTTTACCTTTTTATTGCTGATATCTTCGAGCATACGCTTCAGGTCCGGACGCTTTATGCTTGTTCCGCTGTACCCATCGTCGATATACACATCGAAGATATTCAGATGTTCCTTATCAGCATATCCCTCTAACAGTGATTTTTGATTCTTGATGCTTTCAGAATATTTATCCTTTTTTTCATCATCCTTTGACAGCCTCAGATAAAGGGCTGCAGAGTATCTTTGCGGTTCGTCTATTTTAGGATACATAATGCACCTCCAAAATCGGCGACCATTCATTTTTTACGTAAATATTATAAGACCTTTCCGGCTGTGAAGTCAAGAGTTTTTTTGACATAATTCCTTGACCTCCTTTTCAATGAATAGCATAAGAGATTTTCTTAAGATTTCAGCAACGTCTATGCCATCTTCCTTGTAGAAAACTTT